>JBCCTF010000111.1:0-13158 GCA_039198765.1 Pseudomonadota bacterium
CCATCAGTTTGGGCTTCTCGGCTCGTCTCTAAGGCAGCAGCCCCACTTCCCTCCGTCCCCAAAAACTGGCACTGCGGCGCACAAAATAGCTTGCCCAGTGAGGAGTGCCCCGATGATTGCCGATATTCTTGCCCGCGAAGTTCTCGATAGCCGCGGCTTTCCCACGGTGGAGGTGGATGTCATCACCGAGGATGGCGGCTTTGGCCGGGCGGCTGTGCCTTCGGGGGCGTCGACGGGGATGCATGAGGCGCATGAGCGGCGTGATGGCGGCAAGCGCTTTGGCGGGAAGGGCGTGAAGGACGCTGTCCACGCGGTGCAGACGGAGATCAGCGATCTGCTCCTCGGTGTGGATGCGGACGAGCAGGTTTTCATCGACCGCGCGATGATCGATCTTGATGGCACACCGAACAAGAGCCGAATTGGCGCGAACGCGATCCTCGGCGTCTCGCTGGCGGTGGCGAAGGCGGCAGCTGATGAGCGCGGCTTGCCGCTGTTCCGGTACCTGGGCGGGCCAACGGCGAATATCCTCCCTGTACCGATGATGAATATCCTGAACGGCGGTGCGCATGCGGACAATCCTGTGGACATTCAGGAGTTCATGATCATGCCGGTGGGCGCGGAGAGCTTTTCTGAGGCCTTGCGCATGGGTGCGGAGACGTTCCACGCGCTGAAGGCGAAACTCAAAGCTGATGGCATGGGCACCAACGTTGGTGATGAGGGTGGCTTCGCCCCGAACATCGCATCGAGCCGGGCTGCGCTGGACCTTATCATGAAGGCGATTGAGGACACGGGGCTCAAGGCCGGAACCGATATGGTCCTCGCGCTGGATGTGGCGTCTACGGAGTTCTTTACTGATGGTCAGTACACGTTGGCAGGCGAGGGCACGACCCTCGACGCTGGCGGCATGTCCGACTATCTGGCGAGCCTCGCGAATGACTATCCGATCAAGTCGATCGAAGACGGTATGGCCGAAGACGATTGGGACGGCTGGGCCGCGCTGACGGCGAAGATCGGCGACAAGGTGCAGCTGGTGGGTGATGACCTCTTCGTGACGAACCCAAAGCGCCTGAAGGACGGTATTGCCCAGAACGCTGGCAACGCGATCCTGGTGAAGGTCAATCAGATCGGTACACTGACGGAAACGTTTGAGGCTGTGGATATGGCGCATAAAGCTGGCTTTAAGGCTGTCATGTCCCACCGCTCTGGCGAGACGGAGGACGTCACCATCGCCGACCTCGCCGTGGCGACGGGCTGTGGCCAAATCAAGACGGGTTCGCTGGCGCGCTCCGATCGGACAGCGAAGTACAACCAGCTCCTCCGCATCGAAGAAATCCTCGGCCCCTCAGCCCATTATCCGGGTGCTGATATTCTCAAGTAAGTGGGCCTACCGCTCGCTTGCGCTTGCTGTTTGAGGCCGTGAGCGAGCCTGCGGCTCGCTCAACCAAACCATAATTTTCTGGCTGGAATGAAAAAAGCGCCCCGGAGGTCGGGGGCGCTTTTCTATTCAGAGCCGCGGGCTGGAGGGGGAGAGGTGCGACCCTGGTATCAAGTTGGGCCTTAGAAGAAGCCCAGCTTGTTCGGATTGTAGCTCATCAGAATATTCTTCGTCTGCTGATAATGGTCGAGCATCATCTTGTGGGTCTCGCGCCCGATGCCTGACTGCTTGTAGCCGCCGAACGCCGCGTGGGCGGGGTAGGCGTGGTAGTTGTTCACCCACACCCGGCCCGCCTCAATGGCGCGGCCGAACCGGTAGCAACGGTTCGCATCGCGCGACCAGACGCCAGCGCCCAGGCCATACATCGTGTCATTGGCGATCGCGAGGGCCTCTTCGTCATCCTTGAACGTGGTGACCGAGACCACAGGGCCGAAGATCTCCTCCTGGAAGACTCGCATCTTGTTGTGGCCTTTGAGGATCGTCGGCTGGATGTAGAACCCGCTCTCAAGCTCTGGGATGCGCGCAGCTTCCCCGCCCGTGAGGACCTCTGCGCCTTCTGCGCGGCCAACGGCGAGGTAGGAGAGGATTTTGTCCTGCTGCTCCTGGCTGGCTTGGGCGCCGACCATGGTTTCCATGTCACGAGGGTCGCCTTGCTTGATGGCTTCCACCCGGGCGATCGCGCGCTCCATGAAGCGGTCGTAGATGTCTTCCTGGATCAGCGCGCGGCTGGGGCAGGTGCAGACCTCGCCCTGGTTGAAGGCAAAGAGGACGAAGCCTTCGACTGCCTTGTCGAGAAAGGCGTCGTCCTCAGCCATCACGTCGGAGAAGAAGACGTTGGGGGACTTGCCTCCCAGCTCCAGCGTGACAGGGATCAGGTTTTGCGTCGCAGCCTGCATGATCTTGCGGCCGGTCTCGGTGGAGCCGGTGAAGGCGATCTTCGCAATCCGTGACGAACGGGCGAGGGCCGCGCCCACTTCGCCGCCATACCCGTTGACGATGTTCAGGACGCCGTCCGGTAGAAGGTCTGCGATTAGCTCAGCCATGACCATGATTGCCGCTGGCGTCTGCTCAGCGGGCTTGAGGACCACGCAGTTCCCAGCGGCCAGCGCCGGGGCGAGCTTCCATGCCGCCATCAGGATCGAGAAGTTCCACGGGATAATTTGGCCGACGACGCCCAGGGGCTCATGAAAGTGGTAGGCGACGGTGTCGGCGTCGATTTCCGACATGGTGCCTTCCTGGCTGCGCAGGACGCCTGCGAAGTAGCGGAAGTGGTCGATAGACAGCGGAATGTCCGCCGCGGTGGTCTCGCGGATTGGCTTGCCATTATCCCAGGTCTCCGCCTGGGCGAGCAGCTCCAAGTTCTCTTCCATCCGATCAGCGATCTTCAGGAGGATGTTCGAGCGCTCAGCCGCAGGCGTGCTGCCCCAAGCCGCTTTTGCCGCGTGGGCCGCATCCAGAGCCGTCTCCACATCGGCAGCGGATGACCGCGCGACTTCGCACACTTTCGCGCCGGAAATGGGGGTGACGTTGTCGAAATACTCGCCGCTTGATGGGGCTACGAACTTGCCGCCGATGAAGTTGTCATAGCGCAGCTTGAACGGCGATTTCTGTTCCGCCTTGATGTCCGACATGTAGTTCATAGCGATCCTCCGATAGTCTTTTTTTTCGTGCCCCTCTCTCCAAGAGACACCACGGAAGGGCGCTAACCCTTTTGATCGCGATCAAGAATTGGACCTTCGTCTGTGCGAAAAGGGGGAACATTTTCCGTCATGAGCGCGATTGATGCGCCTAAGAAGGCGCGTTTGTCCCATCGCGGGACACCTTCCTTAACGGCGGCGGAAGAAATCTCACCGAGGCCTGAAGAAAGCGAATTTGATTCACTTCAGAGTAACTCTGTTTGAGGAAGGGTGAGTCGTGAAAGCGAGTTCCTCCTTATGCTGACGATTAAGTCCTTCTTCTTTTCCTCCGTGCTCCCTGCGGCGCTGCTGGTCGCCACCGGGTACCAGGTGCTCATGGGCGTGAACGGTCCCCAAGGCGTGCATGCAGCCGCGCACCTTGAGGCGGTGAGGGCGGAGAAGTCAGCGGAGCTTGCCGAAATGCAGAACGAGCGCGCTTGGCTGGAAGCGCGCGCCGATCGCCTGCTGCTCGATAGCCTGGACGAGGACCTCCTCGAAGAAAGCGTCCGCGCTAACCTCGGTCACATGAAGCCGGGTGAGTATCGCATCCCAGCCAGCGAACTGGACCGCGTCGCCGCCGTGCAGACATCGAACGCGCAGGAGCTGACGAGCCTGATCGCGGTCGCGCTGCTTGAAGACGCTGGCGTCTGAAGCACTGTCTCACCACGAGACAAAGCGAACGCGATGTGTTAACGGTCCCTTCATTCATGAGGGGAGATCACATGAAAAACATCTTATCCGCTGCCGCATCTGTTGCTCTTTTGTTCGGATCAGCCTTCGCAACGACCATCGATTTCAATGGCATAGGCTCAAATTTTGATGATCCGGTTACGGTCGACGGCTTCACCTTCGACTACATAGACCGCAATGGTTGGGCAATCTCCGAAGCAAGCGGCATCACCAATGAAGTCGGAAACGGCACCGAGTTCATCACCTGCCGCGACACTGGTGATTTCAACTGCGCGATCGTCATGACCAGCGCTACCGGCGGCTCGTTCGAGCTTTTCGGCTTCGATATCGCCGACCATTCGCTGGGCTTTGGCGGCCAAGTCATCGACGTTCGGTTTGATCTCGCTGGCGGCGGCTCGGTGACTCAGTCGTTCACGACGGTCGCTGATGTGTTCTCGAGCGCAGTGTTCTCGCCCCTGGGCGCGTTGTCGGCAGTCGTATTCCGCAACAATGGCGTCTCCGGCAACGACGGTTTTGCGCTGGATAATCTCCAAACTGCTGCGTCAGAGGTTCCGGTTCCGCCCGCTGCACTGCTGATGGCAGGTGTGCTTGCTCTGTACGCGCGACGTAAAGCGTAACGGATTTCTTCACGTCGGGGATCCTCATCAATTAAGGACAATCCGTCTACTGAGGTATACGAAACCAGGGCTCGGTCGTTTTGGCCGAGCCTTTTTTTTACCTACTGCTCAACCAACTCGACCCTGCGGTTTTTTGATCGTCCGCCCTCGGATGAATTGGTGAAGACGGGGGAGAGGGGTCCAACGCCTGCTGCGACGAGGCGGTCTGAGTCGATGCCGTAGCGTTCGACGAGGGCTTCGCGGACGGAATAGGCGCGGTCTGAGGACAGCTTCATGTTGTAGGCGTAGGTGCCCGTCGCGTCGGTATGGCCGACGACGTAGAAGCTATTATCGCTCAGTGTGCGGAGGAGCTGGGCTGCTTGTTCGAGGGCAGGTTCGGACTCGGTCAGCAGTGCGGCTTCATCGTGGGCGAACATTAGGCCTTCGATGACGGTACGGCCGAGTTCTTCGATGTCTTTCCCCATGGCCTCGGCATTGGCGACCACGAGGCCCGTCTCCGCGGCTTTGGATTCCAGGATATCGACGAGCACGCCGACGCTTTCGGCGCTGTGCTGCTCGACATTGATCACCACGTAGATGGTATCGTCTGCGCGCTCTTTCTTGGCGACCACGGCGCCGCTGCCTCCGCTGGTGGAGGTGCCTCCCAGCAGGGTGTTCACTGGGCCGCCGCCTGACTTCCACTTGTTGGTATCAAAGTAGACGCCCTGCCAGCTCCGCCCGCCGATCTCTCGCTTCACGTTGCTTTCGGGGAAGAGCCCTTCGCCCAAGACCTCAAAGCCGGCCTCTTTCACGGCGTCGGACATGTTTTTCCAGACCTCCGAGTGGGTCCGGTCGGTGCCGCTGTATTGGTAGAAGTTGCGGGTGAGGCGACCTTCGGTGTCCTCCCACTCCCCAATGCGTTTGTATCCGGTCACGGGGCCAAGGGGCACGCGGAACGGGATGAAGTTCTCCGTCGTGCACCACGTGAGCTCGGTCCCTGGATAGCGCGTGATGGCAGGGTGGTCGGTGCACCCCTCGGCATCGGCAAACGTGGCGGCGGTGAGGCTGAGCGCGGCTAAGAGTTCGATCATTGGTTGTTCCCCTTCAATGACGGCAAGACCGTAGGCCTTTTCATGTCCTGGCGGGAGCTTGCGTTGCAGTTCGCCGGCGGGCGTCCATGACGTATTGACAAAAGTGTGAGACGCGATGACTTGAACGCTATGGCCACTCTCATTGATCTCGAGCAGCGCCCTGCGCTGCGCCACCCGGAAAAGCAGAACCGCCCGGATTCTCCGATCCAGCGGAAGCCCGACTGGATTCGCGTGAAAGCCCCGGTTTCTAAGGGCTACGCAGCGACGAAGGAGATCGTGAAGTCCAAGGGCCTCGTCACGGTCTGCGAAGAGGCGGCTTGCCCGAACATTGGTGAGTGCTGGGATCAGAAGCACGCCACCATGATGATCATGGGCGAGATCTGCACCCGCGCCTGCGCCTTCTGCAACGTGCGGACGGGTCTGCCTGGCCAGCTGGATGCTGATGAGCCTCGCCGCGTCGCTGATGCCGTCGCAGAGATGGGCCTAAAGCACGTGGTCATCACCTCGGTGGACCGCGATGACCTTGAGGACGGCGGTGCCCAGCACTTTGTCGAGGTGATCGAAGCCATCCGCGCCCGTGCGCCCGGCACGACGATTGAGATCCTGACGCCTGACTTCCTGCGCAAGCCGGCTTGGGCACTGGATAAGGTGATTGATGCGGCACCAGACGTCTTCAACCACAACCTTGAGACGGTGCCGCGGCTCTATCTCTCGATCCGCCCCGGTGCGCGCTACTTCCACAGCTTGCGCCTGCTTGAGCGGGTGAAGGACCGGGCGCCTGACCAGTTCACCAAGTCAGGCCTGATGGTTGGCCTTGGCGAGACCACCGAAGAGGTGATGCAGGTGATGGACGACATGCGCTCCGCTGGCATCGATTTCCTGACCATTGGTCAGTACTTGCAGCCCACCCGGAAGCACGCCGCCGTCGATCGTTTCGTGACGCCTGAAGAGTTCAAGCGCTACGAAGTGATCGCCCGCTCCAAAGGCTTCCTGATGGTCTCAGCCAGCCCGCTGACCCGCTCCAGCCATCACGCCGGCGACGACTTCGCCAAGCTGAAAGCGGCGCGGGAAGCGAAAGCGGCGCGAAGCTAGCAAATGCGCACGCTCCATGTGGAAGCTTGGAGCGATATGTTCGGTCACAAGCCGGACGTTGAGGTGTGGTCGGAAGGCGAGAGGCTCGGGTCACACCCGCTGGTTTCGAGTTTTGATCTGGAGATTCCCTCGCACACCCGGCGGCTGAAATTCAGGATTGGCTCGGCGACGAGCGCGGTCATCGACTTAGGAGTGTCACAGGCTCCCGTCGTCAGCCTAGGTCAGATCAGCGAACAGGACTGGAGCAAGGAAGACAGCTTCTCTGACCTATCAGCGCTAGGTGCCGGCGAGTGGATCGGTGCGGTTGTTGGTGCGATCATTTTCATCGGAGAACTCGTGGTGCGCGCCTTCAAAGGACGCCGGCCTCTGATTGGAAAGCGAAAAGACGACTGGAACCAATGTATTCCGGTCTACCTGGGCACGAGAAAAAACTCTTCCGAACGTCTCTGAGACTGAGTGATGGTGACTTTCCGCACACCCATGCGTTGAAAAAGGGTGGATCAAAGGTTACCTCTCGGTTGTACGTTAACGATCTGAGGGGACCCCACCAATGTACAAAATGATGCTTGGCCTCGCGGCCCTTACCCTTGCTTCGCCTGCTGCGGCAGCGACGCTCGAAATCAAGAACTTAGGCGTCGGCAATGCCGGAGTTGCCAAGGTGGACACCAGCGCTGGTGCCGACCTTGAAGCCAGCATGTCGTTTGACGCTGTCGTCACGGCAGGCTCCAACCTCGGTATGGGCAAGTCGCCTTACGAGATCTTGGGAACTGGGAATTTCGAGACGTTGGAGTTCTTCGTCGTCTCGGATCCGACGAACCTGAACTTCCCGATCTTCGCGGATTTGACGATCGCTGGCGGCACCAACCGCCTCAGCTTCCTGTGGGGCACGCCGGACCTGGCTCCGTTCACGGGCGCTGGCCGCGTGACCAACGGGATTGAGCTGTTCTTCGACGGTGTCTCGCTCGGCACGCTGGACCTCGCCGACATGGCGCCAGCCTATGATTTCTCGTCGGAGGAGCCCGTCCTGACCCAGTTGGTTTCTGACGTTCTGTTCGATCAGGTGCGGTTCTCGACCGATCGCAACGCGTTTGAGCTGTCGAACCTCTCGACCCAGGCTGTGCCGATCCCGGCAGGCTTTGTCCTCATGGCCGGGGGCCTTGGCCTCATCGGCCTGAAGCGACGCAAAGCTTCGTAGACTGACGGACAATCGCCGGTGATGAAGGGCCAGCACCAACTGGCCCTTTTTCGTTTCCGGCCCAGATCATGCAGGGCGCGTTCCGATTTCACGCCATCGTGCGTTTTGTTCAGGTGCCGCGCCCTCTAAGGCCGCGGCTTTGTTTCTTGAGAGGGCAGGCGGGTGGCCACACTGACCATCACAGGGTTCCAAGTGCGCAGCTTCGCGCCTGAAGCGCCAGTGAACGTGCTCTGCGACGGCAAGTCTGTCGGCACCTTCGGACCGACGTCAGAGATGCCGATCACGCTGCCCGAAGGCATCGAGAAGGTCGTCTTGCGGCAGCTGTTTCGGCCAAGCCAGGCGTTCAAGGTTCCCTCAGAAGATGCCGCGATCACGGCAACGCTCTACCCCTTAGTGAGCGAGGGCGCGCCGCCTATCCCCTATATCTCTGCAATCTCCGCAGCGTTCATTGCGGCTATCGCTATCCTGATGGCACCCCTTGAAGGCATGGCGATCCACTTTGCAGCGCTGGTGACCATCCTGCCGCTGGTCATGTGGTTTGTGTGCTGGGCGCACCCCGCGCTTCCCGTCGCCTTCAAAGCGGACGCTACCTAAGCCTCCGCGGCAAGAGAGCGGGTGGACGGCCAGGAGACTTGCGCTAGACGCGCGCGATGTCCTCGCACCACGAACGCATTCCCGTTCCCTTCCACCCTGAGCAGATGTGGGACCTCGTCATGGACGTGGAGACCTACCCGCGGTTCATCCCCTGGGTGGAGGCGCTCCGCGTGGTGAAGCGGGCGGAAGAGGGCAGTGTGCGCCGCCTCTCCGCCGATATGGTGGTGCGGTATTCCATGTTCCGGGAAAGCTTCCGGTCCGAGGTCAACGCCGACCGAGAGGCAGGCAAGGTCGACGTGCGCTACGTCCGCGGACCGCTGAAAGACCTTGAGAACCATTGGGTCTTCGAGCCCACCGAGAAGGGCTGCATTGTCAATTTCGAGCTCAAGTTCGCTTTCAAAAACCGGCTGATGCAGACCGCGGCGACGAAGTTTGTCGATTTCGGCTTCAAACGCCTCTCCGGCGCCTTCATCGACGAGGCGCACAGGCGGTATACGCCCATCGGATAGGGACATTTTTCGTCACAACGGCAAGATTTTGTCGAAAAACAACGAAACCACCCTTGCGAGCATGTCATCCCACACCCATCTCTAAGGAGCCGGAGGTTGAAAAAGACCTCATCATGACAAGGAGGTACGGGTGACGAGTTCTACAGCTAATTCCCAAAAGATGTTCGACGAGAAGACTTTCCAGTCTCAACTGCGCCCAGCATGGACGCCAGTGAATATTGCGCTGATGATCCTCTTCTTTGCGACAGGGCTTTGGCCACTGGGCTTGGTCGCCATTGCGTACATGATGTACGGCAAGGAGATGGGGATCGATCTCTCCAACTGGGGAAGCGCAAAATCCAGTGCGAAACGGGCGGCCAGCGGCTTCTCGTGGAGCTCCAGCCGCACCCAAGCTTCGGGAAACGCCGCGTTTGACGCATGGCGCGAGGCGGAAATTGAACGGCTGCAGGAAGAAAAGCGGAAGCTCGATGAGGCGCGTGATGCCTTTGAAGCGCACATGAAAGAGCTCCGCATGGCACGTGACCGCGACGAGTTCGAAGCCTTCAAACGCGCTTGGGAAGACAAGCGCAACTCGGGCAACGACAACGGCTCATCGGACGCCGCCTAGTCCCCCAATAGGCAAGCGTGCCGAAAGAGAAGCGGGCTCCCCGGAGCCCGCTTTTTCTTTTTATGATATTGTCTCGTATCGCCAGCGTTGAGCTAAGTCTTCTGCGTTTCTAAAAGCCCGAGGCAATCCATGTTCGCACCGATACTGGTGCAAGTACGCATGAAATATCGTGAAATGCCTGATAAAGGAAATTTGCCACCAGTCTTTTATGATGCTGTCGTCGAGTGCTTTTCTTTTGACGCCGATTGCGATGGATTCATAAAAGTTCATTAACGCTAAGAAAGCATTTTTTGTATCTAAGTCTTCTGGGTCATATCGCAGATGTTTATCATCAGCGATGACTGACCTAATATCGGAGAATATCTTCTGGATAGAATTATCTTGACTCCACTGAAATATCACATCGAAAGAACGAATTTTTATACCGGCATTGTGATTTATATTGTTCAGTGTAATTGTCGTAATCACAACAATCGCAGTACCGGAAACAATGATTAGTGGTCCATATTTGGCGACAAATTCCGATAGCATATTTAAAATTCCTTGCATGCGGGCGGCTTGCTTTTGAAATTTAGTGGCCGCAGCTGGCGAAATTTATATTTTCGTCGCGCTCACGATATAACCGATTACGCAGGGCGACAATGCCCTTTTATTTGAAGCTACTCAGTCAGACGCATTTTCACTACGATCGCTAACTATCTTTTGAATTACGTCTGATTCAGTTTCATCAACCGCCTTGCTTAGGAGCGGTTTTGCTTTTCCAAAAGTAGCCCAGTACGCTCAATTGTTGAACAGCGTAAATAACGCCGGACTGGAACTAATGGGAGTTCTTAGGTCGTAAGCTGTTCAAGCAGCTTGGAACGGGGTTCGATTTGGTTATTCTACGGATGAGCGGGTTTTAAGCAGGTAACATGCACATAGCGCAGGTGAACATAGGACGGGTTCTGGGTGGTCCTGATGATCCACGGATGAAGGACTTTTTCGAGAACCTGGCGAGGATTAATCAGCTTGCTGAGCGTATGCCTGGGTTTGTTTGGCGGCTTCAGGATGAGACGGGCGATGGCGCCATGGGGCTTCACTGGCCGGGTGATCCCACGATGAACGTGAACATGTCGGTGTGGGAGGACGATGCGTCCCTAGCTAAGTTCGTGTTCCAGACGGTCCACCGGAACTTCTACGCTCGCAAGCACGATTTCTTCGAGATGCCTGCAGAGCCGACCGTTGCCCTGTGGTGGGTGGAAGAGGGGCACATCCCGACCATCGATGAAGCCAAAGAGCGGCTCGATTCGCTGATCGCTAACGGATCAACCGACTTCTCGTTCAGTTGGTCAGACTTGCCTGCCGCCAAGGTCTGGCGCGAGCGCCGGTGTGGTTAGATTAAATCGGCGGCTGCCCACCGGTCGCGGCCGTACTCTGCGGGCCACCTGCGGCTTGGCCGACGCCGCCTAGGAGTTGCTGCAACAGGGAAAGCTCGCGGCCGCGCGTGGCTGTCGTTCTTGCTACAAGGTCAATGTTGGTGCCGTCTTCGAGGCCGAGGCGTTGGACTTGGGAGACGAGGCCTTCTTCATCGAATTGGAAGGCCACCACCGTGCGCTCGTAAATCTCGTCGTTCATGAAGGCGCGCGCGTTCGTCCGCTGGTTGATGTAGTACCAGGTGTCATCGTTCATCGGCGGGCGAATCGAGGGCTCGCCAAACCGTGCGAGGATCGAGTCCTTGCTGTCGATCCCAGGCATGGCGTCGAGGCCACTCTCACCAAATTCAACGACATAGCCGTGTTGGGAGCGCGTGGTGACGCAACCTGTGAGGATCAGCGCGGCCATCACCGCTGTTACTGTAGAGCGCAGCATGGCCCAGTGATCGCCTGATCGAGCCCCCGCGTCAATATTCGGTCGTGTAACAGTGGGCGGCGCGCGTTCACTGCTGAGGACGGGACCTTGCCATCCGCTCGGTGCGGACTTACCGACATGGGGACGGGGGTACGATGTTCATGGATCTTGCGCCAATTATGGCGGCCGAATTGCCCATCAAACTGCACCTGGCGACGGTGCTGCCAGCGTTTGTGATGGGGACCTACCTGATCTTCTTTTCCGCCAAGGGCGCGCCGCGTCATCGGGCGATCGGGTTCCTGTATCTGACGCTGATGACGGTCACTGCGGGAACCACACTCTTCATTCACGAGGTCAACCCCAACGGATTCATGGGTTTGAGCTTTGTGCATCTGTTCATCCCGCTGACACTGTATGGCGTAATCGCCGCCATTGTTGGCGCGCGAACGCACAATGTGCGTATGCATCGCACCTCGATGATCGCCCTCTATCTTGGAGGCTTCTTCATCGCAGGGAGCACTGCTTTCGGGCCGGGCCGCCTGCTGCATGGCGTTGTCTTTCCCTAGACCGCCTCTTTCCGCCAGCCCCAGCGCCTTGCGGGAAACTGAGGTCGCACCGGGGATGAAAGGGCTTTCAGCGTGGCGCGGGAGACCTTAGGTGACGCGCTCTAAGAACGGAGACGTTGATGTTTGAGCGCGCCAAGGAATTTGCGGGCAGACTGATGGGGCGTGATGGCCCGCGGCGGGCCGCCCATGAGCTCTATGTGCAGGTGGCGGAGGCGGCGAGGCGGCCTGAATTCTATCGCGATATGCTGGCCCCCGACACGACCGAGGGGCGGTACGATATCCTCAGCCTGCACATGATCTTGGTGCTGCGCCGGCTGAAGGCGGAGCGGGAGCGGACGGCGCCGTTTGCGCAGCTGGTCTTCGACGTGATGTTCCGTGACGTGGACGATTCCTTGCGTGAGATGGGCGTCGGCGATCTGCGCGTCGGCAAGAAGGTGCGCGGCTATGCCGAGGCGTTCTTCGGCCGAGCGCTGGCCTATGAAGAGGCCCTGGACGGCGAAGGGGGCTTGCGCGACGCTCTCTCTCGGAACGTGTTCGGTGATGAGGATGCTCCGGGTGCGGCGCATCTTGCTGAGTATGTACGCAAGGCGGATAAGGCGCTGGCCGAACAGTCTATCGACGCGATCCTGGACGGAACCGCCACGTTCCCGCCGATCCTTCAAGGAGAGATGGAATGAGCATCGAGACCTTCGCCTCGCTCTCGCGACCAGTGGTGGTTGCGGAGATCTCTGCTGAGCCGATGGCTGTCTCCATCGAAGTTGTGGATGCGGACAAGGCTGGCCTTGCCAAGCTCTACGGCGCTGAAGACATCCGTGTGCTGAAGGGTGATCTGGATGTGATCCGTCGAGGGACACTGGTCCGAGTGGCTGGGTTGCTTGAGGCAGACCTAGGCCGCGAGTGCGTGGTCAGCCTTGAGCCGATGCGCGAGGTGATCGCCGAGAACTTTGCGGTGGAGTACACGACGGAGCCAGCAGAGGAGCCTGAAGGCGAGACAGAGGCTGATCTCGATGCGCCGGAGCCGATTCAGGGTGACACGCTCGACCTTGGTCAAGTTTTGGTCGAACAGCTGGTCCTCGCCATGGACCCGCACCCTCGCAAAGAGGGTGCAGAGCCCCCGGAAGATCCTGGGCGCAAGCCTGAATCGAGCCCTTTTGATGTGCTGAAGAGTTTGAAGTCCGAAGACTAATTTGCACACCAAAAAAAAGGCCGCGCTCCTAAGAGCGCGGCCTTTGTGTCCAGCTCAGATAATAAGCCTACGAACGTTTTTTCCGAGCGAAGCC
>JBCCTF010000112.1:0-13146 GCA_039198765.1 Pseudomonadota bacterium
CCAAATGGGCCTTCAGACACTCAAACCTTCGTAAGCTTTCCAGAATGAGAGGAAAAAGATGACGTACACGTTATACCACAGCCGCTTTTCGCGATCCGTCCGTGTGCGGTGGCTCATGGAAGAAATGGGCGTGCCTTATGAGCTGACGCCAGTGCAGAACAATCCTGCCTTCCTTTCCTCAGACGAATACCGGGCTATCAACCCGGCGATGAAGATCCCGGCCTTCTCAGACGGCGACCTCACCATGTTCGAAAGCACAGCGATCATGGAGTACCTGCTTGCCAAACCTGAAGGCAAGAAGTTCGCCCGCGGTCCCAGTGATCCCGAATTTGGTCACTATTTACAGTGGCTTCACTTCGGCGAGGCGGGCATGGGTATGTATGTCACACTCGCCCTAGGCCACCGCACGATGTTGCCCGAAGACAAACGGGT
Organism: Pseudomonadota bacterium; assembly: GCA_039198765.1. Lineage (GTDB taxonomy): Bacteria > Pseudomonadota > Alphaproteobacteria > Caulobacterales > Parvularculaceae > Parvularcula. Next base: position 433 of record JBCCTF010000112.1, read on the forward strand.
GAAGGCGATGGACATCTACGGCACGCGTGAAGCAACCAAGTGCTTCGGCGCACTGGATGTCACGCTGTCGCAGCACGACTACCTCCTGCCCAGCGGCTTTTCCGCCGCCGACATCTCAGTCGTCTATATGCTTCTCCTCGCTAAGTTCGCGAAGATTTGGGACAAGGTCCCGCCCGCGGTCGTCGCGTACTTCGATCGCTGCACCGCGAGAGAAGCTTGGGTGAAAGCGTCAGCAGACTGACGGCTTTCCCCTTCTACATACGGTGCATCGCGTAGGCGAGCTGACGCAGCTGCTTCTTGCTAAGGCTCGTCTCATTCTCGACGAACTCAAGAACCTCAACCTTTGAGACGTTCCGCATACGCACGTTGCGTTGCTCCGCGCTTCCATCGTCGTCAAGATCGACAACGGTCTCATACCGAGTCGGGAAACGTTCCGGGTTCGGACGGAGGTGAATGCTCTCTTCCTGGGTCGGCGACAGGCCTGCGTGGACGATGCACTCCGTGGTCATGGTGATCGAGTCGTAGACCTGCTCACTCGGCGTCGAACGGATCGTCCGTCGCTGGAACTTCGCAAGGTCGGCAACCTCTGTCTTCATGCAGTACATCGGCTTGCCTGGCTTCGGCGAGTTCAGGCCCACTGGCACAAGGTTCGACCCCCGCAGCATCCGCAGACCGTCAAAACTGATCTCGTCTTCTGGGAACAGCTCGTCCGCGTACCAAGTCCAATCTTCGCGAGTCCAATCCACACGGTTGGGATGGCTTGCATTGACGAGCTGCGCGATGTGTTTAGAGCCATCCTTCCGCACTGAGAGGAACTGGTCTCCATTAATCTCGATCAGCTTGAGACTAAAGGCGCCGGTCTCAGGCACCGGCGCAATCGGGTCATCTGTCACACACGATGTGACCAGCAAGCCCGACAATCCAACAATAAGCGCACGCATGGGTACGGCTCCACCACTGTTCTGGCGAAAACCATGCAATCCTCGCGCCACTGCTCTGAGCTGGCACGAGGATGGGGCGCTGGGGCCCTATTTCATTGATTTGGAGCGCTTTTTTATAGCTTCCCTAGGTAGCTGCAGCCCATCATGAGATCGCCACAGCACACCCTGGAAGAGTGCGATCACAATCGTGACACCCTCTACGTGCCAAAAATAGACCCTAAGGCGCCGGCATTTCGCCAGGCTCTGCCATCGGGACAGCCGCCGTAGGCTCATCGGGGAAGTGCTCTTCGATGAAGTCATCAATCCGAGCACCGAGGCCACGGACTTCGCCGGAGTTCGTCAGAATGCTCACGGCAACACCCTCTTCCGGCGCCACGACACTGGTCACAAACCACATCGTGTTCGAGCCTGAATGCTGAAGCCGCCCCTCCTCTCTAAGCCCCCACCCCAAGCCGTAGTCTTCACCATCAACCATCGGTGTGCGGATCTGTCGATAGCTCTCATCAGACAAGAGTGCCGGCTCGCCTTGCTGTCCGAGAAGTTGGTCCGCCAAAAACTTCGCATACGCATCAAGCGGGAAGGCCCAGGTTCCCGCTGGAGACATCACCGGAGGGTTGTCAGCGCCCGCCGGCGAAACCTCCAAAGGATCGCCGCGATGCCCGCGAAAAACGTCTTCACCTGCTCCCTTTGGCGTTCCAAGACGACCACCTTCCATTCCCAGCGGATCAAAGAGCCGTTCACGGATCAACACTTCAAACGGTTGACCAGCAACGGTTTCCAACATCATCCCCGCAAGCGAATAGCCAAGATTCGAATAAAGATAGGCCTCTCCCGGCGTACCCTCTGGCGGCCTTTTCAAGACGCCTTTCAAAGCAGAACGACGGTCCTTTGAGGGACCCGCCTCACCTGACGCGCCAAAGGCGGTATACCGAAGAAATTGAAGGGTCCCGATGTTGGGCTGGATACCAGATCGGTGGGTCAACAGCATACGGAGGGTTACATCAGACCATCTGTCGTCAACCTTCATCGATCCGCCGAGCACATCTGTCACTGTCGTCTCAAGGCTGATCAAACCATCCTCCGACAGTGCCATCGCGAGGGTTGCCGTCATCGCCTTCCCGTTTGAACCGATATGCCATGGATCGTCAGCGACAGCAGCAACAGAACCGCCAAGTTGCTTCACACCGCCCACCTCAATCACGGCATCACCCACCTCGGTCACGATGATGATCGCAGCAGCTGGCGTCGGTTCCTCCTCAAGAACCGCGGTCACAACACCTCGCGCTGCTTCCTCGAGAGGCTCGGCCGCCTGCATCGAGAGCGCCAACGCAACACTGCAAAGCATTGAAATCATATTCGTTCCTCCGTCCCTGCAGAACCCTAGCGCGCTGTCATCTCCGCGAGAAGGTCTTCCTCCAGCTCCCGAAGGATCGCCTCATTCGCGCCTCCAGCGATGGTTTCGCGACCCGCCTCCATCATCACGGGCACCGCCAGCGGCGACACATGCTCCAACGATCGGTGTACCAAATGTCCGTGTACACGATTGAGGAGATCAGACAGCCTGCGAATGTCGAGAAAGCCTGAAGCCGCATCATTCCATGCCGCTTTGAGCAGAATGTGGTCCGGTTGATGCTCTCGCAACACGTCGTAGATCAATCCGGCCGAGAACGTGACCTGACGCCCTGATTTCTCCTGACCCGGATGGTTCCGCTCAATCATGCCAGCAATCTGCGCACAGTAGCGGAACGTGCGCTTCATCAACTGCGCATCTGCAAGCCAAAGATCGAGATCCTCGCCCAAGAGATCAGGTTCGAAAACCTCTTCCATCCTCAGCTTCGATGGATCATTCCGCATCCAGACAGAAAGCGCATACTCCGTTGGACAGAACCCAAGGGGCTGAAGGTCCAACCGCTCAAGCCGCCGGGTCACCAATGTTCCGAGCGATTGGTGCGCGATCCGCCCATCGAAAGGATAGCAGACAAGGTGATACTTTCCGCTCCGCGCGAAGGTTTCGATCAACAGTTCATGGGGTTGCGGCAGATAGGACTTATCCTGCTGCAACGACAACCATTCCCGAACGGGATCCGGCAAGGCGCGCCACGTCTCCGGCTCGCTAACCATCGTCCGTACACTGTTCGCCAAGAAGCTAGACAGAGGAAACTTTGAGCCCTGCCATGAGGGAATTTTGACATCGTCACCGGCAGCCCGCGAGACGAACACATCGCTATCAATAACACCTTCCATGCGCAGTGTCTCGCCCGCGAAAATGAAGGTGTCGCCGGGCGTGATTTGTGAGAGGAACCACTCCTCGATTGTCCCTAGCTTCCGCCCCCCGCGCATGGCACCTGGCTTGCCATTGCGGCTGGTCATCCGCCCGAGCCGTACATTGTACGTGGGCAGATCAACGATCGTCCCCGCGTTCATCCGGTAGAGCTGCGCCGTTCGGGCGTCTTTGATCCGCATACGGCCATCAGGCATCGGCACGATGCGGCGATAGCGGTCGTAGGCCCGCATGGCGTAACCGCCCGTTGCAACGAATTCGATCGCTTCATTAAAGACTTCACGGGTCAGATGGCGATAAGGCGACGCGCTGATGATCTCGCGATAGAGGTGATCAGGATGAAAGGGCTCCGCCGCAGCCATGCCCCAGATGTGCTGGCACAGAACGTCAAGTGCACCTTCGTTATAGGGCTCGCCGTCGAGGCAACCTTGGTCGACCGCTTGCTTCGCCGCGACGCACTCAAGCACCTCAAACCGGTTCGTTGGTATAAGGATCGCTTGTGACGGCTCATCCATCCTATGGTTCGACCGTCCGATCCGCTGGACCAGCCGCGCCGCCCCCTTTGGCGCACCGAGGCAAATGCATAGATCGACCGCGCCCCAGTCGATGCCCATGTCGAGGGTTGCCGTGCAAACAACGGCCTTCAGAGAGCCATCGGCCATGGCTGCCTCAACGCGCTCACGCTGCTCACGCTCAAGACTTCCGTGGTGAAGGCCGATAGGCAGAGCATCTTCGTTGATCCGCCACAGCTCCTGGAAACAAACCTCCGCCTGGCTACGGGTGTTGGTGAAGATCAGCGTTGTGGTGTGCTGCTTGATCGCTTCGTATAGGTCTGAAAAAGCATAGCGGCCGGAATGACCTGACCAAGGAATCTCATCACCAGGCGTCAGCACACGGACGGATGGCTGTGTTCCGCCCTCACCTCTGATCAAGTCTCCGAGCGCTTCGTCCGTACCATCTTGCGGGACGAGAAACCGCTGAAGCGGGACAGGATCATCGACGGTTGCCGACAGACCAATGGTTCGCATGCCTGGAGCGAGAGTCCAGAGGCGCGCGAGGTCGAGAGAGAGAAGATCGCCACGTTTGGACTTTCTTAGCGCGTGCAATTCATCGAGGATGACGCATCGCAGGCCAGAGAAAAGATCACTTGCTGATGGATGCGCCAGCAAAAGTGAGAGCTGTTCCGGGGTTGTGAGCAAGATATCCGGAGGCGCTGTTCGCTGTCGTTGGCGCACGGACTGCTTCGTGTCACCCGTCCGGCTCTCGACCACGACGGGGAGGCCCATGTCATCAATCGGTGCACGGAGGTTCCGTGCGATATCGATCGCCAGCGCTTTTAGCGGCGAGATATAGATCGTGTGGAGCGAACGCTCGTTCTTCGGAGCCGCCGCGAGTTCGACGAGTGTCGGCAGAAACCCCGCGAGGGTCTTACCGCCACCTGTCGGAGCGATCAGCAGGGAAGATCGCCCTTCTTCCGCCTTGGCTAGGACGTCAAGCTGGTGCTTGCGCGGGGTCCATCCGCGTGCGGAGAACCAGTCGCTAAAGCGCGCCGGAAGTTGCTGGTCAGGCCCCGGCACGCCGGTCCGTTAAAGGTCCAGCTCGGCCTCGAGGGCGCGGCTCTGGATGAAGTGCTTCCGCGGTTCGACCACGTCGCCCATCAGCTTCGTGAAGGTCTCATCGGCGCGGTCGGCCTCCTCCACCTGCACCTGAAGAAGCTGGCGCGCGTTGGCGTCGAGCGTTGTCTCCCACAGCTGTTCTGGGTTCATCTCGCCCAGGCCTTTGTATCGTTGGAGCGTGATGCCCTTGCCGCCCGCTGTGCGCAGCGCTTCGAGGAAGTCGAGTGGTCCGTACACGACAGTTTCGTTCTCACCGCGCTTCAGTGAAGCAGGGCCCGCGAAGGCATCGCGAATACCTTCAGCCTCGACAGCAAGCTTGCGTGCGTCTGCGCCGGTGCGCAGGTCTTGCGACAGAACGTAGGCCTCGCGAACGCCGCGCACATCGCGGGCGAGCACGAGGTCGCCGTTGTCCACTTTCGCTGACCAACCGCGCTCATACTCTTCAGATACATCATCGAGGCGGGTTTGGAGTGCGGTGAGCTGCTCATAAGACGGATCATCTTCACCGAGGGCACCACCCAGCGCTGCGAGGAGCAGCACGTCGCGGCGAAGCCACGCTGGGAAGGCATCGAGGCGTTGCGACACGCCCCGTGACTGAGCCACCAGATCAGCGAGATCGCGGCCAGTCCGTTGTTCGCCTGAATGCGTCGTCAGGACCGCATTATCCAGACCTTCGGTGTAAAGATAATCAGCAAGCGCCTTTTCATCGAGCAGGTACTGTGCCGACTTACCCTTCTCCGCCCGGTAGAGCGGCGGCTGGGCGATGTAGAGGTGACCGCGGCGGATCAGCTCGGGCATTTGACGGTAGAAGAACGTCAGGAGGAGTGTCCGGATGTGGGCACCGTCAACGTCGGCGTCGGTCATGATGATGATTTTGTGGTAGCGCAGCTTCTCGATATTGAAGTCATCGCGACCGATACCTGTGCCGAGCGCAGTGATCAGTGTACCGACTTCTTGACTCGATAGCATTTTGTCGAAGCGTGCCCGTTCCACGTTCAGGATCTTACCGCGCAGGGGCAGAATCGCCTGGTTCTCACGGTTCCGCGCCTGTTTCGCAGAGCCGCCCGCCGAGTCACCCTCGACGAGGAACAGTTCAGACTTTGTCGGGTCGCGCTCTTGGCAGTCGGCCAGCTTTCCTGGCAGCGACGAAACATCAAGCGCGCCTTTGCGGCGGGTGAGTTCCCTCGCCTTCCGCGCGGCTTCGCGGGCGGCAGCCGCTTCGATCACTTTGCCCACGAGGCGCTTTGCGTCGGCGGGGTGTTCTTCGAACCACGTGCCCAGCTCTTGGCCGACGATGTTCTCAACCACGGGGCGGACTTCGGATGAGACGAGCTTGTCTTTTGTCTGTGAGCTGAATTTCGGATCAGGGACCTTCACCGAGACGATAGCGGTGAGGCCTTCGCGCGCGTCGTCGCCGGAAAGCGCGACTTTCTCTTTCTTTAGGAGGCCCGAACTCTGGGCGTAGCCGTTGACCACGCGGGTGAGTGCAGCGCGAAAGCCTGCGAGGTGGGTGCCGCCGTCGCGCTGGGGAATATTGTTCGTGAACAGAAGAACTTTTTCGTGATAGCTGTCGTTCCACCACATGGCGACTTCAACGGTGATACCGTCTCGCTCCGACGTCATGGTGATCGGTTCACTGACGAGCGGCTGCTTCGACGAGTCGAGGTGCCGGACGAACGCGGTCAGGCCGCCTTCGTAAAACAGCTCTTGTTCTTTAGGCTCAGCGTGCCGACGATCGGCAAGGATGATCTTCAGGCCAGAGTTGAGGAACGCCAACTCCCGCAGGCGTCGCTCTAGTGTATCGTAGTCGAAGACGACTTGGCTAAACGTTTCCGTGGACGGAAGGAATGTGACCTCCGTGCCCGATTGATCAGCAGACCCCACAACGTCCAGATCAGCCTCAGCTTCACCGTGGGCGAAGCGAATTTCATGCTGCTTGCCGTCGCGCCAGATGCGGAGTTGGAGCCATGATGAGAGTGCGTTCACGACAGAGACGCCCACGCCGTGGAGACCGCCAGAGACCTTATAGCTGTTCTGATCGAACTTCCCGCCCGCGTGGAGCTGGGTCATGATGACCTGCGCGGCCGAAACGCCCTCCTCGGGGTGGATCGCCGTGGGGATGCCGCGGCCGTTGTCACGCACGGTGACCGAGCCGTCATCGTTCAGGATCACGTTGACCGTGTCGCAATAGCCGGCCAGCGCCTCGTCGATGGCGTTGTCCACGACCTCGTACACCATGTGGTGCAGGCCAGAGCCGTCGTCGGTGTCGCCGATATACATGCCGGGGCGCTTGCGGACAGCGTCTAAGCCCTTGAGGACCTTGATGGATTGGGCGCCGTAATCGTCGGCGTTCTCGTTGTTGGGGTTCTGGGGTGCAGCCTCACCGGCCATGCGCAACCGCCTTCCTGGGGATCATCGTGATTCTCTTGAAATATAGGGATTTTTCAGCCCGAACCCAAGGGCTTTTGGGCCGATTTCGGGGCTTATTTCTCTTGCAAATTCAGATGCTTGCGCCGTCCAAAATCACTGCTGGCTCCAGGTGATCCATGGCCTCCAAAAAGGGGCCGAAAGGCTCCGGATCCGTGCCTGTCAGGAAGCACTGCAGGCCTAGACGATCGAGGATCGCGGCAAGGGCTTCACGGCGGCGACTGTCGAGGTGCGCGACGATTTCATCGAGCAGAAGGACGAGCGCTGCGCCGTCGGCAGCCTTCGCGGCGGACGATGCGCGCGCCAGGATCAGGCCGATGAGCAGTGCCTTTTGCTCGCCGGTCGAGCATTGCCGGGCGGGCATGGATTTGCCTTCGTGGGTGACAATGAGGTCGGAGCGGTGCGGGCCAACCAGGGTGCGTTTGGCGTCGCGGTCGATGCGGCGGTTGCGGGCGAGGCGCTCGGCGAAACCTTCGCGCGCCCTCTCCTCTCCGTGCTCAGCGAGGAGGAGTTCGACGTCGCCTTCGATAAAGAGGTGCGCGCGGGGGAAGGCTTCTTCGCGCAGCTCTTCGTATCCTTCGGCGAGACTTTGCGCGGTGGCACGGCGGGCGAGGCTGAGGGCGATGCCTGCTTCGGCCATGTCGTTTTCAAACAGTGCCAGAAGGGAACTGTCAGCACCCTGATCAAGAGCAGCCATGCGCTGTTTCATCGCCTGCTCATAGCGGGCGGCGATTGCCGCGTGTTCAGAAGATCCTGCTGCGGCGATGCGGTCGAGGAACCGGCGGCGCTCTGCTGGGGCATCCATGAACAAGCGGTCCATGGCGGGGGTCAGCCAAAGGAAGCGGATCAGCTGCGATAACGCAGATGCACTGCGCGTGGTCTCGCCGTCAATGTTCACCTCGCGGCGATCGTGCCGCGGCGGCGGAATGGAGACGATCAGTCGGATCTTGTCGCCGTCGGCATCAGTCAGCGTCATCGCCGCGCCGGGTGCAGCGCCGGCTCCGTGGCGCACCACGTCGGACAGCTTGGCACCGCGCAGGCCTCGGCCAGCGCCGAAAAGCGTGAGGGTTTCGAGGAGGTTGGTCTTCCCCGTCCCGTTCGGGCCGGTGATCACCACCGAGCGCCCGGTCAGGGGTGCGTCGAACGCTTCGTAGGAGCGGATATCACGCAGGGTGAGCGACGTGATCCGCCGCATGGCTCAGGCCCTCAAACGCGCAAGGGCATGAGCACATAGAGCGCATGCGGATCATCAGCGTCGGTGATGACCGTCGGGCTCGCCGTATCAGCAAACGCAAACGTTGCAGCCTCGCCGTCAATCTGGCTCGTGATGTCCAGGAGATAGCGTGCGTTGAAGCCAATCTCGATGGCATCGCCCGGATAGTCGACGCCCAAGTCTTCGGTCGCCGATCCGGTCTCAGGGCTGTTGACGTTGAGGGTCAGCTTGTCGCCTTCCAACGCCAACTTCACCGAACGGGTTTTGTCGGCGGAGACAGTCGACACGCGATCAACCGACCGTGCGAACTCGTCGGGGCTGACGCGCATGATCTTGTCGTTCCCCTCAGGGATGACGCGCGCATAGTCCGGGAACGTCCCATCGATCAGCTTGGTGGTCAGGGTGATGTCGTCGAACGCAAACCGGACACGGCCGCTGGCGACCAAAACCTCAACGCCCTCGCCCGCATCGTCGAGCAGACGACGGAGTTCGATCACCGCTTTCCGCGGGATGATAATGCCTTGAAGACCAGCCGCGCCTTCGGGCAGCGGCGAGTCGAGGCGCGCGAGGCGGTGACCGTCGGTGGCCACAGCGCGGAGCGACGGGGTGTCGCCATCCTCGTACGCATGCAGATAGATACCGTTGAGGTAGTACCGCGTCTCCTCCTGGCTCATGGCGAATTTCGCCTTGTCGATCAGGCGAGCAAGCTCTCCCGTCTTAACCGTGAAGGACTGGCCATCATCAGCCTGCGGAAGAGATGGGAAATCGTCTTCGGGAAGCACAGCGAGCGAGAACTCTGACTGCCCCGACGACAGCCGGAGACGACCTGACGCCAAGCGCTCGAGCTGGACCTGATTGCCGTCGGGGAGCTTCTTCACGATGTCGAAGAGCGTCACCGCGGCGGCGGTCACCGCGCCGGGCTGGTCCGCATCGGCGGGCACCTGTTCGATGATCTCGATATCGAGGTCGGTCGCGGTTAGCGACAGGGTTCCGCCGTCGGCGCGCAGGAGCACGTTGGATAGGATCGGGATCGTGTTGCGGCGCTCCACCACGGATTGGACGTGGGAGAGCGCTTTAAGCAGCGTGCCGCGTTCGATTGTGACTTTCACAGGCCCAAGCTCCTTACTCCGCAGGGATGACCCGACTCACATGGGTTACGGAGAACAGCATAGCCGCGGCGCGAACGCTAGAGCGCCGCGCCGGAATTGGGGATTACGCCTTAGGGAAAGCGTCAAAAATCTTCGTGATCCGCGGGCCGAAGACGGGGTCGGTCTCAGCGAGGATCTCGGCGGCCTGGACCGAGTGCATCACAGTTGTGTGATCGCGTTGAATGTAGGCGCCGATCGACTTGAGGGGTGTGTCGGTAAGCTTGCGCACGGCGAAGCAGAAGGCGTGACGCGCGCGGACAATCGGCTGCTTGCGTGAACGGCCAGCCAGCTCTTCGCGGGAGACATCGAACAGCTCCGTCGTGAAGTCCATAATGGCTTCCGGAGTGATCGCTTGCGTCTTCCGTTGGAGCTGCTCACTCAGAATACGGCGGATATCATCGTCACTGATGGCCACGCCCTCGCCAGCTTGCGCTTCGGTGGCGACCTGGATGGAATTGAGCGCGCCCTCGAGTGCGCGAATGGAGTCATCACAGCGGCGTGCAATGAGATCGATGTGGCGCTGGGGAATAGCGACACCCGATGATGCAGCGGCTTCGTCAGCCCACTGACGAGCAACTTTGATGCACAGCTCCATGTCAGGCTTGCCCATCGGCACTGAGATGCCGCCGGCAAGACGCCCAGCGAGACGTTGAGAAATGCCCGTCTCTGCAAGCTCTTTCGGCGGCAACGCGCCAGCCACCATCACTCTCTTGCCTGCACCGCGAAGCTTGTCGATCAGGCAGTCCAGTTCTTCCTGGGTCCGTTTGCGACCGCGGAGGAGCTGAATGTCATCAATCAGCAGCATGTCGGTATCGCGAAGGAAGGTGCGAAGCTCCTTCAGGCTGCGCGAGATAAATGCTTCGCACACGTCGGAAACGAGCATGTCATAAGTGAGGTAGAGAACCTTCTGATCCGGATGACGACGAAGCCACTCCTGCCCAACGGCGTTGAGAAGGTGCGTCTTACCCCGGCCCGCTGCACCGTAGATTGTCGTAACGACAGGCTCACTCGCATCAAGGAGCTTCTTCGCAGCATGGTAAGCAAAACGGTTCGTTTCGTTCGTGCAGAAACGATCAAAAGTCATCCCGCGGGCGAATGAACCAAGACTGGCAACGCTCTCGCTGGGACCTTCTTGCGCCGGAGCCGCTGCACTGGTGGCGATGGAAGACACCATGCCGCCATTCGCAACCATTCGTGTGTTTCGACCCGCGCCTTGTGCCATCTCTTGCACCGCTCGCACGTCCATCCGATCCACCGGGCTCACGTGCTCTTCCCACATCTGCCGCATACGGACGGCATAGCGTTTGTTGATAATGCTAGCCGCATAACGCGTCGGCGTGATCAGAGTGACATGGTCCCCTGCGAAGGTGCCGACGTCAAGGCGCTGAAAGTAGCTGTCATAGACTGCAGCGCCGAAGTGAACTTTCAGCTGCGACTTGAACTGCGTGAAGCGTGGATCGGTCTCGATATGAGCGTTCTGCATGTTTCGCCCTTTATGCAAAATTATAGCGTTCGGCCCTGCCTAGGAGCCGGTGTTCAGATCAAATTGTGGAGGTGGTCGTGCCTAAGCGACCATGGGACGTCTATCGACCCTAGAAAGCCGTCTGTCCACTGAAAATACCCCAATTGCGAGTGACGAAATCCACAGTCTCGCGCGCTAGCAAATCATTCCGCATACGCAACAAATTGACAGTGTGGATGGGGTTCATCGTCATCTCTTATCTCCCGTGTTTTTTGGCGCCTGCCCGCGCCGTCGCTCTCTGAAGGAAACCTAACTCGCTGGAGATAAAATTGACAAGCTCATGACACCCTAAAAGTTCACCCTGATTCTTCACCCTCTCGTGCGCAGGTTGAAAAAAACGACTGAGATAAAAAGCAGAATCACGGATTCGCAAACTCGTAACAGTTCCACTTCAATTTTCCACATAAAATGGAATATTCAGTACGCAAACGAAATAGGCCGTACACTGAACGTGCCGGCCTTATCGATAAAAAACAAAGATACTACGGGTACTGAAGAACCGCTCGAACGACAGAGTTTTCTGGAAGCGGTTAAGCGCTCAGATCTCTGATACGCTTGCTCAGACGCGAAACTTTGCGCGACGCGGTGTTCTTGTGGATGACGCCCTTGGACACAGCGCGCATCATTTCGGATTCGACGGTCCGGAGAGCTGCTTGGCTCGCTTCGCGATCACCAGCTTCAACGGCGGCCTCAAACTTCTTAACGTAGGTACGAACACGGCTCCGGCGCGATTTGTTCACTGCCGTACGGCGCGTAATTTTCCGCACCATTTTCTGAGCTGACGTCGTGTTCGCCATAAGTCTTTCGATGCCTTCCGAAATCAAACCGAGCGGTCAGATATACAAGCCGCACACAGCCGTCAACGACCGTTTCAAACTTTTTTCGCCGCCCTAACAGCCACGTGATTGTTGGTGGATTGGTTCATCTCTGACACCCTGGACAGTAAAACGTCGAGCGGCCTGATTGGACAAGACGTTTGACCTCTCCACCGCAGGCGACACATGCTTCGCCTTCCCGGTCGTAGACGGTGAACGTTTGCTGAAACGTGCCCTGTTGGCCGTCGGCCCCGGCATAATCACGGAGCGTGGACCCGCCTGCCCTGATCGCGTCGTTAAGAACCAACTTGATCGCTGCCGCCAGACGCTCGGCGCGAACTGGGCCGAGCGTGCGCGCGAGACGCTTCGGGCTCAGCTTGGAGAGGAACAAGGCCTCGCAGACATAGATGTTGCCAAGGCCTGCAACGACCCGCTGATCCAAAAGCGCCGCCTTGAGCGGGGTCGACTTCCCGCGACAGGCCTCGATTAAGACCTCGGCGGTGAAGCTTTCGCTCAAAGGCTCAGGGCCCAAGTTACGAAGTCGAGGAGATGCGCTGAAAGCGCCCTCTTCAAACAGCTCCACGAAACCGAAACGCCTCGGGTCCGAGTAAATGAGCCTGAACGGGGCACCCTCTTCATTCTCGAGCGAGATCACCATGTGGTCGTGACCGGATGGGGGATCAGGTGCGTAGAATGCCCCCGGCTCCAGCGTGCGGCCCAAGCCTTCAAGGCGGAACCTGCCGGTCATGCC
>JBCCTF010000113.1:0-13080 GCA_039198765.1 Pseudomonadota bacterium
ATGTCAGTGCACGGCAGTCTTTTGGCGACATCGGCACCGTGGTCAGCGTGATCTACGAGGTGTCGAGGTTCTTCAACATCGAAACAACGCTCCAACCTGACGGTGCTCAAAAGCTTGGGGCAAATTATAAGAGGGATTACTAGCGGTGGTTTCCTTCACTCGTCGCGCGGATCTACTGTTCGTCGCAAAGTGCTGGCCATAAACTACCCCACTGGGAAAACGTCCTTACATCTCGCCCGAGCGGAGGTGGATCTTTATGCGCAATCTCATCGGTGTGTTCGCTATGCTAGCGGCGGCTGTCTCAGGTTTTCAAACGGCGCAGGCCAACCCTCAGCTCGCCTTTATCCCTGGGGCGCGGGTGAACATGGCGATGGAGGAGCCTTTCTCCATCAAGGGCGCGCGCATTCCCTACGAACATGAAGTCACCGTCTACCTGCCAGCGAGCTACGAGGCGCAGCCGGAGCGGGCCTATCCCGTCCTCTGGGTGCTCGACGCCCCGCTTCTTCTGCGTGCAGTCGTCGGCGTTCAGGATATCCTGGTCACAGGTAATTTTGCACCTGAGATGATCATCGTCGGCATAGGAAGCCGCAGTGAAGAGGGCCTAGCCGGTGTTGGCCGCCGGGTTATGGACTTCAGCCCTCCGGGCCCTGACTATTTCCCCCAAGGCCTCCGCGGTGACCGTTGGAAAGAAGTCGCGCCCCTGCCGAAATTTCCTCATCGCGCGGACTCGTTCCTCAACTTCCTGGTTGATCAGCTGAGACCTAGCCTTGCTGAGAGATACCGCTTTTCCGGCGACCACGGATTGTTCGGACATTCAGCGGGCGGAATGTTTGCAGCCTACGCTCTCGTCACGCGGCCGGACAGCTTCGACAAGTACATCATCGGCAGCCCCTACATTGAAGGCGTTCGCGGCGCTGTCATGACGGCGGAAGCTCAGTATGCTCGGGACCACGATGATATGGAGGCAGCCGTCTACATCGCCGCTGGTGGACGCGAAGCTGATACCTACTTCCTTGCGGCATCGGGCATCGTCAGCGGAACCGTCGATTTCTCAGAGACCCTCCGCCTGCGACGGTATCCGTCCCTGACGGTCAGCACCCGGCTCTATGACGATGCCAACCACTACACGATCGTTCCGCGCCTGTTGATGGATGGCATCAGCGAACTCTGGGCTGACGACTTCAAAGACCTCCCATCATCCTGGCCCCAGCCTCCGGGATGACAGGGATCTAAGCTTCCAGCTCAGCATCCCAATAAAGGTAGTCCTGCCAGCTTTCGTGGAGGTAGTTGGGGGGGAACGAACGGCCCTTCTCGTTCAGCTCGAACATGTTCGGCTGGCGCGGCGTTTGGGCGGGCCACATGCGTGCGTCCTTAGGCATCTTACCGCCTTTCTTCAGGTTGCACGGGCTGCAGGCCGCGACGATGTTCTCCCACGTGGTCTTGCCGCCTTTCGATCGCGGGATGACGTGATCAAAGGTCAGAAGGTCTCGGTCATCGTTCCCGCAATACTGACAGGAAAAGCCGTCTCGTAGGAACACGTTGAACCGCGTGAACGCCGGCTTCCGCGAGTGATTGACGTAGGTTTTGAGGGAGACCACGGAGGGAAGCCTGATCGACGTGCTCACCGACCGAACCTCGGTCTCGTACTCTGCGACCACATCCACCCGCTCGAGGAACACCGCTTTCAGCGTGTCCTGCCACGACCAAAGGGAGAGAGGGAAATAACTCAGCGGTCTGAAATCAGCATTCAGGACCAGGGCTGGGCATCCATCGGGGGCGTGGCGAACGACTTTCACGAAACTGGTGCTCCTATGCTCCTCGTATCAGGCGAGAAGCCCAAGAACGCCTTTGCCCCCAGCCTATTCGGCCGGTGACAAAAGGGATCATATGAACGTCAGCGATGCAGAAAGCCCCGCACTCCTCGACTGATCTTCGCAGTGTTACTACACCACAACTTCTTAGCCGATTCTATGTGACAGAGCGATCACAGCGCCAGTATCATCTTCCGAAGATTGGAAAGGGGATGTTTCTGATCGTATAGGCGATATAGCCCTGCCGACATTCAGGCGTCAGTTTCTCAGGATCTGCGCGCCACTTTTTGACTTGCGCCAGCACTTCGCGGCCATTTTCTTCCGCAGGAACCTCTGCCAAGATCCGCGCCTTGTCGACCCGGCCGTCCTCTTTGAAGCTGAACCCGATCATTACGCCGCCATTGTTCGGCGTGTTGTCGCGGATGGTCTTCTTCTCCTGCTCGATCCAATGCATCCGCGCGGCACAAATGGTCGGCTCAAGGAAATACGGCATTGGATCTAAGACAACCGGCTGCCGTTGTAGAACTTCGCTTGGATCGGCATCAAAGAGCCCCTGAAAGCCCAAAACTGGCGTGGCCAGTCCTCGGGTGATGCTCTCCCAAGCAATGACCTGGGCCAAATAGGGGTCAAAGGTGTCGATGCTTGTTTGCATCGGGAACTCTCGAGCGAGGCGCACCCATCGTCTCTGGGCTCGGGCAACGCCGCCAGGAACCTCCCCGCCTCTGCCGTAGATGGCAGCGGCTGAGTAGAGGGCCTCGGCCGTCACCAAACCAGCCAACGGCTTGGGCGAGAACGAGAAGAGGTCATCGGCAACCATCGACGCCACCTCAGCGGCGAGCGCGAATTGGCGCTGGTTGTTCAGATTTTGTGCCAGAACGATCCGCGCGTTGATCCAAATGGGTCGCTTGCGCTCGTCGAGGCTCAGAGGCGTAATGGCTCCAGCTGCTGCTCGGCTCCGTCTATCGTCGCGAGACCTGCTCAGGGCTTGAGCAGCGCTCAAGCCAAACTGGCTTTCAGCCAAAGACATCCGCTGAAGCCCAAAGCCTTGTTCACCGAGGGCGACCGCGTCGGCAAAGGCCGGTTCAGCGCCGCGGGGATCGGTCAGCAGGGTCAGCTCACCATAGATTTGGGCGAGGTGGGCAACATCGTCGGATGGGGGAAGCTCGGCTTTGGCCTTAGTCCACGCCTCCTTGGCATGGCGGCCCGCTGCCTCTGTGGCGCCCGCCTGCATCGCGCGTTCATAAGCGCGGAAGCTCTCTTTCCAGTCCGCCCAAGCTGGCGTGGCGAGCACAGAGACCGCTGCGAACAAGTTTACGAAAAAACGGCCCACGGCTCCCTCCCCGGACGTACCTAGAGACGTTTGAGCATCGGGCGATCCTCGTCAATCCTGCTAAAGCGGTGCTTTGCCTCGGGAAAACGCGATTTGGCCCCACAAGATATGAGCGGCTGTTCCGCGGTGCGGGGCGTAGCGGTCTTCCGCCCAGGCATCAAAGTCTGCAATTTGGTCGCGCGTGTAGCTTCCGCCTGCCATGCCGTGGGCGGCAAGCAAGGCAACATCGCCCCTCGGCCATAGATCGCGGCGATTCTCGCAGAACAGGAGGTACACGGACGCTGTCCATGGGCCGACGCCGAGAAGTGCGCAGAGTGCTTCAGAGGCCTCCCCATCAGTGAGGTCACTCAGCTTACTGAACGAAAACCGGCGGCTGAGAACATCGTCTGCTAGGGTCTTGAGATAGCGGATCTTCGGGCGTGAGAGGCCAAGCGACTGAAGCTCTTCCTCCTTGGCTGCGAGGGTGGCACGCGGTTTGAGCCCGCTCGTCGCCGATTTGGCGCGGGCGAGAATGGCATTGGCGCTGGCCACGGAAAGTTGTTGCTCAATGATGATCCGCGCCAGGCCGGGATAGCCGCCAGGGCGTGACCGCCATCTCGGGGGGCCAGTGTTGTCAAGAACTGTCTTGATGCTCCCGCAACGCTTAGCGAGGACCTTCGACGCGGCCTCGGTCTCAGGATCGTCGCCGCGCCAGGTCAAAAGGCGTAGCGTTCGAACAACGTCCGCATGTCCGCGCCATCCTCGAAGTCCTGGAGGAGTTGGCAAGCGAAGCTTTCGCCCTTCTGCGTGATATCCATCAAGGGTTTGAGGAAGCCGCTTTCGTCCGTACCCGCTGCATCGAGCTCTGCCCTGCGGCGCAAACCTTCGCGTGACAGGCCAAGCACGGTCTCAGCGACATCCCGTATACGGATGTTACCGACCTGTCCGCTCAAGCCATCGCGAGCGGCGACAGCGCGCAGCTCAACCCGATCCTCGGCCGGCCAGTCCTTGGTCAGCTCGTAAGCCGCATCAAGACTGTCCTGATCATAAAGAAGGCCAACCCAGAACGCCGGCAGCGCACAGATGCGCCCCCAGCTCCCTGAATCGGCACCGCGCATTTCGAGGAAGGTTTTCAGGCGCACCTCAGGAAACGCTGTGGACAGATGATCTTTCCAGTCCTCGATCGTTGGGAGCTGGCCAGGCGCCGCAGGCAGTTTGCCGTCGAGGAAGTCACGGAAGCTCTGGCCTGTGGCGTCAATGTAATCGCCATCGCGCCATACGAAATACATCGGCACGTCGAGCATATACTCTGCATAACGCTCAAAACTGAAATCATCATCAAAAACGAAGTTCAGCATACCCGTGCGGTTCGGATCGGTATCCGTCCAGATATGCGCGCGCCACGAACGGAAACCGTTTTTCTTTCCTTCCGTGAGCGGAGAATTCGCAAACAATGCGGTCGCGATGGGCTGCAGCGCCAGAGACGTGCGGAATTTTTTCACCATGTCCGCTTCGCTGGAGAAATCGAGGTTCACCTGCACGGTCGCGGTCCGGTGCATCATGTCGAGGCCGAGATTGCCGACCGTGGGCATGTAGCGGCGCATGATGGCGTAGCGCCCCTTCGGCACGCGAGGCATCTGCTCACGGGTCCAGTTGGGCGTCGCGCCGAGGCCGATGAAGCCGATGTTGAGAGGGTCCGCGACGGCCTTCACTTCATCGAGGTGGGTGTGCACCTCGTTGCAGGTCTGGTGGATCCGCTCCAGCGGCGCACCGGAGAGTTCGAACTGACCGCCTGGCTCCAGCGTGATCGACGCGCCGTCCTTCTTCAGGGCGACCAGCTGCCCGTCCTCTTCCATGCGGTTCCAGCCGAAGCGTGATGACAGCCCTTCGAGCACCGCTTGGATCGAGCGCTCTCCCGAGAAGGGCAGCGGCTCCAGCGTGTCGCGCAGGAAGCCGAACTTCTCGTGTTCCGTCCCAATGCGCCATTCCTCCTTCGGCTTACAGCCCGAGGCGAGATAGGCGACGAGGTCCCCTTTCCCTTCGATAGGGTCGAGGTTCTCGCGGGTGCTGGCGTCAAGTTGCGTCACGGTGGAGTCCTTTTCGCGGGGGCGAAGTCCGGGGCAGCCCATTCGCCCTCAGCGCTGCGTTGAGCAAGCTTTGAGAAGGGACAAAAGCGCTTTTTCATCAGCGGCGTTGTTAGAATTCCTCAAGAGAAGTCGCCAAACCGGGTCTGCCAAAGGGTCAACGCCACAATGGCGGCGGTCTCAGCGCGCAGAATTCTTGGACCAAGAGATATTGGCAAAGCTCGTCGGTCTTCACGGAGCGCGCTGCGCTCGTCGGGGGTAAAACCGCCCTCCGGTCCGATCAGAACAGCTGATGGAGGGCTCTCCACCGGACCAAAGACATGGTCTGCGAGACCTGCGCGGCCCTCTTCGCCGCCCCACGGCGCGGAAGGTTGGTTCCCCGCCTCATCGCAGAACACGAAGCTTTTGTGCGCTTCCAGCGCATCACCGAGGGGCGCAGGCTCACGGATTTCAGGGATGGTGAGCCGCTCACATTGCTCCGCTGCTTCAACTGCAATGGTGCCAAGGCGGTCCAACCGGAGATTGTCTCGGCTTGTGCGCGCCGTGACGACCGGTTGGAGGACAGCGGCGCCGAGCTCCGTTGCTTTTTGGATCACTATCTCGGTGGGACCACGTTTGAGCGGGGCGAAGAGTAACACCGGAAGCCCCGTCGCCTCGGCCTGCAGCCTCGTTTGTTCAACGGGCAGAGCATCACCGCCGCGCCGGTCGATCCTTGCAATCCGGTAGAGCCATTCACCGTCGCGCCCGTTGAAAAC
The DNA here is from genome assembly GCA_039198765.1 of Pseudomonadota bacterium. Classification (GTDB taxonomy): domain Bacteria; phylum Pseudomonadota; class Alphaproteobacteria; order Caulobacterales; family Parvularculaceae; genus Parvularcula. The sequence goes on from JBCCTF010000113.1 coordinate 5,960, forward strand.
GCGGATATCACTGCCGGGTCCCAACCTGAGAACTTGGCCCAAGTACCGCGCGTGCTCCTGGCCAAGCGCGAGACTGCCTTTGCCAAGGCGCTCGCTGGTGAACAGTCGAGGAGCTGGCCGAACCATGACGCGCTACAATTGTTGCATCGGCAAAAGCGCGATCACGCGGCGGAAGGCGGACACTCTGATGTGATGCGCCTGGCTCATGTCTCTCTTCCCACGATCAGCCGATCACGCCCTCGCTTTAGAACGGGATGTCGTCGTCGAGGTCGTAGTCGCTGCCGCCCTGGCGGGCTGGAGCACCGCCGCCCGATGGCCCACCGCCGAAGTCGCCGCCGCCGGAGATCTGCTGGCCGTAGCCGCCGCCCATGCTGTCACCGCCGCCAGAGCGGCCGTCGAGCATGGTCAAGGTCGAGGTGTAGGGCCGCAGCACCACTTCCGTCGTGTACTTGTCTTGGCCGTTCTGGTCCTGCCATTTCCGGGTCTCAAGCTGGCCCTCGATATAAATCTTCGAGCCCTTTTTGAGATAGTTCTGCGCCACCTTCACCAGTGGCTCGGAAAAAATCGCCACGCGGTGCCATTCGGTCCGCTCTCGCCGTTCGCCCGACTGTTTATCCTTCCAGGTCTCGGACGTCGCGATGCTCAGGTTGCAAACCTGCCCGCCGTTCGAGAATTGCCGTACCTCAGGGTCCTGTCCGAGATTGCCGATCAGGATCACCTTGTTCACGCTTCCAGCCATACCACTCTCCCATCGGCCCGATTTTTGCCTATCCTAGGCTGCTTGCGTACGGAGTGTCCGCACCGCGCGCCAAGGCCGCTTTTTCCACGATGTTCATATAATGTTCGTTTGCTGCCCGACCAGGGCCATAATCTCGCTGTTTTCTCGCCGTATTCCTCGTCGACGCTGACGTCTGGTTTCTGACAAAGCTGAAAGGCGGGACCCATGAAGACGTCGATCCTCCTGGCGGGTGTGACCGCCGTAGCCCTGACCTCCGTTGCTCATGCCGGTGGCGCTTATATCCAGCTCCACGGCGGTGTGAGCCAGCCCACCGAAGAGATCCCCTTCGGCGAGGAGAACTTCCTTGGCCAAGTCACCGAGCAACGGTTCGATGGTGACGGCGAGATGGGCTTCACCGGCGGCGGCCTCCTCGGTGCGTACATTCTTCCGTTCATTGCCCTTGAGGGTGAGTTCACGATGCGGACGGAGCCGATGGAGGATATCTCGGTCGGCAATGTGGAGGCTGCGGTTCAGGAAGACCTCACGACCTACGCAGCGATGGTCAACGGCGTGCTGCGCCCGTCGATCCCCCTCCTCCCAGACCCTTACGTGGGCATCGGTATCGGCTACCTGCAGCCCAGCCTCGATCTTCCGTCAGGTGAAAACCCTGAGGGGCGCGTGGCCTATCAGATGAAAGCAGGCGTCAGCATGGGCTTGTTGCCGGGCTTTGGCTCCCTCGGCCTGGAGGCAAGCTATATCGCCACCGATGACCTGGGCTTCACCGAGCAGCTCGCCGAAGTCACTGACGAGGAGTTCAGCTACGGCGGCCTTACCGGTCTGCTGACCTATCGCCTTGGGTTCTAAGGCTGAGCCGAGCCCTCAGAAGTATCTCAACAAAAACAGCCTCTCTCGGATGGAGAGAGGCTATATGATTGTTCAACGCGAGCGGGCGCAGATGAACCTACACCGGGTCCAGCTTTAACGAACGCCTACTGATTGACTAGGTCAACAAGCGTTGGGCTGATTTGGAGCACGTTGCCCGATCCAACGCGGTACATATCGCGCTGCTGCGGCAAGTTGTTGTTTCCGAAAGCCACATCCCGATTGTTCCCGTCGGAATCGTTGAACTCTAGCCCAAGTGTTACAAGCGTTCCGACCGGAAAGTTCGTCTTTGCAAAGAGCTTGTTCTTGTTCTTGCCGGTGTACGTATCGCACGGGACTTCATTCCGACTGTGGCAGTTGGAGCGGTTTACAACCAACTGCACCTGGATGCCGTCACCAACACGCTGAACATAGACGACGCGGAAGTCGACATCGACATCATTCCGTCCAAACGACCAGCTGCCCATGTCAGCGACCGGACCGCTGGTTGACGCATCTGTCGATCGAACGTCGATGCCACTTTTGTTGCCGCGAAGGGTGACGACAACATCAACTTGTGTGCCGTCCTTCTCAGCGTTTTGGTCGTTCCAGTTCAGGTCTCGGTCGTTGAGCGTTACCCCGCCCGTATCTTCAGGGAGCGTAATTTCGAACGGTCCAAACTCATTCGCTGACGCCGAAGCTGCGAATGCGAAGGCCATCACACTGGCACTGATTGTCGAGATGATTTTGGTTTTCATGTTTCTGGGTTCCCTCATTGCTTCCTGAACAGCAGACTGGTCGCGTGATCCTGATTGATAGAAAGCGATCCGGACCATCGTATTGAATTAGATGATTTTTGTTAACCATTTTTGACATCGATCAATAGCCACTGTTTTTAGGTTTATTTGCTGCAAAAGAGAGTTATTGTGAACTCATATCGCTTGAATTGCTGCGGCGCCGCAGCTCAACGAGCGCAACTTGATCGGCGTGCAGACCACCTCTGGGCGACCGATGAAATGGGCGGCGACTTCGGCGCTGGCGACACAGACTTCACGCTTGCGGGAGGCGACCTCGAGTTCACCTACCGGCGCACGTACTGAGGGGAAAAACCGCGGCCGTTCGTCCCTTGTTCTCGGTGGCGCCGGAGCTTAGACCGCTAGCTTTCCTGCAGAAGCGGAGGGCGCGCCGATGTCCCAAAAGTCGATCACCGTCTCGGGTGCCCGCGAGCATAACCTAAAAGACATCACCGCTGAGATCCCCCGCGATGCCCTAACCGTCGTCACGGGCCTCTCGGGGTCGGGCAAGTCCTCCCTCGCCTTCGATACGATCTACGCTGAGGGTCAGCGGCGCTATGTGGAGAGCCTCTCGGCCTATGCGCGCCAGTTCCTGGAGCTGATGCAAAAGCCTGATGTGGACCAGATCGAGGGCCTCTCCCCCGCAATCTCGATTGAGCAGAAGACCACCTCGAAGAACCCCCGCTCCACCGTCGCCACGGTGACGGAGATCTACGACTACATGCGCCTCCTGTGGGCGCGGATTGGCGTGCCCTATTCGCCAGCGACCGGCCTGCCGATCACCTCGCAGACCGTGTCCGAGATGGTCGACCGGTTGATGGCCGAGGGCGACGGCTCCCGCTTCTACCTCCTCGCGCCGATGATCCGTGGTCGGAAGGGCGAGTACCGCAAGGAACTTGCCGATCTGATGAAGCGCGGTTTCCAACGGGTGCGGATTGATGGCGAGTTCTACGATATTTCCGACGCCCCCGCCCTCGACAAGAAACTGAAGCACGACATCGACGTGGTCGTGGACCGGGTCGTGATCAAAGAAGGCCTCGAAAGCCGCCTCGCCGAGAGCTTTGAACAGTGTCTCGAACTCGCCGATGGCCTCGCCGTCGCTGAGAGCGCGCCCAAGGGCGGTGAGGAGCCGCGGAAGATCACCTTCTCCGCCAAGTTCGCCTGCCCTGAGAGCGGCTTCACGATTGAAGAGATTGAGCCGCGCCTCTTCTCCTTCAACTCACCCCAAGGCGCTTGCCCGACATGCGATGGTCTGGGGACGTCGATTTACTTCGACCCTGACCTCGTTGTTCCGGACCCTGACGTTTCTCTCTTGAAAGGTGCGATCGCAGCCTGGTCGAAAACGCAGAGCCCTTATTACACCCAGACTCTCGAAGCGCTGGGCAAGAAGTACGGCTTTGACGTGGCCAAGCCCTGGTCGAAGCTGACCAAGAAACAGCAGCAGACGATCCTCTACGGCACCGGCCGGGAGAAGGTGAAGTTCGTTTACGACGACGGCCTGCGCCGGTACGAAACGACGAAGACCTTCGAAGGCGTGATCCCGAACCTTGAGCGGCGTTGGCGTGAGACCGACAGCGCATGGGTGCGTGAGGAGATGGAGAAGTTCCAGTCCATCGCCCCCTGCGACGCCTGCGGTGGCGCGCGGCTGAAACCTGAAGCGCTGGCAGTGAAGGTCGCTGGCGAACACATCTCCGCCATTGCCGGTTTGTCGATCCGGGAAGCGGACCTTTGGTTCGGCACGCTGGATACGCAGCTCACGGAGAAAGAGCGGACGATTGCCGTCCGTATCCTGAAGGAAATCCGGGATCGCCTGCACTTCCTCAACAATGTGGGCCTCGGCTACCTCACCCTCTCCCGCTCTTCAGGCACGCTGTCAGGCGGCGAGAGCCAGCGGATCAGGCTCGCCAGTCAGATTGGCTCGGGCCTGACGGGTGTCCTCTACGTTCTCGACGAACCGTCTATTGGCTTGCACCAGCGCGATAACGAACGGCTCCTTGAATCGCTTCGTGGGCTGAGGGATCTCGGCAACACCGTGATCGTCGTGGAGCATGACGAGGACGCCATCCGGACCGCTGATCACGTGCTGGACATCGGCCCAGGCGCTGGTGTGCACGGAGGAACCGTCGTCGCGGCGGGCACCCCGGCGCAGATCGAGCGGAACAAGAAATCCATCACCGGCGACTACCTCTCAGGTCGGCGCGAGGTTCCTGTACCCGAAGAGCGCCGGGTCTACGATCCCAAGCACCTGATCACCGTCGAAGGCGCGACGTCGAACAACTTGCAGAACGTCACAGCGGAGTTCCCTGTTGGCCTCCTCACCTGCGTCACCGGTGTGTCGGGCGGTGGCAAGAGTACACTGACGATTGAAACGCTCTATAAAGCAGCCAGCCGTAAGCTGATGAAATCGAAAGCGGTGCCCGGCAAGCATGACCGCATCACCGGCCTCGAACAGCTCGACAAGGTCATCGACATCGACCAGTCGCCCATCGGGCGCACCCCGCGTTCGAACCCAGCAACCTATACCGGCGCGTTCGGCCCAATCCGCGAATGGTTCGCTGGTCTGCCTGAGTCCAAGGCCCGCGGTTACAAACCGGGCCGGTTCTCCTTCAACGTGAAGGGCGGCCGGTGCGAGGCCTGCCAGGGCGACGGCGTCATCAAGATCGAGATGCACTTCCTTCCCGACGTGTACGTCACATGCGACGTCTGCCACGGCAAACGCTACAACCGCGAAACGCTCGAAGTGAAGTTCAAGGACAAGTCTATCGCCGACGTCCTCGACATGACGGTGGAGGAAGCCGCCGAGTTCTTCAAAGCGGTGCCCAGTATACGGAACAAAATGGACACGCTGAACCGTGTGGGCCTCAGCTATATCAAGGTTGGCCAACAGGCCACCACTCTCTCCGGCGGCGAGGCCCAGCGCGTGAAGCTGGCCAAAGAACTGTCCAAGGTCGCAACAGGCCGTACACTGTATATCCTCGATGAGCCGACCACAGGCCTCCACTTTGAAGATGTCCGTAAGCTGATGGAAGTGATCCAAGAGCTCGCCGACGCCGGCAACACCGTGGTGATCATCGAGCACAACCTCGACGTCATCAAACAAGCTGACTGGATCATCGACCTCGGCCCCGAAGGCGGCGACGGCGGCGGCCAAATCATCGCCACCGGCACCCCCGAAGATGTTGCTGAAGTGAAGGGCAGCTACACCGGCCAGTTCCTCGCTGAGCTGCTAGCCCGCCACGACGAACGCGCCGCCGCGAAAAAGCAGAAGCCGCGGGCACGGACGACCAGGAAGAAGAAAGCCGCCTAACCCCATAATCCCGGAATAGGCGCAGCCCATATCCGGGATCCATCCAATGGAAAAACGCGTCGCTTCGCGACACAGATTTTTCCGATGGATCCCGGCTCTTCGGTCGGGATGACGCCCAGGGCGGATTGCGCAGCCATCCGATTTCGGATGTGCCATACTACAAACCGAACGGTGGATAGCTTCACGGTCCACCCTACGGGGATTTGGATGGATCAGTTCCTTTTTTACGCGGTGGTTTTTGGCGCCAACATAGGGATGGCTCTCATCCTTCGCTGGTTCATGCGTGCAAGCATGAACCGCACAGGGCGAAAAGCGCCGCATGCGCTTTCGGAAAATGGCGGCACGTTGCGTTGGTCGAAGAGCGCCATGCGGGCCAACATAGCAGGGATCGCTTTCTTCATCGCTTTGGGCGTCGTCTCAACGTTATGGGGTGTATACGAACTGTTGAACGGTATACCAGCTTGGTTAGCGGTCTACTTCGGCGCTCTTGGTGTTGCTTTTTTTGGGTTCGCTGTGATCTTCATCGGTCCGACCCGGGCAGCGCTCCGCGGAGACTTGGACTTCGTCTGGAACGAGGCTGGAGCGAGTGGACCCTCACGCGAAACGCGTTTCGGGGGGATGCTCCGCACACCTCGGGAGATGATCGCGTGGAGTGACGTCCGCGTGTTGGGCGAGACGCCGTGCAACAAGTTCCTCGAAGCTCACGATGGGCGGCGCGTGTACTGGTTTCAGCAGTATCGAGGCTGGGCGCACTTCGAAGAAATCGTGCTGCAGAAAGTGCCGACCGTTCGCCGAGAACCTCTTCAGTAGGGCGAATTGCGCAGCCATCCGCCGATCCGGTTGCCGGATCGTCCTTCTGAAGGCGGGTGGCTCCACAATCCGCTCTACTGCGCTTCCTTGTTGACCGGCACAAAGGTGAGCGCGAACCTTTCCTCCGACGAGGGAGGCGCGATGATGCGCGGCGTTCTTTTGATCTTGGTTGGCCTGTTGATAGCGTGTGCGCCGCTGGAGGACGACCTGCGGTCCGTGACGAACCCTGACGTCAATAGCGGCGGGGCGGAAGCAGAAGAGCTTGATGAACCCCGGCGCGAGGTGCCCCCTTCGGTCATGGTGGCGCGGACGATCACGCCGACGATCTACGATGACGGGCTTGCCTGCCCTGGCGGCTGTGATGCGCATGTGGTGCTGCATCCGTCCGTTAACGGAACAGTCAACGCATTTCGTCCGCCTGCGGACAGCCGTCGCCAGCCGCAAAAGTGTGTGAGCGGGGAGCCGTGTTTTGTCTGCTTCGGGCGCGGCGGAGACACGTGCGCCCTCGCGACCTATCGCGGTTCAGGGCCGCCGGAAAACAAGTTTGATTTCACTACGGACTATTACCGCGCGAATTGTGGCCGTGATGACTTGCCCGAGGCACTGAGGGGCGCGTGCCGCGGTTTCTATG
>JBCCTF010000114.1:0-12964 GCA_039198765.1 Pseudomonadota bacterium
CCACGGCCGGAGGCGCTGTTCCACCGCGGCCGCTACTTCACCGCCGAGGAGGCGCGTCGCGAGGGCCCCGCCGAGGCGGCGGAATGAGCGCCTCAGGACGGGATCAGCCCCTCGTCGCCCAGAAGTTCCGGCTCGGCGAAGGCCTCGAGCGCGGCGCGATGGGCGGCGGCATCTTCGAGAAACAGCGCACGAGCGATGCTGGTTGCCAACCGCTCCGCCCCCTCGCTCGCCTGAGGGATGTCGTTGGCGAGATTGCCGAGGTTGAGCTTCGTATCTTTGGCGTAGTCGGGAAGCTGTTCGCGCAGAGTTTCGAGCGACATGAGATCGCCTCCTTAAGAGATGCGGTGTTGGAGAAACAGACCTGCCTGGGTGTGATGCGGAAGCGTGGGCCTGGTGTCAGGGGGAGGGGGGCCAGGCCAACGCTTCCAACTGATCGGTCCGGCGGGGCAGGGTCCGTCCGGAGACCGATCAAGTGTTGTTGAGAACGAGCGCTTAGAGCGTGTCGCCGCCGACAGGGCGGTTGCACGGGCAGAGTTCGTCCGTCTGCAATGCATCAAGAACACGCAGAGTGTCCTGAGGGTTCCGGCCCACGTTCAGGTTGTTCACGTAGACGTGCTGAATGACGCCGTGCGGATCAACGACGTAGGTCGCGCGAAGGGCCACGCCTTCTTCCGAACGGATGCCGAGGCCATCGACCAAGCTGCCGGTGGTGTCGGCGAACTGCCATGCCGGGTGCTCGGCGAGGTCCGGGTGATCGCGGCGCCATGCAAGTTTACAGAACTCGTTGTCGGTGGAGCCACCGAGGACGACAGCGTCACGGTCGGCGAACTCAGCAGCCAGGCGGCCGAACTCAGCAATCTCGGTCGGACACACGAACGTGAAGTCCTTCGGGTAGAAGTAGATGACCTTCCACTGACCTTCGAAGCTGTCCTGGGTCAGCTCTTCAAACGCGCTCTCGCCGTTCTCTTCGTGCTGCATGAATTTCGGCTTCACGCCGACAACTTTGAAATCAGGGATACGGTCACCAATACCGAGCATGCGGGGTCTCCTTCAAAAGAGGTGTCTGGGTTTGAAAAACACGCCGGCCTACCGCGCCGGCTGACGGAGAGATGGCGCAATCGCTGCTTTGAAGCAAATTGATATTGCCGCGAGGTGGTATCGGTTTTATCGATACGCCATGCAGCATCTGCCCACCCTCCGCCAACTCCAGTTTTTTGAGGCGCTGTGTCGCACCGAGTCGTTCAGTCGTGCGGCAGAGACGTCGTTCGTCAGCCAGTCGACTCTCTCTTCCGCCATCAAAGAGCTCGAAGCGATTCTCGACACGACCCTTGTCGACCGCACGGCGAAAGGCTTCGCGCTGACCCAAGCGGGGGAAGAGGTGCATCGTAGGAGTGAGAGCCTCCTCGCCGATGCGCGGGACTTGGTCCGGGCGGCCTCGACCACCAAGCCGCTGCTCGACGGCCCTTATCGGCTGGGTTTGATCCCGACGATCGGCTCGTTCCTGCTACCCAGCGCCATGCCGGCCATCGACGCAGCATTTTCGAATTTGAAGCTGTTCCTGCGCGAAGACCTCACTGACAATCTCGTGGACCTGTTGAGGGCGGATCAGTTGGACATGGCCGTTTTGGCGCTTCCATTGGACTTGGATGGCCTCGACTCAGCGATTTTCGGGGCCGATCCGTTCCTATTTGCGTGCCGCGAGGACCATGAGCTGGCGGATCGGGATGTCCTGCGCACGGAAGAACTGGAGCATCGCCAGCTCCTCCTCCTTGAGGACGGGCATTGCTTGCGTGATCACGCGCTGTCGGCCTGCCGCCTGACAACACGGACGGACACCAGCGCTTTTGCTGCCACAAGTCTGTTCACCCTCGTGCAGATGGTGAAGTCAGGTCTCGGTCTGACGCTGCTGCCCAAACTCGCGGTTGATCAGGGATTGGCAGAAGGTCTTAAGATCATTCCGCTAGTGGATGACGACGGCAGTGCGCCCAGTCGCGACCTGGGGCTCGTGTGGCGACGTTCGACGCGCCGAGCGGAAGAAGCGCAAGCGCTGCTGCCGGTGTTAGAGGAGAGTTTGTCCGATGGCTGATGATCAGCGCGTCCATGTTCTTGGCGTCCCCTTTGATCCGCTGAGCGGCGAGGAGATTTCCCGCCGCATCGCCGATGCCGCGGCAACCAAAACGCGGATGTGGATCTCCACCGCCAATCTTGATTGGGTCGTCATGGCTCGTCAGGACCCGGATTTTATGCGCACGATCGAGAAGTCCGATCTTGTCACCTGCGATGGTGCACCGGTAATGAACCTGGCTCGGATGGCGGGCAAGCCGATCCCCCATCGCGTGACAGGCGTTGAGATTTTCCGCCGTCTTCGTGCGGGCGAGGCAGGCGCTCTCCGGGTTGGTTTCTTTGGCGCGGAAGGTGACGAAGCGGCGCGCGCCAGTGAGGTTCTGAACAACGAGGATACACCGCTGATCGGTGCGGGCGGCGTCAATCCGGGGCATGGCTCTGTTGAAGCTCTGAGTGCTGATGAACACATCGATGCGATTAACGCTATGAACGCCGATGTGTTGATCCTGGCGCTTGGTGCGAAGAAGGCGCAGCTTTGGATTGAGCACAATCTGGACCGGCTGAACCCGCCGGTGATCGCACACTTTGGCGCTGTTGTGCGCCACGTTTCGGGCGATACGACCGAAGCGCCTGAGGCATTGAGCAAAGCGGGTTTCGAGTGGATATGGCGCGCTTACAAGGAGCCAGAGCTCCGTGCACGGTACGCATTAAACTTCGCCGCTCTTCCTGGGCTGATGCTGGCCGCACTGCGTGAGAAGTCTGCGGCTTAAGTCAATCGCCGTTGTGCGAAACGGTTGCGACTTGACCGTCATCGGAAAGCAGGATCGCCACGGGCTTGGTTGACTCAAACTGTCCGAGAATGATCATCAGCACGACGGTCATCGGTACGCAGAGGAACATGCCTGCGATGCCCCATAAGGTGCCCCAGGCCGCAAGGCTGAGCAGGATCACCAGTGGGGAGAGGTTCAGCGACTTGCCCATCATCCGGGGCTCGATGAACGAGCCGACCAGCTGCTGCGCGCCTGTCAAAAGGACGGCTGCGAACAGGAATAGGGTCACCCCGCCTCCCGGCTGGACCAGTGCGAGCACGGTGGGCAGGACAACACCGATGATCGAACCGATGACGGGAATATAATTCAGGGCAAAGATGATCAGTGCCCAGAACCCGGCAAAATCGATCCCCAGCGCAACCATGATCACCCACGAAATCGCCCCGGTCAGAAGGCTGGTGGATGTCTTAACCGAGATGTACTCGCGGATGAGGCGAGCGAGGTCGTCGATGACGCCAGAGACGATGCGTTCGCCGCCTTCAGGGCCTGCAATGCTGGTGATTTTCTTCAGAAACCGCCCACGCTCAAGCAGCATAAAGGCAGTGTACAGCAGAATGGTCGTTAGGCCGCCGACAAAACCGCCCGCGGCACTCGCTAGGCTGCCAAGGAAGCCCTGCACAATCGCCAAGGCGTTGGTCCGCAGGTTTTCAATCGACCCCGCAATGTCTTCGCGGAAGGGCACGTCGAGGTCGCCGACATTGATGCTCTGCCAGATCTCAGTCAGCCGTTCCGTATACGCCGGAACAGCGGTCACAACAGTGCCGATATTGTTCCGCACCACGGCGACGAGAACGAACAGCACAAGGACGATCACCCCAAAGGCTAGCGCGAACGTCACTGGTTCCGGCAGCAGCGGCCCGACCTTTGGAATATGCTCAAACTGCCGCTTCACCGTGACGATGAGGAACGCCAGGAACACAGCGATCACCACGGGGATGATCACCGATTGCCCAATCCAGAGCACATACCCCCCGAGCACGAACAAAGCTGCACTGTAAAACACAGCGGCAAGGCCACGGCGGGCGAGCGGCGTACCCTCCGTTTGCTGATTATCAGACGACATTACGAGCTCGCCCCCTCGGGTTGCGCAATCGGCTTAGGCGGATACCGCCGCATCATCCACGCTACTGCCATGACGAGCAGGGCCCCGGGAATGGCATAACTCGCCGTGACGAGGAAAAAGTTGGTGTACCCCAGAATTTCTGCCATCAGACCTGAGTAGCCTGCCAAAAACTTATTCACAAAGGCGTATAACGAACTGAACAAGGCGTACTGGGTCGCGGCAAAGGCTGGGTCTACCAGACTGGAGAGGTAGGCGATGAAGACGGTCGTTACGAAGCCGCCCGCAAGGTTGTCAGAGCATACCGCTAGGGTGAGTAGGCCGACATCATTGCCGTCGGCGACGCTTGCAAACCATGCATAAGCGCCGTTTGTCACCAGAGTGATCGCGGAACCAATAAGAAGGCTGCGGGTAAGCCCGAACTGTTGGACAGCCAGCCCGCCGATGAACAGACCAACGATTGTCGAGGCAATTCCCGGAAGCGACTGCACTGCACCGACAACCTCAGCTGCGTAGCCAAGATCAGCATACAGAGGAGTGGCCATCACTCCCATCGTAAAGTCGGATAGGCGATAGATGAGGACAAGGCCAAAGATACCGAAGAGGACGACTTCATAGCGTTGATACGTTTGAACCAACGGCACGATCCACACCAAGTACAAGCGTCCTCGTGGTAGGTCATCTGGAATGGAAGACAATTCACCAACCAACGACTTGGCGGCGAAGACATAACTCACCGCATAGGCAATCAGTGCACTGAAGGTAATGAGCACAAGGAGGCTATTTGCCAGGAGCTGGTTCGCTGGTAGGCCTGTCGTGAGCTCAAGTAAGTCTGCAGGAATGAGCCAAAGAACCGCTAATCCGGCAAGCAGCAATCGCCACGGCAGCGGCATCCACGTTCCGCGGCAGATGAGCTTTCCGGCAGCAAGTACAAAGAGCCCGAACCCAAAAAAGATCAGACCGACGATTTCCGGTACGGGGGTAAGCAGTGCCACCTTCGCCGCCAAGAAGAAGAACGTTGCGCTGGCACTGGCGTGAGGTGGCCCTGCAAGCCATGGCAACTGGTCGAGCGGTGTTTCTTTGCGTTTGTTTTCCGGTTCCCGAACCAAGAGCACCAGCACGCCTGTGATGGCCATCGCCGTCGCCATAAACAGGAAGCTGACGTTCCAGTTCGCAAATCCCGCAATGATAAAGCCTAAACCTGAGAAGAAGGATGCCAATCGATAGCCAAGCGAATAAGACGCCGCCATGTTAGCCTGCAACTCGGTCGGAGCGCTCTCAATCCGCCAGGCGTCTATCGAAATATCCAGTGTGGCTCCTGAGAAAGCTAAGATCAGTGCACCAATCGTAATCGGCACAAGGCTTTCCGACGGATCCCCTGTCGCGATCGTCGCAAGGCCGATCACGGTCCCCGTGATTGACAGGACCATCCACGATCGTCGGTGCCCCAGCTTCCCAAGTCCGGGCAGCCTGATTTTGTCGATAATCGGTGCCCAGATGAATTTGAACGAGTAGAACAGGCCCACCCAGTAAAAGAAGCCGATGGTCGAACGCTCAATGCCTTCAAGGCGGAGCCAAAACGACGTCTTCTGATAAACAAGGTAGAGCGGCAGCCCCGACGCGAAGCCGAGCAGCAGCATCCCTGCCATCGACGGGCGGGAATAGGCGGCCCAGGTGCGGGCAAGCCATCCGCGGCCGTCATCGTCCAAAGGGCTTGCTTGGGCCTTGTCGCTCACGCCGCGTTCCTCACCGCTCACTTGATGCTGCAATCTGCGGAGCGCCGCGTGTTGGCGCAAGGCGGCGGCTAGAGACCCGCCGTGCAGGTCTCAAACGTAGGCGCCGCTTCTCCATTGCTCAGCGGCCCGGTGCTCAGCGCCTGGACCAGCCCGCCCGCCGGCGCGACCACGGCGTACGCGCGGCAGCCCTCAAGGTCGTAGCGGTGAAAAGCGTTCCGGCCCTCCTCACGAACCAGAGCGGGCTCGCCGAGATACGCGTTCAGAACGCTGACATCCTCGCCGATGAAGGTGGCTGGATCGCGGCCCAGAACTGGCGCAGCGGGCAGCGTCTCTGCCACCGGCTCGACGGCGGCTTGTTCACTTGCCTGTCGGCCATCGCGCACGGGCGCATCGCCCTCTGGTATCGATGAACACGCTGCCGCAAAGGCAACCATAGACAAAGCCCCTACGGCGGTTCTAACGCGCGGGCTTGGTAAGAAGGATCGGGTCATGTCGGAAGTCCAAGTCGCTGCCCTGGGAAATGCGATAGTCGATGTCCTCGCGGAGGTCGATGACGCCTTTATCGAGGCGCACGGGATCCCCCGCGGTGGGATGATCCTCATCGACACCGAAAAGGCTGAAGAAATTACTGCCGCATTCAAGGATACTGTCCTTGTTGCAGGCGGATCGGCAGGAAACAGCATGGCTTGCGTCGCTAGTTTCGGCGGCACAGCGCGATTCATCGGCTCGATCGCTGATGACGAGTTGGGCCGGGCCTATCGCCAATCCATGCAGGACGCCGGTGTGGCCTTCGAGACTCCGTACAAGAAAGAAGGCCTCCCCACAGGACGTTGCCTGATCTCCGTCACGCCTGACGCTGAGCGGTCAATGGCTACCTATCTCGGTGCAGCCGGCGACATCCTGGTGGAAGACCTGCAGGAAGGCGACGTCGAGAACGCCCAAGTCTTTTTCATCGAGGGCTACCACTTCGAGGACGAAGAGAGCCGCCACACCTGTGAGGTCGCGGCCACCCGCGCCAAGATGAATGGCCGGTTCGCGGCGATTACCCTGTCCGATGCAGGCATGGTCGAGCGCCATCTCGATCCGCTGCGTGCGTTCCTCAAGGAAAAGGTCGACATGGTCTTCGCCAACCACGCTGAGGCGACGAAGCTGACCGGCGAAGAGGACCCGATGGAGGCCGCTAAGGCGATGCGAGACCTGTGCCTCTGGGGCGCTGTCACGATGAGCCAGCACGGCTCGCTCGTCTTCGGGCCGCAAGGCGATATCGAGAAGATCGAGGCGATCAAGCCGCCGCAGCTTGTAGACACGACCGGCGCAGGAGATGCCTATGCCGCTGGCTGGATCTACGGTTTCACGAAGTGCCATCCGCTGAACGAATGCGGGATGCTTGGCTCCCTCGCCGCGGCGGAAGTGATTTCGCACAAGGGCGCACGGCCTGAGCAATCGCTCCGCGGCCTGGCGCAGAAAAAGGGCCTGATCACCAGCTGATCACGAAAAACCCCGCCCGGATGACCGAGCGGGGTTCGCGTTCGCTATCAGCGAAACTCTGGGCTTAGCGACGTGCCTTCCGGCGAGCAGCGCCCGCAGCAAGCACACCGCCCATCAGAAGTGCAGCGCCCGGAACGGGAACGGCTGCGTTCTCGGCGATTTGGCCGTTCAGTTTGAACTCAACGCCGGTCGAGCCGGTGCGCTCGAAGTAGACAAGCTCGAACATGTAGAGGCCCGGCGCCATGTCTAGGGTGCCCGACGTGGTGCCGAAGCCGCGGACGTTGCTGAACGCACCTTCAACGACGTTGTCAACGACGAGCTCGAAACCATCGTCCGAGCCGACGCTCCAGGCTTCGCCAGTCGCATCTACGCGGATCTTGCCAGAGAAGCGGAAGACCGTGTTTTTCAGCTCACTGATGTTCGTACCGACGATGCTGGCGCCATCGACGCCGAGGAAGCTGGCAAGCGAGCTGTTTGAGCTGGTCGAGTTGCTTGCGTCGCCGTTCGGATAATCGATGGCGGTGACGTCGAACGTGGCAACAGCGTTGCCAGAGATCGCAGCGCGAGCCTGCGCGACGTTGTTCAGCGTGGTGTTCGATTCCCAGACTTCGCCGACAACACCGATCAGTTGGGCGGCGTGGGCAGGTGCCAAGAGAGAGACGGCTGCAGCTGCAGCAGCGAGAAGACGCATGGTAAATTTCCCCAAGATAAGCGTTACAGAGAAACATACCATTTTAAATATATGCGTACAAACGAATTCAACGTTAACGAGCGAATTCGTCCGTTTACCAATTAACCTTGGCGCGATGCTTTCTCATCGATGCCTGACGTGCCTGCCCGGCGATCCAGCTCTGCCGCCACGTCATCGAAGCTGAGCCCGTTGGCCTCGAGCAGGACGGCAAGGTGATAGAAAACGTCGGCGCTCTCAGCGACCAAATTGTCCTTCTGGCCAAGCGCACCCGCAAGGGCAGCTTCGACACCCTCTTCGCCGAGTTTCTTCGCACAGAGCTCCCGCCCGCTTTGTAGGAGTTTAGCTGTATAGGAGGTGTCCGCTGCGGCACCGCGTCGGGCGACGATGCGTTCTGTCAACGCGTCCAATGATTTACCGATGGTGCTCACCAGGTCCTCCGTACAGGAATGCCGTCCGCTTCCATGGCCTTTTTGGCCTGTTCGATCGTGTACGTCCCAAAGTGGAAGATCGATGCCGCGAGCACGGCTGACGCGCCGCCTTGGGTCACCGCCTCGGACAAATGGTCCAATGTCCCTGCGCCGCCCGATGCGATCACCGGAACGTTCACAGCGTTCGTCACGGCACGGAGCAAGTCGAGATCGTAGCCCGTCTTGACCCCGTCGCGATCCATGGAGGTGAGGAGGATTTCGCCTGCACCTTTCTCCTCAGCTTGTCGAGCGAAGGCGATAGCGTCGATGCCGGTCTCTCTCCGTCCGCCATGGGTGAAGATTTCCCAGCGACCAGGCGCCACGTTCTTCGCATCGATGGCGCAGACAACGCATTGCGCGCCAACGGCTAGCGACGCGTCGGTGAGGATGGATGGGTCCCGCACGGCGGCGGAGTTGATCGCAACTTTGTCCGCACCCGCACGAAGCAGTGCTGTCACATCATCGACCGACCGCACGCCGCCACCAACAGTCAGTGGACAGAGCGCTTCCTGCGCCGTGTGCGTGACGGTGCTGAGGAGCGTGCCACGGTCCTCATGGCTCGCCGTGATGTCGAGGAAGCAGATTTCATCCGCGCCAGCTGCCGCATAAGCCGCGGCGGCCTCAACGGGGTCACCAGCATCGCGGATATCGACAAAGTTGACGCCTTTGACGACCCGCCCATCTTGTACATCGAGGCACGGAATGAGGCGTGTTTTCAGTGTCATGGCGCCACCGCTTCGATCGCTTCGAGGGGCGTCACCCGCTCCTCATAAAGCGCCTTGCCGATCACCGCGCCCACGACACCGTCATTAATAAGTGTGCTGAGCTGCTTCAGATCATCCGCACACGATACACCACCTGATGCGATCACGGGAATGGCGGTCGAGCGCGCGAGTGCCGCCGTTGCATCGAAATTTGGTCCTTCGAGGGCGCCGTCCTTAGAAATGTCCGTGTACACGATTGCTGCAACCGGAAGGCCGTCAAACTGCGCAGCGACGTCTTCTGCAGAAAGCTGCGAAGCCTCTGCCCAACCCGCCGTTGCGACCATGCCGTCTTTCGCGTCGATGCCGATCACGACGCGGTCGGGAAACGCTTCGACGATGGCCTTGGCTTTGTTCGGGTCCTTCGCGGCGATGGTTCCGAGGATCACGCGGGTGATGCCGAGTTGGAGCCAACGCTCCGCCGTCTGAAGATCACGGATACCGCCGCCAAGTTGCACCTGGGCATCAGTCTCTTTCAGAATGCGCTCCACAGCGGCAGCGTTCTCAGGCTGACCAGCGAAAGCGCCATCGAGATCAACCACATGGAGCTTGGAGAAGCCTGCATCGCGGAAGGTCCATGCCTGTTCTGCTGGATCATCAGCATACGTTGTGGCCTGGTTCATGTCTCCGCGCAGCAAGCGAACAGCCTTACCGCCTTTGAGGTCGATTGCTGGCCAAAGCTCAAAGCTCATGGTCGCCACTCCAGAAAGTTGCGGAGAAAAATTTGTCCGTAAACGCCGCTTTTCTCCGGGTGGAACTGCGCGCCAGCCACATTGTCTCGCGCGATGGCGGCGGCAAACCGCGTGCCGTATTCGGCCTCCGCGATCACGTCCTCAGGCGCGGCATCGAAAGCGTAGCTATGTACGAAGTAGGCATCGCCATCCGCTGGTAACACTGGGTGCTCACTCCGTGCACGGACGTCGTTCCAGCCCATGTGAGGCAGCCGCTCGCCCGCTGTGTTGAGCATCCGCACTTCACCGGGGATCAGGCCAAGGCCATCGCTGACCCCGTGCTCAAGACCACGCTCAGCGAGGAGCTGCATCCCAACGCATATGCCTAGGAAAGGCACACCGCGTCCTCGCACTGCTTCATGGATTGCTTCTTCCAGCCCATCCTGCGCCCGCAGGCCCGCTGCGCAGCTGGCAAAGGCGCCAGCGCCAGGAAGCACCAAACGATCCGCATGCAGAATGGTTTCGGGATCAGCGCTGACGGTGATCGCGATCTCCGCGTTAGGAGCAGCGCGTTCAAGCCCCGTGCGGGCTGAGTGCAGGTTGCCTGCACCGTAATCGATCAAACAAACGGACGACATGGCGCGCCGTTAGCGTCTTTTCGCGGCGCCGCAAAAGGAAATCCGGACGCACGCCTCCAACCACTGGCGCAAAAAAAAGAGGCGCGTCGGGGGGATCGACGCGCCTCACCGAAAGGATGGGAGCTCCGAGGTTAGTCGGTGCACTCCTCAATCGCTTCCAGAACTTCATCGGGAGCGTTTTCGAGATCCTCAGGAGTGGTGATCTCGTTGAACATCGCCAGCAGATCATCGTCTGCAGCTGCTTTCTCTGCCAGGCAGGAGCAGTCGGACTCACCGCCATACTCGGCCTGGAAGGCTTCGCAGGCTGATTCGAGGTCGTCGGCGGATTGCGTTGCTGCCATCGCAAGGAGCGAGGCGAGAATCGATGCGATCATTCTTTGGTCCCTTGTGTGCGTTTCCTTGCTGCACTGCTGCAGCAATCAACGACTTTTACCTTTGATTAACCACGTTTCAACCGAATTTTATCGTCCGAAGCAGTGCTTATGAGCCGAGTGAACCTTTGGTTGAGGGAACTGCACCCTGCAGTCGGGGCTCGCGCGTCACCGCCATCTTCACCGCGCGCGCGAGCGCTTTGAAGCAACTCTCTGCGATGTGGTGGTTATTGGTGCCGTAGAGGTTCTCGATATGGACGCAGCCGCCAGCGTTGGTGGCGTAGGCGTGGAACCATTCCTTGAAGAGCTCGGTGTCGAACTCGCCGATTTTGTCGCGCGTGAACTCGACTTTCCAAATCAGGTAGGGCCGGAACGACAGGTCGATTGCCGCGCGGGTTAGAGTCTCGTCCATCGGGACATAGGCGTGGCCAAAGCGGCTGATGCCTGCGCCGTTGCCCAGGGCTTCCGCTGTGGCGAGGCCCATGACGATGCCGACGTCCTCCACCGTGTGGTGGTGGTCGATGTGCAGGTCGCCTTTCGCGCGGACGGTCAAGTCGATGAGGCTGTGCTTCGCGAAGCCTTCGAGCATGTGATCGAAGAAGCCGATGCCGGTCTCAATGTCGGCCTGTCCCGTGCCGTCGAGGTTCAGGCGGACGGTGATGTCCGTCTCTTTGGTCTTGCGATGCCGTTCGGCGATGCGGGCCGCGTCGGTCACGGGCGAACTCCTTCACGAAAAGAGCCGCCCCGATAGCAGGGCGGCTCCCATTCGCCAAAGCCGATTCTGACGCGGGTTACCCGGCCCAGGGGGCGAAGCCGACCATGATGGCCATGGCCACCACCCCGACGACCGCCACGTTGAGGATCAGCGTGCCGAAGAACGTGCCCACCGGTAGGCGCGGCGCGAAGAGATGCCGGACCAGCTGGAACAGCGCGAGCAGGGCAGGCAGCGCCGCCACAACCAGAGCAACAGCGCCCCATCGGGTGTAGCCAGGCAGACCGAAGATCAGCGCGAACGGCAGGGTCTCCGATAGGGAGTACGCGCCATAAGCCACGGTACCCAGGCCGCCAGCGACCAGCGCAGTCGCGAGCCATGTCAGGGTCCGACCGCCACCCATATCGGCACCGACGGAGTAATCGGACGGGTTCGCAACGCGGGCGAGACCGCCGAGGGTGAGAACGACAAAGCCGAGCGTACTGATCGCACCAAGGCCGCCGAGCAGGAGGCCCTTTTTGCCCTCATCAAAGCTGTCAGCCAGCACGTTGGTCACGCCTTGTGTTCGCCACATGGGGCCGACGAACGCCGGTGCCTCGATCTCTTCTTCAAGGCACGTCATGTCGAGTTCGTCCGTGGGCGCATCAAGGAACGCCCGCATCACGTCGCTCATGCAAGTCTCATCATCGGCCGTTGGCCCGTGTCCGGCGTACGGCACTTCGATATACTGCGCTTGGGAGAAGCCAGGGAGGATATACTCTGCGAATTCAGGCGGCGTAATCGGGTCGATCTGGCCATTCGCGATGAACGTCGGAACGTCCGTGTCCAGAGGAGTCGTTTCCCGCGCGAGTAATCCAAATTCACGGCAGAGCTCGGGCGTTTTGTTCAAAACGTCCGTCGAAACGATGCCCGAAAGCTCGGGGTACGCAGCAACGTCCGCAGCGCGAGCGTCCGCAGCATTGTCGTTCCAGCCTAGCTGGCACGTCACGGCGATGCTCATGCCTTCGGCAAAATCGCCAAAAACATCGCCGCTCATGCCCGTGAGGAACCGCATGCGTTCGTCGAGGCTGCCTTCTTCAGCAGCCGCTTTCGCCGCGGCGATCATCGCGGGCAGGTTGGGATAGGTTCGGCTGCCGTAGAGCGAGATGAAAGCTAGGCCGCCGATGGAGTCGTGGAAGAAGGTGGCGGACCCAGAAGGAAACGCTTCAGGATCAATCGCGTCCTCGATGACGACAGGCGCTTCCCGCACGGTGCTCATAGCGGCGCGGACATCTCCGGCCATGTCGGGGAACTCATCTCGACACGCTTCATCATCGTTGCAGGCCATCTGCAGCTGGGTGAGCGCGCGGGTGAAGATCTTTCCGTATGCGGCAAAGTCATCGGGATAATCGACCGGCGCGATGCCGTCGATGATCGAAGAGCGAATGCCATCTGGGTCGATGCGGAGGAGTTCCAACGCCAGTGTCGAGCCGTAC
>JBCCTF010000115.1:0-12522 GCA_039198765.1 Pseudomonadota bacterium
CCCGGCAACCCAAGACCCGGCCTGCCTTCTTGGCCATGGCGAGGGCTTCCTGGGTGATCTCTTCGGGCAGGTCGGCGGGGATTTGGTGAGGTGCCGCGTTGGCTGAATACTTCGCTTCGTAATCGTAGAAGGCGGTTTTGATTTCGGTGACGGCGAGTGGCTCATCGCCTTTGAGCGCGACCGTCAGTTCGCGGCCTGGGATGTAGGCCTCGGCGATCGCCTGCCCGCCGTAGACGGATTGTTCGAGGAGCTCTGGCGCAGGCGCTGGCTCACCCTCCTCGTGGACAATCACCACGCCGAAGGTGGAGCCTTCGGCGACGGGCTTGAGAACGTAAGGCACGGGCAGTGGGTGGCTACCGTCCAGGTCTTCATTCGTCAGCACACGGCCTTGGGGCACGCTGAGGCCCTCGGCAGCCATCACGTCTTTTGCGCGCGCTTTGTCCATGCAGAGGGCTGACGAGAGCACACCTGAGTGGGTGTACGGAATGCCCAGCATCTCGAGCATACCCTGAATGGTGCCATCTTCACCGAAGGGGCCATGGAGCGCGTTGAAGATGACGTCAGGCCCCTGGCCGCCAAAACTAGCGCGAATTTGCTTGTCCACTTCGCGGGTGACGTCGATGGTCTCAACCGCGTAGCTGTTGAACTGCGAGAGCGCCTGTGCCGCCGTCTGGCCGGAGACCAAGCTGACGCCTTTCTCCGATGAGAAGCCACCCATCAGCACAAGGACGTTCTTTGGCGCGGTCATGGCTGCCTCCCGAGGCGTTTGATCTCCCACTCGAGCGCGTAGCCGAGCTGGCTCTGAACATCGGCGCGGATGCTTTCGCCGAGATTTTCAAGATCGGCCGCCGTGGCGTTGCCCCGGTTGATCATGAAATTGGCATGGAGTTCAGACATTTGTGCATCGCCTACGACGCGTCCTCGCCCGCCGACAGCATCGACGGATTGCCAGGCGGAGCGGCCGCCTGAGACGGCTTGGTTGGGGTTTTTGAACGTGGACCCTCCAGTTTTCTCGCGGATCGGCTGGGTCGCTTCGCGCTTGGCTTTGATCGTGTCGATCTCGGAGAGCAGGGTTTTGCTGTCGTCCGATGCGCCCTCGAAGGTGGCTTCGATGAGGACGAGGTCAGGCGGGACATCCGCATGGCGATAGGCGAAGGCGAAATCCTCCGCCTGCAGATGGACAATCTGGCCTTTGCGGTCGATGGCGCGTGCACTAACGAAGTGATCTTTCGTCTCACCGCCGTAGGCGCCTGCATTCATGCGCATCGCGCCGCCAATGGTGCCGGGGATGCCCGCCATAAAGCTGAGCCCACCCACGCCTGCTTTGGCTGCTTCACGGGCGACTTTGGCATCGAGCGCCGCTGCGCCGGCGGTGACTTTGTGGCCATCGACGGTGATGGTCCCGAAGCCCGGGCCTAAGCGAATGACAGAGCCTTCGATGCCGCCATCGCGGACGAGGAGGTTGGAGCCGACGCCGACGACCGTCAGCGGCTCATCTTCAGGCAACTCGGCGAGGATGCCTGCGAGTTCCTCCTCCGTGTTCGGAAGAAAAAGCCGATCGGCTGGTCCGCCAACACGCAGCCAGGTGAAGGGGGCCAGGTCGGCCTTTTCCATGACCCGTGTCACGACCCGCTTGTCTCCTGCTCCTTCCGCCAACGGAGGAAGGCGAATGCACCCACACAGGTGAGGACGCCAGAGGCTAACTGGAGGATCATCGTCCACGGAAACGCGCTAACAAGAATAGCGCCGAACAGCAGAAAGACGGCGATGCCGAAAGCGACAAGCGCGAGCATTAGCGTGCGCGATGCCTGGGGCGTATTCTCACTCATGCCTTGATTTCCTTTAGTTTTCCAGGAAGAGCGTGGGCGTGTTTTGTGATATCGCCGGCGCCTAGACAGAGAATCAGATCGCCCTGGCCTGCGACCTCTGCAATTTGCGTTGGGAGGTCTTCCATGCTGCTCAGCACACGGACATCGCGGTGACCGTTACGGGTCATGCCGCCGACGAGAGCCTCGGACGTCGCGCCGTCGATGGGGCTTTCGCCGGCGGCGTAGACGGGTGCGATGAAGACGGTGTCCGCATCGTTCGCACACGAACAGAAGCTATCGAACAGGTGATGGAGACGGGTGTAGCGGTGGGGCTGGATGACGGCGATCACACGCTTATCGGTCGCTGCTCGCGCCGCACTGAGGGTTGCGGCGATCTCCACCGGGTGGTGGCCGTAATCGTCGATGATCCGCACACCGTTCCAGGTGCCCACCTCGGTGAAGCGGCGCTTCACGCCGCCGAACTGGGCGAAGCCTTGCAGGATTTGCTCGTCGGAGACGCCGAGCTCTCGCGCAACAATCGCTGCAGCGACAGCGTTCTGCAGGTTGTGCTGGCCCGGCATGGGAAGGCGGACGCCTTCGAGGCGGTGGCGGCTGGCGGCGCGCTCGCGGAAGTGGATGTCAAAGACCTGGCCGCCGTTCTCGGTACGGACATTCTCCACACGGACATCGGCCTGAGGGTTGAGGCCATAGGTGATCAAGCGGCGGTCCGTGATCCGGCCCACAAGCGCTTGCACCTCAGGATGGTCGAGACACACGACGCCGAACCCGTAGAACGGGGTGTTCTCCACGAACGTGTCGAACGCATCGCGCAGGCGAGAGAACTCGCCCCAATGGTCGAGGTGTTCTGGGTCGATGTTGGTTATGACGCTCACGGTCGTCGGTAGACGGACGAAGGTGCCGTCGCTCTCGTCGGCCTCCACCACCATCCACTCGCCCTCGCCCGTCTTTGCGTTTGAGCCGTAGGCGTTGATCACGCCGCCATTGATCACGGTCGGGTCGAAGTCGCCCGCGTCGAGGAGCGCGGCGATCATCGACGTGGTGGTCGTCTTGCCGTGGGTGCCGGCAACGCAGACGTTCCACTTGAGGCGCATCAGCTCAGCCAGCATGTCGGCGCGCCGCACGACGGGAATGTGCGCCGCGCGTGCCGCAGCAACTTCAGGGTTCGACGGCCTGATCGCAGTAGACGTGACGACGGCAGCTGCGCCCTCAACGGCGCTGGGGTCGTGGCCGATACGCACGAGGATGCCGTCAGCGCGCAGACGCTCCACGATCTCGCTTTCGGCGATGTCGGAGCCTGCCACCTCGTAGCCCAGTGTCTTCATCACCCGGGCAATGCCTGACATGCCGATCCCGCCGATCCCGACGAAATGCACACGGCCCACGGGGAACGGCAGACGGATGGAGGGCGGCGAAGGGGTCACGGTCGTTCTGTCTCTCTTCCAAAGCCGGTCTCAGCGCCTGTATTGGGGGCGCACCAGCTCAGCAGTCATATCGGCGAGCACCTGGGCGGCGCCCGAGGCCATCCGGCCTTTTGCCGCGTCCGCCATCTGGGTCAAACGCTCAGGCTCCGATAGCAGAGAGAGGAGCGCCTCCGCAGCTGATTCTTCGGTCAGGTCGTCCTCGAGGATGAGGGTCGCGCCGCCGACATCGGTGAGGACTTCGGCGTTGAAACGCTGGTGATCATCCATCGCGATCTTGAGCGGGACGAGGATTGAAGGACGGCCAATGACGGCCAGCTCACTCACCGACGATGCGCCTGAACGGGCGATCACCAGGTGGCTCTGTGCAATGCGTTCCGGAAGGTCGGCGAAGAATGGCGCGAGTTCGCCTTTGATCCCAGCGGCTTGGTAGGCCGCTTCCGCTACCTCACGGTCGCCGTCGACGACCTGGTGGGTCACCTCTAACCGTTCGCGCAGCTCTTCAGGGAGCGATGCCAGCGCAGGCGTGAAGACCCTCGCAAAGAGAGACGCGCCTTGGCTGCCGCCGAAGATGAGGAGCTTGATCGGACCTTCGCCCGGAGAGCTGAACGGTATCTCCGCCGCTCGAATGACCGAACGGCGGACGGGATTGCCGACTTCTCGGACCTCAATTTGTCTCGGTTGCCGTTTCAGCACGGGAAAGCCATGGGCGAGGAACCTGGCGGTGCGCGCAGCCAATCGGTTGGCCCGGCCGACGATCGCGTTTTGCTCGTGGATCCCGCAAGGCAGCCGTCTTCTCGACGCGGCTAACATCGCGGGGGCGGAGGGGTAACCGCCAAAGCCGATGACAGCTTCGGCGCCAAACACTTTGAGGAACC
The DNA here is from genome assembly GCA_039198765.1 of Pseudomonadota bacterium. Lineage (GTDB taxonomy): Bacteria > Pseudomonadota > Alphaproteobacteria > Caulobacterales > Parvularculaceae > Parvularcula. The sequence goes on from JBCCTF010000115.1 coordinate 4,126, forward strand.
CCGAAGCGTTGTTGGCACTGCCGATGAGTTGAAAGCCGGCATAGGCTTTCGACAGCATCGACCCGGTGCTGGGGCTGGCCGCGGTGAGCTCAACAATTTCGTCCGCTGGGAAGCCGTCGGTATACCTCCGGCCGCGAGCATCTGTGATGAGCTGCACGGCCCAACCGCGAGACTTTGCTTCCTCTGCCAATGCTTGCGCGGGGAACATGTGCCCGCCGGTTCCGCCAGCCGCCAGGGCTAGTCTCATCGCACCCTCCTCCGCGTCAGCGCGAGCAGCAGACCTGCCGTCAGGCCCGTGGCCATGAGCGACGAGCCGCCGTAGCTGATCAGCGGAAGGGTCATGCCCTTTGCGGGCAGAAGGCTCAAGTTCACACCGATATTGATCGCAGCTTGGAACGAGAGCGACGCAGTGAGCCCGGCAATGGCGCAGCGGCGGAATGTGTCCCGCGTGGCCAGCGCTGAGACAAAGCCGCGTGTGGCGATGATGGCGAAGAGGCTGATGATCAGCAGGCCGAGAACGAGCCCAAACTCCTCGACAGCAACTGCAAAAACAAAATCCGTATGCGCATCAGGCAGAGACGTCTTCACGCCGGGCAGTTCGTGAAGGTCATGGCCGAAGACGCCGCCGGAGGAGATGGCCTCGGTCGCTTTGTCGGTCTGATAGGTGTCCCCGCTCGCGGGGTTCAAGAAACGGTCGATCCGTGAACGGACATGGCTCTGGGTGAGGTAGCCGAGGGACAGCGCACCCGCCGCAGCCGAGCCGAGAGCCGCAATCCAGGCCCAGCTCCACCCAGCGACGAAGAACATCACCGCCCAGATGCCCGTGAGCAGCACCCATTGGCCGTAGTCTGGCTGGAGAAGGAGGAGCACCGACGAAAGGCCGTAGAGGATAAGGCTGGCGAGACCGCCGGGGAAACCTTCGTCTTTGTCTGCCGAGAGGAACCAAGCGGCCATGCAGATGAAGCCTGGCTTGAGAAACTCAGCAGGCTGAAGGCCGATGCTCCCGAAATAGAGCCACCGATGCGCACCCTTAATCTCAGGCGCGAACAAAAGCGCGAGAACCATGGCGACAAGCGAACCGGCCGCACACAGAATGCCTAAGCGACGCGCTTGAACGACGGAAAGGCTCGCAAAGCCTGAAGCGAAGATGATCCCGACACAGAGGAACAGGACATGCTTCTCCGTAAAGTGGAATGGCGAGCTGATGCCGATCCGCGCAGCCGCCACTGGCCCTGCAGCAAAGCTCAGCGTGACGCCGAGGATGCCGAGCAGCAAAAAGGCATACACCAGCGCCATATCAAAGCCGTGGAAACGGCCCGCCGTGATCCGCCCTGCCCCCGCTTCCAGCCGCGCGAGAACCGCATCAACCATGGCGCGCCTTTCGCGCCGACAGAGCGCTTAACGCCTTGAGACGAAAGAGTTCTCCCTGACGATCAAAACCCAGAGACCCTGGCGAGAAGAGGAGCACCGGCGTCGCGCCAGGGTCGCGCGCCACGAGATCTTGAGCCGCGCGCATCGCAGCTTCCGAGGCCGTCTCTGCATCGGCGAATGTCACCACGTCATCGACGGGCGGGCCGTCTTCCTCGGGGTGTTTCAGGAAGAAGCTTCCCCGCAATGCGGCCTTCACCTTGGCGGGCAATTTGCCCTGGCGATGGCCAATCCAGAACACCTCCGGACACGCCGCAATGGCAGCTTCCGTGGACGGAGGACAGCTGGCATACCGGTCATCGACGAAGACAATACCGCCATCGGTGCCAATACAATCAAAACGCCCCGCCACCCCGCGGAACGCGACCAGGCCTCGGCCAATCGCGTCATCGGAGACGCCCAAGTGACTGGCAACAGCTGCTGCAGCGGCAGCGTCCTGGCCAAAGTGATCGCCGATCAACGAAACACTCTCAGCGTACGCCGCAACACGGCGCGTCCGGCCGTTGCGCACGGCGTAGATCGTCCTGTCGATGGCAAACCATCCATCGGACAAGGTTGCCCCGCCTGACACGGGCACCAGCGTGCCCTTGGCACTGCGCCGGACGCCCATGAGGAGGCTCTGGCACATCGGGTCATCGGCCCCCAGAACACTGAGCGTTGTTGCAGCCAAGAGGGTACTACAGGCCAGCTGAGCACGCTCACCCACCGGTAAACCGCTCTCTTCGGACAGGTTCAGAACAACCGAGCTGCCTAGAGACAATTCTTCAGCATCACGCACAGCCGATGGGGACGCGTGGAAGATCGCAGCCTCAGCGCGGTAGCCGAGGAGGTTGAGATATCCGTCCGAAGCGGTAATCGCCATCGCCTCTTTTCCGCCCTCGGCGAGAAGGCGCATCAAGATCGCGGCGGTGACGGTCTTCCCCGCTGACCCTGTGATCAGCACACGGCGCTCTGCGGGTGTTGTCAGCTGATCCTGGACTGCAGCGAGGAACCTCAGATCACTGACAACCGGGATATCGCGCTGGACCGCAGCCGCTTGCAGCGCAGCTTTGATCGGATGGTCAGATCCGATCCCCAAGACGAGAACCGCGGTATCTTCAGGAAGTTGCGCCTCGGCCGTGTCGAGGGGTGAGGTCTCGAAAGTGAAGCCCTCGGCCTCAATCGCGGCGATGGCAGACGCGGACAGCTCCGGGCCGAGATAGGAAACCTTCCCGCCTTTGGGCAAACTGTCCGTACGCATACTCACCTCAGCTTCAGTGTCGATAGGCCGATCATGGCCAGGATGATGGCGACGATCCAAAAGCGGATCACAATGGTGGACTCCTTCCATCCCAATTGCTCGAAATGGTGGTGCACAGGTGCCATCTTGAAGACCCGTTTGCCCGTGAGCTTGAAGCTCGCGATTTGGATCATCACCGACAACGCCTCCACGACGAAGAGCCCGCCGATAATGGCAAGCACGATTTCATGCTTGATGGCCACAGCAATTGCACCCAGCGCGCCGCCGAGGGCGAGTGAGCCGGTGTCGCCCATGAAAATCATTGCAGGCGGAGCATTGAACCAGAGGAACCCGAGCCCTGCACCGATAATCGCTGCACAAATGATTGTGAGCTCCCCAGCGCCAGGAACGTAGAAAATGCCGAGGTAGGAGGCATAGTCCGCACGCCCCACAAGATAGGCGATGATCAAGAAACTCGCCGCGGCGATCATGACAGGGACGATGGCCAAACCATCGAGGCCATCGGTCAGGTTCACAGCGTTCGATGAGCCGACGATCACGACTGCCGCGAACGGGAAGATCAGGAAACCGAGAGGCAACACGACGCTGAAAAACGGGATGGCGAGACCCGTCGCCATGTTCACATCAGCGCCCGCTGAGCTGCGCAAAACAGCCACCGCCGCCGCACCAGCGACGAACGCAATACCGAACTGAAACAAGAGCTTAAGGGAACCAACGACACCGTCAGAGGTCTGTTTTTTGACCTTCAGATAGTCGTCATAGAAGCCGAGGAGACCGAAGCCGACGGTCACGCCGAGGACGATCCAGACATACGGATTATCGAGGCGCGCCCAAAGCAACGTGGACAGAACAAGGGACAAGAGGATCAACACACCGCCCATCGTCGGTGTCCCCGCCTTCTCGATAATGTGGCTCTGCGGACCGTCCATCCGAATCGGCTGGCCCTTGCCTTGCTTCACGCGCATCCAGTCAATGAGCCGCGGTCCGAAGATGAAAGAAATCAGCAGCGCCGTCATGACGGCGCCGCCGAACCGGAACGAGATGTACCGGAACAGGTTGAAAATCTGGAATTCGTCCGCGAGCGGAGCGAAGAGGTGATAGAGCATCTAAAGCCTTTGACCCACCTTGAGCAGCGCCTGGACAAGGTCGCCGACCTTGGACGCGTTGGACCCTTTAAACAGTAGGGTATCCGCTTCGTTCACATCGTCTAACAAAGTCTGAACAAGATCGATTGCTTTATCCGCATACGTCCCTCGCACCGCTTCGGGCAAAGCGTTCCGGAGGTGGAGCATATCGTCGCCCGCAGTATGGACAATGTCGGCGGCAGCCGCTGCTGCGTCGGCGAGGCCTGCATGGAGCGAAGGAGACGCTTCGCCGAGCTCCTTCATCTCGCCCAGCACGGCGACGCGACGGCCTTTGGCGTTCGCAAGGACCGACAGTGAAGCGCGCATGGAGGCAGGGTTGGCATTGTAGCTTTCGTCGAGCAGCGTAACCGACGCATCACCGAAGCGCATGCGGATTTGCGCGCCTCTGCCCTCACCGCTACGGAATTCTTGCAAGGATTCAGCAGCTTGGCGCGGATCTGCTCCAGCAACAGTCGCAGCGAGGAGAGCGGCCACTGCGTTAGACGCCATGTGCTCGCCTTGCGCGTGGAGGCGGAAACGAACCTCTGTGCCCTGAATGTCAGCGTTCACCAAAAGGCCACCCTCGACGTTCTCGGTGCTTAGGAGTTTCGCGTCGTCACCTGTCTTGCCGAAGGTCAGAAGATAGGCTGCGCCAGCTTCAGTGCACCGCTCCTTCAGGCGCGGGAGGAACGGACTGTCCGCAGGCAGAATCATCGAGCCACCAGGGCGGAGGCCTTCGGAAATTTCTGATTTGGCGTCAGCAATTCCCTCGAGGGAGCCGAGATTCTCGATATGCGCTTCAGCGATGGTCGTGATAATCGCGATGTGAGGCTGAACCAGCTTCGTCAGATCACGGATCTCGCCGGCGTGGTTCATGCCCATTTCGATCACCGCTGCATCGGCGTCGGGGGGTAGCTCGGCCATCGTGATCGGCACGCCGATATGGTTGTTGAAGCTCTTCACCGCGGCGTGGACTTTGCCGAGCGGGGCGAGTGCGTGGCGAAGCATTTCTTTGGTGGTGGTCTTCCCGGCACTGCCGGTCACACCGATCAGCCTGCCGAAATTCCGATCACGTCCTGCTTTCGCCAGATTGCGGAGAGCGCCGAGCGGGCTATCGACCACGACTTGGGGGCCGTCTGCATCCACCTTACGCGAGACGATCACCGCGGCTGCGCCCTTCTCGAAGGCACTGGCGACAAAGTCGTGGCCATCGCGGGCCGCTTCAAGAGCGACGAAGAGATCACCTTCGCGCAGAGTTCGCGTGTCGATGGATATGCCGTTTGCTGACCATTCTTTGCCGCCGTGGAATTCAGCCACGTCTGGGCTAGCGACCTGATAGGCTTGCCAAAGGGGCGCGCGCGTCATGCGGCTTCTCCTTCGCTTGTGGCGGCTTCCTGGGCCACCTCGACGTCGTCGAAGGGGTACGTCACGCCGTTGATCGACTGGCCACGCTCATGGCCTTTTCCCGCAATAACAAGGGTATCGCCAGGCTGAAGCCCGCGAACGGCGGTGAGGATTGCCTCGTGCCGATCGCCTGTAACGTCAGCATTCGGAGCGCCTTCAGCAACTTGTTTGCGGATGATGTCCGGGTCCTCAAAACGCGGATTGTCGTCGGTGATCACCACATGGTCGGCGAGCTTTGCAGCCGCCGCGCCCATCTCTGGGCGCTTTGCGGTATCGCGATCACCGCCTGCGCCGAGGACGACGTGGAGGCGTCCCGCCGTGTGCGGACGGATGGCTTTCAGCACCGTCTCAATCGCTGCAGGCGTGTGGGCGTAGTCCACATAGACTGCCGCTTCGCCGCCGCGCATTTTGCGAACGGCTGCGAGCTGCATCCGTCCGGGTGCAGCAGAGATCTCTTCGAGTTTAGGCAGCACCAGCGACGGCGCGTAGCCGCTTTCGATCACGAGCCCCGCTGCGACGAGCGCATTCTCGGCTTGGAACGCGCCAATCATCGGCAGGCGGAGCTTGTAGGTACGATCTTCCGCTTCCACCGTGATGTGAAGACCCGTGGCTGCGGGATGAAGCTCGGTCAGCCGGAGGAGTTTCCCGTGGCGACCGACAGTGACGGCGCGGCGACCAGCGGCTTCGGCATCGGCGACTGCGCGGTCTGCGCCAGGACCTTCGGCGGCGATAATGACCGTCTTGCCGCGGGGCAGAAGCTCCGTGAACAGACGGCTCTTTGCGGCGTAGTAGTCTTCGAAGTCTTTGTGGTAGTCGAAATGGTCGCGGGTGATGTTGGTGAACGCCGCCAGCTCAAGGTTCACGCCGTCGGCGCGGAACTGGGCGAGGCCGTGGCTGGAGATTTCCATCGCCACGTGGGTCGTTCCCACCGTGTTCATCCCACCCAAGACTTGGTGGAGCTCTACCGGATCAGGCGTGGTGTGTTTCAGCGCGTACTCATAACCCGACGCAAAGGCACCCAAGGTGCCGATGCTCCCCGACCGGCAGCCGAGAAGCGCCCAGAGCTGCTGAGCGAACCGCGCCACCGAAGTCTTGCCATTGGTCCCCGTGACGCCAGCAATGACGCGCGGCTGTCCCCGGAAGAAGGCCATGGCCAGCATTGCCAGGGTCAGGCGTGGGTTCTCGCTTTCAACGACAGGGATCGGTGCTTCCGTGCCCGGCCTAGCGAGGATGGCGGCAGCGCCGTTCTTCACAGCATCATCGATGTAAAGCCGGCCGTCGGTGGCTGTGCCTTCCAGAGCGGCGAAGAGGAACCCCTCGCCCACGGCGCGGCTGTCCGCGGTGAGGCCCGTGATCTCCACTTCTGGCAAATGCCTGGCGAGGGCCGTGAGGTCCTGCAGCTTCATCGTGCTCTCCCATCAAGGGCGGCGGCGCCCTCTGATGGGAGCAGGCTCGCCCGTTCGTCCAGGACCGTCACGAAGCCGTCTGCGGCGACGTCATCACCCACCGGCATGATCCCCAAGACCGGGGCCAGCCGCTCCACCACCCGGCTGAACACCGGCGCTGCGGTGAAGCCTGCGGTCGCGTAGCCGTAGGTCTTCCGTGTCCCCTGGGGCTCATCAAGGCTGATAAGCAGCACCCATTCAGGGTCGTAGCCAGGAAACGCGCCGATGAAGCTTGAGAGCAACGGTCCGTTGTCGTCATAGCCGCCGACGCCCGGCTTGTCCGCCGTGGCAGTCTTACCGATCACATAATATCCAGGCGCTTCTGCTTTGCTGCCCGTGCCGCGGGTGACGGCGGTCCGCAGGGCGCGGCGCATCATCTTGCTGGCCTCGGGAGAGATGACGTCGCGCTCTTCGATCGGCTCATCGGCGAGGAAGCGCGGGGTGATCAGGCGGCCACCGTTGACCATGGCTGCGAAGCTGGTGGTGAGATGGAGCGGAGAAACGGCGATGCCGTGGCCATAGGAAACCGTGGCGATCTCGGCCTCGCCCCATGCGGCAGGGAGCGCCGGCTGGCGGCTTTCAGGAAGCACCGTTTCGAGGCGCTCGGTCAGGCCGTAGGCCTCCAGAGCGCCGACGAAATCAGCCTCTCCGAGAAGGAGCGCCAGCTGGCCCGTGCCGATGTTCGAGGAATAAGCGAGGACGTCTTCTACCGAGAGGACGGGGCCTTTGTCGGAATAGTCTTCGATGGCCCAGTCACCGACACGGAGTGGTGATGTGACATCGACGGGCGTTTTGAGACTGACGAAACCGTCGTCGAGAGCCATTGCTACAGTGAGCGGTTTGAAGGCTGAGCCGAGTTCGTAATTGTCCGAGACCACCCGGTTGCGCCGCGCTGAGGCAGGGCTTGCGCCGGGCACGTTGGGGTCGAAGTCAGGCAGGCTCGCCATGGCCGCCACTGCGCCGGTCTTGGCGTTCATCAGCACACCCCAGGCCGCCTTCGCCTTGAAGGTGCGCTGGGCACTGATCAGTTCGGAGAGAAGCACGGTCTGCGCCGCGATGTTGAGGTTGGTGCGTTGAGAACCGGAAAGCTCCGCCGCCGTCATCGCTGCTTCGAGGCCGGTGACACCGCCGCGACCGGGGATCTGGTAGCCCACCACGTGGCTGAACAGGCGCCCCTGCGGATACGCGCGGATATCGGTTTCGGGAAACGAGACGCCAGGCAGGCCGAGGGCGAGAACCTCTTCACGCTGAAGATCGCTGATGACCCGCGCGATGACCACGCGCTCTTTAGCTTGAAGGCGGGTGAGCAGGTTGTCGACGTTGAGATCAGGAAAAACGGTAGCGAGGGCCTCGACGGCCTCGAACGCATCCCAAACTTCCGCCCCGTTCACAGCGAGGCCAAAGCCCTCAAGGGTCACGGCGAGGGCGCGGCCGTTCACGTCTTCGATGCGGGCGCTGTCTTCCGTCTTCGCCGTTGACGCCGTGCGGAACACGGGCGCGGGGGTGTCGAGCGCAAGTTGGGTCGTCCTTAGGCCGAGGGTGGCGAATACCATCGCCAAGCCCAGGCCGCAAAGAATAAGCCGCCTGCGGATCGATTCGACTTGAGCCGCCGAGGAGCGCAGGGTCTCGCCGCGGCGAGCCTTCAGCTCATCATAGACCAGCTCAACATCGAAGCGAGAGGCGGGGCGGCTCTTCAAGGCTCAATCTCCAACCCCGCGGCGGGGTCAATAACGTCGCGCAGGACATCGCCATCGGC
>JBCCTF010000116.1:0-12376 GCA_039198765.1 Pseudomonadota bacterium
CGGTCGAAGGTCTCAATCTCGGTCGAACGAACGGAGATCTTTTTGACGATCCCCTCACCCGCCGACGTCACGACCCAGTCGCCAACCTTAACAGGGCGCTCGAACAGGAGGATCAGTCCACTGACAAAGTTGCCAACGATCGACTGCAGACCGAAACCAATACCGACGGACAAGGCACCAGCAATGATCGCTAGGTTGGTGAAGTCAAAACCAAGGGCGCTGATGCCAAAGGCGACCGCGATGACGAGGCCAACGTAGCCGATCAGGGTCTTCAGCGAATTCTGCACCCCCACGTCGATACGGGAGCGCGGGAAGAGCTGTTTCTCCGCCGCATTCTGCACAGACCGTGTGACCCAGACGATGCCTGCCGTGATCGCAACGGCCGTGACGATCTTCGCCACACTGATGTTGATCTGGCCAATTCGGAAGCCAAAGAACGCATCACTGACCCAGCTACGCACGTCCGCCCACGCTGCACCAAAAAGGACGAGCACGAACGGAATAAAGATCAACGCAGCAAGGAGGTCGAGCGCTACGCCGGTCCAGTAGTACAGGAGATGCGTCTCCGAATCCTCTTCCTCCATCGCTTCGGATGAGAAGCGCTTGTCAACCAACCGGACGGCCTCCCGAAGGAACGAACGGAGGAGGAAGAACGCGCACATCAGCGCAAGGAGCGCAAAGGAGCGCGTCGCGAGAAAATGGCCGAACTCAGCAAAGCCTGCGATCGCTGCGAGAATGGCAAAGACCGCAGCAGCACGCCCAGCAAACCTTCCGCGCTTCCAAAAATCAGGGCGCTTCTGGGCCTCCTCACTTTCGGCAGCAGCCTCTTCGTCAGCCTCCGGATCACTTTCCCAGAGAGACTTTCGCGCCAACAGCAGAAGCAGGACGCTGAGAACAACGGCCATGACGCCCTTCTGCACAAAGACGAGCGACGGTACCGACCCAATCCACTGATCCGCGCGGACCAGCCAAAGATCAAGTACAAGCACGATCGCCGAGGTCATGACCAGCGTACGGATCAAAATCGCTTGCCCTGCATCGAGCGGCAATATCTGCCAGCGCTTGTCCTTAGCCGCGACGAATGCGTGACTGACACCATCAGCAAACAGCAGGGTCAGGATACCCACCCAAACCGAACGCACGAACGGCGCGGCGTTAACAGGAAGCAGGTCTTCAAACCGCAGCGCCTCAGAGATGAAGAAACAAACGATGAGGCCGAAGGCCATCCGCGACACCGTCCGCGCACCGGCCAACATGATCCGCCGTGACTGCAGCGCTTCCACACCGGCCACGCGCTGCGCAATGAGCCGCTGAGCAACACGCCTGACACCAAGATAGAGCAGCGCTGCGATCGCCAGCGCGACAGACAGGCTGACCAGTGCCTTGTTCCGCCCCTCGGGCGTCAGCCGCTCCGCAGCCCACTCACTGACATTCGTGTGCGCTTTGCCGGTCGTCTCCGTCAGGCCTTGCCAGGCCAGGCGCCATGTCTCCGGCACAATCAAAAGGGGACCGCGTGCGAACAGCCGGCCTGTGAAGGCCTGGCGCCGGCCAAGAGCGATCTGCTCGATCAGCTGAGTCGCTGTTGCTTGGTTCACGTGGGCTTGGGAAAGGACGCCAACCACCGCTCCGCGCTGGGCGGTGAGCTCTTGCCTCTGTTCGCGTAGAACCTCCGGCTCCTCCGGCGCTCCTTCTTCAGGTGCCGCGCCCAGCTCACCGAGGGCCGCATCGATTTTCGCCTGCTCGTCTTCGAGTATGCCGACAGCGACATCACCCCTACGGCGCAGCTCTCGGACATTGTCGCGCAGCCGCAGCAGCTCGCGTTGGGGCAGATCCTCCGTGAGACGTTGTTCAATGGCCGAAAGGCTCTCCGCCCGTTGGGAAACTTCCTCCGCCAGCGCAGCAACGACAGGGTCGTCAATCTCAGCAGGCTGGGCCCAGGCAGAGCAGCTCGACCAGAGAATAATCGCGATCAGAACAGCGCGCATGAAACGTCTCACCAGAAGGCAGCTCAAAACCCACGCGAGAAAGCGGTTCTTTGGGCACTGCGCAAGTCCAGGTGATTAGAAAGGAAGGGTCGGCGACCGGCGCTAATGTCAGGGGGGGAGGGTCGCGCCGGCCGCCTTCCGAGAGTTCAGCTGATGGACAGTTGGGGGAACACCATCAGCCGATAGAACGCTCGGTTAGGAAACACAGATCAGGAAACGTCCCGAGGGGGGAGGAGGACGCCCTTCCGATCCGGGATTGGAGAATTAGGCGCGCGACCACGCAGGTACCACCCATCGGCGATGAAAAACTGCGTTGCGATGACAACAATAACAGTTTTGCGACAAGCTGCCGCGCGACGGTTACGCGTCCGGCTGAGCGGGGACGATACCGACGCGGCGGACTTCGTCCGATGTGATGATCTGGCCCTGGTCGAGGATCAGGCGGGTCTGGCCGCCTTCGAACCGCACCTCACGAACTTCACCGCCCGAAAGGACCCGGCCAGCGAGGCGCTCTTGATCCGTATCGGACTTAGCCACGACCTGTGCGCGGTAAAGGCCAGGCGCGGCCGTAGCGCCGAACAGTGTCTGACCGTCCCAGCCCGCGCTGTAGCGGCCAAGGTCGCCCTCAACGTCGAACTTCGCGACGATGTTGCCGGTCTGGTCGAAGATGCGCATCTCAGCATCGTCCGTAGGCGCCGTAATTTCAAACGAGAAGCGCGCTCCACCGTTTGCGGGGAGAGCAATCGTCTCGGACTCAGCTTCAACAACGCGGCCAAGATAGCTGATCTCTGCTTGCCGCTCGTCACCGCGGAGGGACGCTGCGATCTCTTTCAGGGTCTCGGTCTGGTCGAAGCCCTGCTCAAGTTCGGAGAACTGGGTCAACTGATCGACGAATTGGTTCGTGTCCATTGGCTGCAGCGGGTCTTGGTTCTGCAGCTGTTTCGTCAGCAGGGTGAGGAACGTGTCGAGATCTTCCGTCAGGGCGCGACGCGCGACCTGCGTGGTGCCTTCCTGGGCACCGAGGCCGGTGTTCGTGTTCGTCTCAATCGGCTGGATGTTCGTCATCGTTCTTCAGTCCTTGATTCTCAAAGGAAAATGGTACGGTCGCTGCGGTTCGCAGCCCGGATCAGGATTTCGCGGCGCTCTTCAGCTTCTTCACGCTCAGCACGGCGGTCTTCACGCTCGCGCCGTTCGTCAGCTTCAGCCTGGCGGCCTTCGCCGCGATCTTCGCGACTCTCAAACCGCACGTCGTCAGCATCAAAACCCGCCCGCGCGAGGTCCTGCTGCAGGGAGTGCGCACCGGCTTTCAGCATCTCGAAGGCTTGCGCCGTCTCAGTGACGACAGTGACGCGCGTCAGGGTACCCGACTTGGACAGCTGGATCTGAACTCGGCCCAGTTCCTCAGGGTGCAGATCAAACCGCAGACGCTCCACGTCACCGCGGGCGATGTACTGCAGGTTCGTCGCCACCTGGCGGACGACCGGGTTGGATGTCTCCACCGGCGCTTGCGGAAGCGAGGCGCTGTCCGCGCGACCGGTGAGCACAGGTTGGATCTCAGCCTTCACCGCCGCGATATCCTGGGGCGTCATCGTCCGCGGCAACACCTGAGCTTCCTCAAGACCGCCCAGCGCAGCAATCTGCGACGGGGTCAGCGGGCTCTGCTGGCTGGTCAGAAACGGCAGGTCTGCCGAAGCAGGCTTGCCCTGAACCTGGCTCGCGAGGTCAACCGTCACCCGGCGCTCCGGCAGCGGCTTCGTCTCCGCGTCGATCAGCAGACGGATTTCTTTGAAGGGGGTCAGGCGATACGCCTCAGGCGCTTTCTGCTGGGCATCACCACCAAGCGCAGATGCTGTCAGCGCAGTCTGCGGCAACTGCGCAGCGGGCACCTCAACAGGCACAGCGACCACTTGATCACTGGACTGCGCGACGTCCTCGATCGCGCTTAACAGATCCGTAAAGCCCGACTTCGACTGGTCGCTGCCAGCATCGCCCTCTTGCTTCTGAAAGGGCTTGATCCCCCGCGGATTCTGCGGGGCTGGTTTGGACGCAAAGATCATTGAGGCGTCAGCCATGGGTATTCCACTTCACCCGGCTTTGGATCACGGCGCTCTCAAGCTGAGTTTAAAACCCTAGCGGTGAGGCTAGGAGATCCCTAAATATCTGCGGCGGGGCGAGATAAAGAAGGGAGAAACCCTTTATGAAAACCGTGCCTTACGCTGCTGTCATGATGGTCCTGGCGATGGCCATCACCACCGAAGCCTCTGCGCGAGGCGACGGACTTCGGCGAGCGGAGCGTCTTTGCAGCAACATCATGCTGGATGATTACGGCGCACGCAGCATCGTGCGTGTCCGCGCCAGCTATCGCGAAAGCAACAACCGCTATGACGTGCGCGGGGTTGCAAGACGTCGCGGGAACGATCGGGATTTCTCCTGCCAAGTACGGCGCGGTCGGGTCACCAAAGTGACGTTTAACGGGTGGAACCGCGGGGGTGGACGTTTCGATGATAACCGAGGCCGCGGCCAAGGCTCCCAGCGCCGCGCCGCCATCCGCAGCTGCAGCGCGATCATGCGATCAGAGTACGGCGCGCAGGACGTGTTCGGCATCGACTACAGCTGGCGCCGAAGCAACCGCCGCCACGATGTGCGCGGAACGGTCGAGCGGCGCGGACGTCAGCGCCAGTTCTCTTGCCAATACAAAAACGGCCGTGTGCAGAAGATCACCTTCGACGGCTGGGGCCGCGACCGGGATCGCCGCCGCAGGCACTAAGCGGCCCTCCGCATTTTAATGCGAAGGGTCCGCCCAGGCCCAAACTGAAGCATCACCAGGCAGCTTGAGCGCTGCGCCTGCTGCTTCGGCGATGACATCCGCCTCCACGGCAGGTGCCAGAGGAACGTTGTCCGGGCCTTCGATCTCATCAATCGCCCAGACGCCGTCGGCGAGCCTGATGAACTCCACCACCGCAGTATCTTTCCCGTCGAGACGGTAGAGATAGAGGTAGCACGAGCCCGCCAGCACATCGCGCACATAGGTGCGGATGCAGTTCTTGAAGCTAAGAGCCGTACGCTGAATAGCGTCCCAATTGTCCAGCGGCTTCAGCTTATCCGTCCCCGCCCACGGCGGAGCGGGAAAGCAGGCTGCACGGAAGTGCTTCCGCACCCACGCTTCAAGCGGAACGTTGGGCTTGGTCTGCGCAAGGCTTCGCAGCACGGCATCGCGGCCGAGGGTCGGCCTGATCCGCTCAACGAGGCCAATGGCAAACGTCAGCTTCTCCGCATCACTGCGCTTCTTAAGTCGCGCAAAAACTGCGGGACAGCGCAGCGTAGCCGGCACCTTTGCGAGGGCCATCACCTGTCGACGATCAATCCGCCGTGCACGGAGCAGAAGCCGTGACGCCGAGGGATCGCGGACCAGCGCTGCGAGGCTACGGTAGGTCGCGGGTCGCCACAGTTTGCCGCAGAGCTTCCCCGCCAGCTTGATCAGCTTGGGATCAGCCCCTGGGCATGCCGCATGGAGAATCTCAGTCTTCTTCCGGACAAACAGCATCGCCTCGATCTCATCAAAGCGCGCCTTATTATCCAGCAGAGCGAAGACCATCCCAGCAAAGTGCCACTCACGCCGGGTCGCCGCCATCCAAACGCGCAGGCGCGCTGGCTCTCGCTCGAACACGACGAGAAGATCATCGGTCAGCCAACCAAACGGCCGGGTACGGATCACTGGCGCTTTGCGCACAGCATTCTTTTGGGGAGGATTGTTCATCTCCGCCTCCATCAAAGGGATCGTTCAAACGAAGCCCTTCGCGGCGGAGCCGGTCAGGGCGTCAGCTGTGTTGTGAGCCTCCAGGCTCAATCGATAACGTTTTCGTCATTGCACTGACCTTCCTGCACTGAGCCACAAACGCTCAGCGTGCGGCGTATATCTCTGCGAATAGGCCTGGAGTCAACGCTGAAATCGCTAGGGTCACAAATCAGCAACAGGGCGCGGCAGATAGGCAACAGTGCCGTCGCATTGATTCCTTGAAAGGCAGCGGCCTAAACGGGTGCGCGGCTCGGGGCGCTTCGTTAAGAATTGAGCGGAGTGGCTATCATTTGCAGATAGGCAGGCTAGAGACACCCGAGCCGGGGGCACGCCGTCTTCGAGGCGTCAGGAGATTTTGGACTATGGCGAACGTCAACCGCATGCTGGGCTGCAGCCTGATCTCACTCTCTATCAGCATCGGCACCGGTTTCGCGCAGGACACAATCGTCAGCGAAGACAGGACTGAGCCGCTCGAAACCTCGCGCGACGGCAGCGTCCAGGTGGATGCCGGATCGACGATCACCGTTTCCGACGAGGCCGCCCTGGTCATCGACAGCGACAACACGGTCAATCTCGCAGGCGAACTGGTGGTCGAAGGCGAAGGCACAAACTTCGGTGCCGTGTCTATCATCGGCGGCCGTGCCCTCGACTATACCCAGACCGGCGACATCACGATTGAGAGCTCGATCGAACAGGACAGCGAAGATCCGGTCACCTATCCGACCGGCCGCTGGGGCATCTTGAGCGATGGCCAACCGCTGTCAGGCTCGATCAGCTTGGTCTCCGCCTCATCCACCAGCTCCGCAGATATTCTCGTCGAAAGCGACAATGGCGGCGGCATCTTCATCGCCGGCGCGCTCGATGGCACATTCGCTTCGGAGGCCAACGTCTTTCTTGAAGGCGACAATTCAACCGGTATCCGCCTGAGCGGCGCGACCGGCGACGTCACCTTCGGCCTCCCCGGCACGATCCAGTCCACAGGCGTTGAAAGCGACGGCGCCGTGCTCGACGGCACCTATGGCGGCCAGATCACCTTCGGCGGCAACATCGCGGTCACAGGCTTCACCGATGTGTTCCCTGACGCTGCAGCCGACCCCGATATCAATAACGATCTGCAAGTCTCTCGGCTGTCCGGCGATGGTCTCGTCGTTCTGGGCGATGTCGCCGGCGGCTTCCTGATCGACGGCTTCATCGACGTCGATAACAACGGCCTGTTCGATGAGGAGGTCGAGCCCGGCCAGGCCGCCGACGCGGTCATTCAGGTCCTCGGCTCTGGCAACGCACTGCGCATCGACGGCGCCTCGTTCGGCACGCTAGCCGCAGAAGACAATCTGCCCGAGGAGTACGGCACCTGGAGCTTCGTCAACCGTGGCGACCTCCGGACAGTGGGCACCTACAACGGCCTCGATACCACCGCGATCCTGATCAACGACGCCACCTTCACCAACGGCTTCCGCAACGAAGGCCGCGTCCTCTCCGACGCCGAGACCGGCACCGCCATCGCCTTCGATATCGCCGGCACGACGGTGCTGCCTGAATTCTTCAACATCACCGACATCGACGCCTTCGCAACAGGCGACGACGAAAGCGCGATCGCGGTCCAGATCGGCGCTGACGCCACCGTCACCAGCTTTATCAACCGCGACCAGCTCTTCGCCAGCAGCAGCGGCGGGGCTGCCATTGCGGTCATCGACCGCTCAGGCACACTGACCAGTTTCACGAACACCGGGATCATCACCGGCTCAGCGGACAATGAAAGCGACTTCGTCGATGTGGCGCTCGACTTCAGCGCGAACACATCAGGCATCACGATCAACAACACCGCTCCTGAAGAGCTCGGTGTGCTGAGCAGTGCCAACTTCGGCTTCATCAACGGTAACGTGACCACAGGTTCAGGCGACGACACGTTCATCTCGGACGCAGGCGCCATCGCAGGTGATATCGACCTCGGCGCAGGCAATGACCTCCTGAGCTTCGAGAACGAGACCCGGTTTGCGGGCGCGATCCACACGGGCACGGGCAATGACACCGTGAGGTTCGACAATGTGATCGCAGACGCAGCCATCAACTTCGGCACCGGCGATAGCCGCCTAGAGCTGTCTGGCGGTGCAGAATGGACCGGCACCTTCGAAAGTGCGGGTACACTGAAGATCCTGATCGATGATGCAGATCTTCAGATCAACAACGAAGACCAACTCGCCCTCAACGGTCTGACCGTACAGAATGGCGCAGAGCTAACATTCTCCCTGGCAGACAACGACAATGCGGTTGCACGGATCAACTCGACCGACATCGTAACGATTGATGACGCATCCAGCCTCGCCTTCAGCTACGCGGCTGGCTTCTCAGGAACCGTGCAGACGACCCTGATCGACGCCACATCCTTCGACATCGATCTCGCAGCGGTGAACGCGAACAACGCCGCGACCAGCTCATTCCTCGTGGATGAGACGCTATCGTTCGCGGACGCGACCGAAACATCGCTCGTCCTAACCCGGCGCCGGCTTGAGGCGAACGAGGTCGGCCTCGGCGAGAGCGTGCAGAGTGCCTTCGAACCGGTGCTCGCCGCCCTCGCAGCCGACACAGAGCTGACCACTGAAATCTACGGCCTGACCACGCAAGAAGAATTCACAGCAGCGTTCGACCAGCTGCTGCCTGACCCGATCGACATGCCGCTGAACGCCGTGCGTGCGCAGACATCGACCATCGGCACACTGATCTCCGACCGCTCCAACCTCATCGGCGCCGGTAGAGACAAAGTTGGTCGGTTCTGGTTCCAGGAGCAATTCTACTACCTTGACCGCGCCACCGAAGGAGAAAACCCAGGCTACTCCGGCGGCGGGCTTGTCCTCGCCATGGGTGCGGACGCCCCTCTACTCGGCCTCGACGTCCTTGGCGCGGCGGTGACCTTCTCCTCCTCACGGTTTGAGACTTTTGGTGAAGCTGATCTGCCTAGCAACCGAAGTACTGTGGGGTTTGACGTGTACGGTGCAAAACGCCTCGGCAACTTCGCCTTTGATGCACACGGAGGATATGGCTCTTCCTCATCGTCGAGCGAGAGGGAGATTCAGCTGAACGGCCTCATCCGAGAGTTCGACGGAAATTGGGACGGATCCCAAGTGCACGCCTCAGGGCGCGCCCAGTACAAACTCCCGATAGGTGAGCGCTTCGCCTTCGTCCCAGCGGTCAGCTTTGATTATCTTTCCCTGACCGAAGATGGGTACACTGAGGATAACCCGAATGACAGCCTCGCCCTCGAAGCGCTGGAGCGGGACTTCAACTCGCTCCGCGTGAATACAGGCGCAGCCCTGACCTGGACCCGTGGCCAGGTTGATGACGGCAGCATCGACTTCACAGGCCGCCGCAACCTCGATGGCCGAAGCGTCTCGCAAGTCGCCCTGACCGCCGGCATCAGCCAAGAGCTTGAGACCGATCCCCTCACGGCGGATTTCCGTTTCGATGGCGGCGAGGTCTTCACCCTCACTCAAGATCGTGACGAGACCGCGGCCTATGCAGGCCTGGAGTTCATCTACCGTACAGGGATCATCCGTGTGTCGGGCGGCCTCTACGGAGAGAAGGGCGACACCACGACCATGGGTTCCGCCCGTCTCAGCATCGGTGTCGACTGGTAAGCGTCAGCCTTTGTGCTGCATCGCTTTGTTCAGGAACTTCATCGTCTGACCTGAGCCATCTTCGAGCATCTGCTCGCCGTCCTCGTTCAGGATGGCCTGCATCTGCGCCATGACCTCTTCAGGGGTCTGACGATCAACGGGCAGTGAGATGCCGTCCGTCTCGGTAATCCGTGTCGCCGCATAACCGCCCGCGCCCGCCGCGAGGATCAAGCGCGACGGCGCCTCGTCACAGGCCAGGGTGAGAAGTCCCGCCGTCACACTCTCCGGCGTCATCAGCTTGAGCATCTCCTCAGGGATCAGCCCTTCCGTCATCCGCGTCGCCGCCGTCGGCGCGAGGGTGTTCACGTGGATGCCCTTCTGAATGCCCTCAATGTGCAGAACGTTCATCAGCCCCACGAGGCCCATCTTCGCCGCGCCATAATTCGACTGACCAAAGTTGCCGTAGAGCCCTGACGAGGACGAGGTCATCACGATCCGCCCATACTCGCGCTCCCGCATGTGGTCCCAGACCGCCTTGGTGCAGGTCACCGAGCCCATCAGGTGCACATCAAGGACAAAGCGGAAGTCATCGATCGACATCTTCGAGAAGCTCTTGTCCCGCAAGACGCCCGCGTTGTTCACGAGGATATCCACGTGCCCGAACGCATCGACCGCCTCACCGACCATCGCCGCCACGCCTTCAGGATCGGTCACCGACGCACCGTTTGCAATCGCCTCGCCGCCGCCATCGCGGATTTGTTTCGCCACAGCCTCAGCCGGACCGAGCGAGCCGCCTTCGCCGGCCACCGTGCCGCCAAGGTCATTCACGACCACCTTCACCCCGCGCTTAGCGAGGGCGAGCGCATGGGATCGGCCCAGGCCTGCGCCTGCTCCGGTGACGATAGCGACGCGGTCGTTGAAAGTGATGGTGCTCATGGTGTCCTCCAGCAGTAATTCTCAGCTCGCCCGTGTAGGCCACGACACGAGCGTCCTGCCAAGAGCGAACCCTCAGCGCGTCATTTTGCGGATCGCATCAGCGACGAGGTCAGGCGAAGAGAACTGCACATGGTGATTGCTGGACGGTGCCACCTGATGGGTCGTGGCATCAGTCAATTCCGCAAGCCGCGCTTGCGCCGCAGCCCACTGATCCTCAAACGCACCGCCGCCCTCGGACGGCTTCCGAGAGATCACCGCCACAGGAAAGTCACCAGACAACGAAGGCCTATTACGCACGGCGTCGACAACGGACATAAGTCCCTCCGACTCATCGGCCGCGGTCAACATCGTGCTCCGTGTTAGGGTCCGCGCCTTCATCGCGCCGGCCACCTCCGCCGGTGTTCCTGCAGGCTGAGGCACCAGCCCAAGCCGACGCGGAACGCCGAAGACGGTCGCCACCGCGCCTGCACGAACATAGGCAACACTGCCGCCGTTGGTCTGCGCCATCTCTTCCGCCAGCACAGCATCTAACGCATCCACCAGCACCAGCCCCTGGACTCGCTCGGGCTGACGCGCAGCATAAGCCTGAACCAACAACCCGCCGAACGAGTGTCCCGCTAGGACAAACGCCTCGTCTTCGCTGACCCCATCAACAAACGCATCGAAGTCAGCTTCCAGCGCTGTGAAATCCCTCGGCCTCGGGCCCCTGGGGCTCCAGCCAAAGCCCGCACGATCATAGGCGCAAACGCGCAGGTCATCGCCCAACGCATCGAACATCGTGGCCCAATCGAGGGAACTGGCGCCCGCGCCAGCCTCTAGGATCACCAGTGGCGCGCTCTCTTCTCCGGCGCATTGGATGTGGAGGCGTCCTGAGCTTCCATCAATGAACGTACCCGGCGGAGGAAAGCGCCGCTCCTCACTCCGCACAGTCATCGCTTCGAGGCCCACCAAGACCACGCCCACGATCACCAAACCCACAAGCGCACTCAGCAACAACCGCATCCCGCCTACCCACCATCTCGAATCGACATGTGGGGTCGTGAGACCACCGCGCACAAGCACTTAGGCCATCATTTCCAAGGCCAGCCGAGCCGCGCCATCTCCTCTGCCCCGTCCCACCAGCGCGTGAGGCGAGGCGACGCGCGCCTGAACAGCAGCGACAACAGGCGGATCAGAAAGCGTAGCATGGGAATGTCTCCTCTCGACAAAGGCTGGAGACAGGCTTATCAAACCTCAAGCTCAGTTGAGGTCAAGCTTTGCAAGTGAGAAAAATGCCGAAGGCCCTCTCACCCGGAGAAGCCGCCGCCCGGATGGGCATGACCGTCTCCGCCCTCCACTTCTATGAGCGAGAAGGCCTCATCCGTTCCTGGCGCACTGAGGGGAACCAGCGGCGGTACGACCGAACGACCCTCCGCCGCCTCGGAGTCATCAAAGCAGCCCAAGGTCTCGGCATCAGCTTGAGCGAAATCAAAGAGAAGCTCGCCTCCCTGCCCCATGACCAACCCTCCAGCAAAGCCCACTGGGCCGAGGTGGCATCGGCATGGCAATCGGACCTGGAAGCGAGGATTGAGAAGATGCAGCGCCTGCGATCATACCTAGACGGCTGCATAGGATGCGGCTGCCTGTCGATGGAGAAATGCCCGCTCTACAACCCCGATGATCGGCTCAGCAAAAATGGCGCTGGTCCCCGCGCAATTGAGGGCGATATCTAAACAGGCCTGCAGAAATGCAAGTGTGGCCAAGGTGCGCCCGACGACCTATGTGCACCGCAACAACCGAGTTTGAGAAAGACCTGCCCGTGAGTGAAGCTGCCCTAGCTGAAAAGCCTGTTGTGAACCCGAAACTCGCCTCGGTGGAGAAGGTGCTTTCGGTTCATCACTACACCGACCGTCTGTTCAAGTTCCGCCTGACCCGCCCGGCTGCGTTCCGGTTCCGCTCCGGCGAGTTTGTCATGATCGGCTTGATGAAAGAGGACGGCAAACCCCTCCTCCGCGCCTATTCCATCGCCAGCCCAGCCTGGGATGAAGAGGTTGAGTTCTACTCGATCA
>JBCCTF010000117.1:0-12338 GCA_039198765.1 Pseudomonadota bacterium
CGCAACTGATGAGCGTATCGCCAATGCCCGCCAGACGCAGGCACTTGAGCTCTATGCAGCGACGGCGCTGACCGCCTTCCAAGAGGTGGAAGATGCGTTGTCCAACGAGCAAGCCCTCGCGCGCCAAGCCGGAGCATTGAGCCGCGCTGTCAACCAACTGCGTCAGGCACTTGATGTGGAGCAGCAGCGCTACGAAGCCGGCGAGATTGGTATCGATCGCGTCGACGATGCGCGCTTGCGCTTCTTTAACGCGCGCCGTGACCTAGTGAACGTTCGCGTCGCGCAGCTGCGCCAGCGTGTCCAACTTCACCTCGCACTTGGCGGCTCTTTCGAAGATGCGCCTGAACCCGAGGCCGTGTTGGCGGTAGCCGTCGAAGGCTAATCAAAGTCTAGAAATGCAATCAGCGGCAGGCGGAGCAAATGTTCATCGCCTGCCGCTTTGCTTTGAAACAATTGATCGATATCATCATTGATGACAGTGGCTTAATGACCGTTATTCAAGTGTCACTTGAGGCTGACCCTCCCCAACTGAATCAAGCCCTTTGGTGCATCCTTCGAAAAACCTATTGCGCTAAGACCGTCATACCGCCGGGTTGCACTTCCAAGTCAGCGCGATGCCACTTGGCAAAGCTTCTGCCATCCAAGCCGTCAGATCTTCCTTGAGGGCGCGAGCCAGTGCTTCCCGATCATCTCTCTTGCGTACCCATAGATTGACTTTGGCCGCCCCACGAGCCCCGATGGCCGGATAGATGTAGAAACAGCCGAGATAACCGCCTGTTTCATCGCGCAGGATCCACGAGAATGACCGCTTCTCGGTGAACTCACGCTCATGCCACGCGAGATCGATCTCGTTGTCTTCATAGGTCAGCCCGTCGGGCCACTCTCCCGAGCCGGGGCTGAGCAGGCTGCACGCCTCCATGACGACCTTGTAGTCTTCCTTTGTCTGCGCAGGAGAGAGCGGGGTCATATCGCAGTGGGGAAGTGACACCGTGCGCGGCAGGTCTGTCTCGGCAAAATCCGGATGCGGTTCCATGTCGCGAAGTCCTTTGAAGTGGGGCGTGTGAAGGCCCGCATATCGACAAAGCGCGACGGCTTCACCTGCCGATCAGATCTCGAAGTCGGCGAAAACCGCAGCGTGGTCCGAGCCCGCATTTCGCCAGTTGTCGATGGTGGAATAGGCAGCAACCGAGGGCGTCTGACCCGCCAGATACTCTGGCGGCATACCGCGTCGTTCGAGCCCCCGCACTGCGAAAACCACCGCGAAGAGCGTCAGAGACAAGGATGTAGTCGATCTGCTGCGCACGGCCCTCATACACGTAGCTCCAGCGCCCCGCGTCCGGCAGCCCCTCAAGCTCAAATGCATCGGTCAGCGCAGGCATGGAAAGGAGCGGTGCGAGCGGGTCACTGGCGGGCGTGTCATTGAGGTCACCCAGCACGACGACCTTGTCGGTGGCCAGATCGTACCGGGTCTCAAGGATCGACTTGATCTCCTCAGCTTGCGCCTTCCGTTTGTCATCGCCCCCGCGGCTCTTCGACTTGAGGTGATTTGCGAGCACGTGCACAGGCCCGGCCGGGGTGAGCACCTCTACCTCAAGGCAGTCGCGCGAAAAGATCCGCTTTCCCTCACGGTCGGTGGTGAAGATGTTGGTGCGCACGTTGCCGAGCGGGTGTTTCGAGTAGATCCCGACATCGATCCCGCGCGGATCGGTGATGCAATCTATGAGTACGTTGTACGGATAGCGGCTCTGCAGAAGGTTTGAGTTGAAGCGGTCCATGATCGGGCGGCTCTCGATCTCATTGATGCAGAGGATGTCAGCATCGACCTCATTGATGACGCGCGCGGTGTTCTTGGATGTCTCATCGGAGAAGCGGTCCCTGTCGTATGTCAGAAACCCAAGCCACTGATCTGAGCGGGTAGGGGTAAGAATGTGTCCGTTCTTCTCACCGTCTCCGTTGGTGTCGATGCGGCTGAAGAGGTAGCGCGTCACGTTCTCGCCATCGGCGCGCAAGATATTGTAATTTATGAACTTAATGTTCTTGTTGTAGAGCGCGCCCGCACGCCGCCTGTCGGCGTCGGAGTAGACAGGCTTCTCGAGGATCGACTGGATCTCGGCGATGTCGCGCATGATGTCATCGCCGGTCTCGTATTCTGAAAAGTTGAGCACCTTGGCCCTGCCAAAGAGGTTCTCGACGTTATAAGTCGCGACACGCAACTGCATGGGATACTCCAAATCCAATAAATCAATGGACGCGAGTATCGCAGAACAGTTGCGTGTTGTCTTCTTCGGTGCCCAGTCGTGCGTCAGACGACAGCGCAGCGAAAGGCAAGGAACCGTCCATCACCGTTTGAGGTGATCGGCCCCATGGGCTTCGGCGTGAAGCCCATGGATTTCGCCATCCGCATGAATGCCGGTGGCCCAAGGAAAAAGCACAACCGCGCACCCTGCGCCTTCAGGAAGGCGTTGCATTTCATCAGGATTTCAGCACCGATCCGAGCGTTGCCTGTGGAGACAAGGCGCGTCAGTTCCCAGCAATCCGGGTCCGTTGGGCTCAAGTCCCCAGCACAAAGCTCTTGCGGCAACCCGTCAAGCAAACCCGCGCAGGCGTCATGGATCATGTAGCGGTAGATCCCGTTGCGATTGTCGGCTCGCAAAAGACGCGCGCCCCCGACGACCTTCCCGCCTTGCGAGGCGATGATGTAGGTCGCGCTCAAGGTATCGTATTGCTCGAACTCCTGATCCTCATGGGTGTCGAGCTTCCAGCGCATTTGTTCAACGAACACTTCCCGCCTGAGGCGGAAGTACTCTTGCACGAGGTGCCAGCGCTGCACTTCCTGAGGAAAGCGCACGATTTCTACGGTTGTGTCACTGTCGGACACGCTTCTCGGGGCGATCCGAAGATCGACTTTGGTATCACTGTCGAGGGGGGTCATGGCTAGTGCAGCCGCTCCAATGGTTGTCTGGGCATCCTTGCTTTGCCGAGAAAAGCTCGCCTATTGGTTGAAACCAGCCAAAGGCCATGATCGTCCTGGCGCACGGTCAGGACGTCATCCTCTTCAAACATTTCAAAGCATTTCAAAGCCGTTTGCATCATATCGAGTGTGAACTCGAGCTCAGCGCGGGGGGACTCGTCTTCTAACATGAAATTACACTGGCAAAGCAACCTAAGGTAGTGCAGAAGTATTTTAAGGAACTATCCAAAAGGGATATCGAAAAGTATATCGCCATGCCCGATGGGAATTTTAAAAGCCTGCCTCAGTCGCACGAGGCCGTCACGAGTGTACTTGGGTTCATCGGCAACGTTGGGTTTCTCATCGCGCTGAACCTCACTTTGCGCGGGCCCGAATATCTCCTCTCCACCTTCCCGGAGAGCTGGCAGCGGGAATATGAGGACCGAAACTACCTCTTCGTGGATCCGGTCGTGTATTGGGCGATGACGAAGACGGGCTCGAAGCGGTGGTCTGAAGTGACCTTCTCGAGCGTCACGCCCGTGTTTCGCCGCGCCCGGGAGCACGGGCTGATCTACGGGGCCACCATCTCTACAACAGAAGGGCGCGGACGGTCGCTCTTATCTCTTGCGCGCGATGACAGGGAGCTCAGCGATGAGGAGATCGCCCAGGGCGCCGCATTTCTCAATCAACTCGCCGCCGCGACGTTCGGCGTCCAGTTGTCCATCGAGGAGCTTGAGACACTCAAACTGGCCTCTGAGGGGCTCGCGCAGAAGGAAATCGCGGGCTCGCTGGGGATTGCAGAGCCCACAGTGAAGGCTCGCCTGACGAAGGTTAAGGACAAGCTCGGCGCGCGAAACACGACGCACGCCGTCCGCATCGCGCTCTCAAATCGAATGCTGTAGCCCCGTCAGCCCATCTTTCGTCGGCTAAGCAGCCAGACGAAAAACATGCCGCCGATAAGCCCCGTGACGATGCCAATGGGCATGTCCTCGGGCGCCATGACCGTCCGTGCAACGATATCCGCCCAGAGGAGAAAGACCGCACCCGCAAGGGCAGAGCCCGGCAGGACACGCGCGTAGTCTCCACCCACCAGCATTCGAACCACGTGGGGTATCATGAGCCCGACAAAGCCGATGATCCCGGAAAAGGCCACCATCACGCCCGTGATGAGCGCCCCCACGACAAAAACCGAAAGACGAAAGCGTGCGACAGGTATGCCGAGCGTGGCCGCCGTTTCGTCTCCCACGGTCATGGCGTTCAGCTGCCCGGCTTTCGCTGCGAGCCAGACGGCGCACGCGACGAGGATCGCGAGGGGGTAGATAAGCTGGCTCCACTGCGCGAGGCCCAGCCCGCCCAGCATCCAAAAGACGACCACGTGCGTTGCGCGCGGGTCGCCGAGGAAAATCAGGATGTTTGCGCAGGCCATGATGATGAATGAGACGGCGACACCTGCCAGGACGAGGCGGTCAGCACTCGTGGCATCCGCGATCCTAGACACACCCAAGACTATGCCCGTTGCCATGAGCGCGCCCAGAAAGGCCAGGAGCGGTACCGTCAGCAGACCAAGGAAAAGACCTGTGTGGAGGAGGGCGAGGATCGCTCCAAACGCTCCCCCGGACGAAATCCCCAGCAGGTGTGGGTCGGCCAGCGGGTTGCGTGTCACGGCTTGCAGGCTTGCCCCCACCATAGCGAGACCAGCCCCCACCATCATAGCCAGGAGCGCCCTGGGAAAACGGATCTCCCAGACGATGGCCTCTCGGCCCCGGCTCCACGTTTCTTCGATGAGGCCTGGGGAGATCTTGTTGAGAAAGACACCCCAGACCGTGCCGAGCGGGACGGGAACCGCCCCGACCGATATGGCAAGGGAAAGCGAGGCCAGGAGAAGCGCAAAACCGCCTGCCGCAAAGAGCCAAGGCCCCCGGCGTGTTTGCGGAACTGCTTGAGTGCTCGTGGCCTCGCTCATGGCCTACTGGCCCCAGAACGCGTCAGCGAGCGTTTTGACAGCCTTGATATTGCGCGGGCCCGGCGTGGCTTCCACGTATTCCAGCGTCACGAAACGGTCGTTCTTGACGGCATCGAGATTTGCAAAAGCCGGGTTCGACATCATGAACTCGCGCTTTTGCTCGGCTGTGACGTCGCCGTAGTTCACGATCATGACGACCTCTGGGTTCCGTTCCACGACTTCTTCCCACGTCACCGTCGCCCAGGACTTCTCGAAATCGTCCATGATGTTAACGCCACCTGCAGCCTCGATGAGGGCCGTGGGCATGGCATACCGGCCCGCGGTAAAGGGCGTGTCCTCACCAGAATCGTAAACAAAGACGCGCAGGGGCTCGCCCTTGTCGAGACCCGCCGTGAAGTCTGCAAGCTCGGCCTTGTAGCCATCGACGAGCGACTGCGCTTCGGACTCTACATCAAAAATGCGACCCAAGTTAATGAGATCGTTGTACATATCGTCGAGGGACGCTTTGTTTTTGTCCATGATATGCGTGCAGCTCTCGGTCAGCTCATAGACCTGAACGCCAAAGGGCGCGAGCGTCTCGGGCGTCACCTCTCCACCCACCTTCATGCCGTAGTTCCAACCGGCAAAGAAGAAGTCTGCGTCAGCCCCGACGATGACTTCCTTAGACGGATACTTGGCGCTCAGTTCGGGGAGCTCTTCGACGCCCGCGCGCATTTCCTCATCGAGCGTCTTCCAGCCGGAGATGCCCGTGTAGCCCACCATGCGGTCTGCGAGGCCAAGGACGAGCATCATCTCGGTGAGGTTCACGTCGTTGGATACAGCGCGCTCGGGCACGTCTTCGAAGGTGACAGTGCGATTGCAGCTCTCAACGGTCGTCGCCGCAGCGGCGGTTGTGGTCAGGATCAGGGCGGCGGTGCCCATCAACATCGTCTTCATTGGGATGTCCTCTCTGTTTGAAGATGAAATGTCAGGTGGTCGGTGTTGCTCGGCGCGAGATGCTCGCGGCGAGCAGAAACTTGAAAGGCGCGGCTCACGGCAGTTTCTGAGAGCACGTCGCCGGGTGGGCCAAAGCCCAGCGGGCGGCCGTTCTGCAAAAGCAGGATGTCGTCGCAAATGGAGGCCGCGAGATTGAGATCGTGGAGCGAGGTCACGATTGTCAGCGGCAAGTGGCGGATAAGTTCGAGCACTTCGAGTTGGTGGCGGATATCGAGGTGATTCGTGGGTTCATCAAGGATGAGGAGCCGCGGCTCTTGAGCCAGGGCCCGCGCCACCATGACCCTTTGCCGCTCACCTCCCGACAGCGTGCCAAGATGGCGATGCGCAAGGCCATGGAGGTCAAGCTGATCGAGGGCTGCGTCGATGATGCGTATGTCCTGGGCACCTGAAGAGCCCGCAAATCCGCGCCGGTGCGGTGTGCGCCCCAGCGCCACGATCTCACCGACGGTGAGAGCAAAGTCACTGGGCTGTTCCTGCAAAACAGCCGCCACGCTTTGCGCCGCTTCCCGCGCGCCCATCGACCAGAGGTCCGATCCGTCCAGCAGGACTTGGCCGGCTAGCGGCCTGTGAAAGCGGTAAAGAAGGCGTAGGAGCGTGGTCTTGCCTGCGCCATTTGGGCCAACGATGCCAAGGACACGCCCCGCCGCAAGCGAGAACGTGGTCTCGTGCAAGACGGTGGGGGCGCTCCTTTTCGGCGCCCAGCTGATTCCGAGGACATCAAGTGCGGCAGAGGTCACGACGCCCGCGCCTCGCTTTCTTCCAAAGCGATGATCGCTGCAGGAACGCGCGCGAGCGTGTTTTTCCTCAGCTTGCCCGGGCGGTCGACCGACGAGCACCAGCCATCATGGAGAAACGCATATTGGCGCGCGAAGGCGACGAGATCCTCGATGTCTTCATCGGGTTCAATGTCGCCAAAGAGATACGTGGCTTTGCGTGTCCCGTGATAGGCTACGGTGCAGGGCCGGTCGCAGCCCGCCATGCAGGCCACCCCCGATATTTCAAAGCTTTCCGGCACGCTGTCGCCCGCCGCTTCGATGGCGCGGCGCAGCTTTTCGATCAGCTCATATCCCGGCCTGCAGGTGCTGCCTTTGTGTCTGCATGACGTGCAAACGGAGATCTTGTGGTCGTGTCCCATCGGGCCCTCCGCCCCGGCGGGGAACGGACGGGTCATACCAATGTCGCGGCGCACTCAGTCGCTTAGCCATCTCCACCCCTCGTCAGGCGCCCCGCCTGTCTGGTGCTGCGTGGACGAAGCGCAGCGCGCTCCGCTGATGGCAGGTCTCCTGACTCGCGGATCACAGCTTGCCCAAACCTTCCCAGGCACTGAGGCCCAGTGGTTGTCGTGGGGTCGCTCACCGCTCACAGTTGCGGGGGCAGTCACGGATTTGGTGCCTATTGGCTACGCCGCACCGTGTTCCCTTTTCATCTCGTCAGCCTTCGGCATCAGAGAACCATCGCCGGTACACAATCGCATATTCCTGAGTCGGACAAGCGACATCGCACTGCGCAAAGGAGTTTTAGGAGGTCTGCGAGGGGCGTTCGTCAGCTTCGCGGGTAGTAGAGGCCCACGACGTGCTCGGCCTCTGCGAAAAAGAGCCAGCGGGAGGCAGCGATGCCACCGGCATGAAGGAGCACGGCAAGAATGATCAGGGGAACGGATCCACCCAAGGCGACAGCGCCAGCGATGGCGAGGGCAGGGGCCACGTACCCCGCGACCCCGGCAATAGCGCGTAGCTTGAGCGCGTGCTTGCGCCCCACGACGTACACGAACTCCTTCAAGAGGTAGTTGGTGCCGGTATGCGGCGGCTCGAAGGATCGAACCGCGCCGATGCTCCCCAGCCCCGTCGCCGTGGCAAGATCGGTCCCGCTGCGTTCAAGGGCGCCGTCGCCCTTCAGCCACCAGGCCACCTGTACAGCCGCTGCCGCAATGAGAAGCGTAAGCGCCGCCGTTAGCTGCCCCGCCAGGAGCGCTCCTCCCGCCAAGGAGAGGCTGAGAAAGAGCGCGGGCGTCAGGGGCGTATTCCAGCGGGGAACCGTCTTCAGCTGCGTGTAGATCATTGCCGTCGTGAACACGGTGCCAAGCGCCAAAAGCGATCCAATCACGCCGATGGTGCCCCAGCGGGTCCCAAAGAACACGAGCCCAGCCCCATAGAACGCAAGCAGGATCAGAGCGGCCACAGCACAAACACCCTCACGGCTGAGCCAGGAGCTTCTCCACTGCGTGAACGCGCGCCAAGCGCGCTCCGGATGGCCCAGGTGAAACGTGGACGCCAAAAGCCCCCCAACCGAAAGCGCGTAGGCCAACGCGAAGTAAAAGAACGCGCCCCAACCGGTCACGGTCGGCAGTCCAAGCCCAAGCCAGAAGAGCAGCCCGAAGCCGAGACCTGAGAGGGTAGTGAAGACGATGACGGACGGAGCAGGATGCATATCTGGAGGCGCTCACACTTTATCAAGCATTTTGTCGAGCCAGCCGACAAAGCCTTTGGGTTCTTCGACAACTGGAGTCAGGCAGCCGCCGGTGTCAGAGGTGCTGATTGTGTCTTTCAACCGGGGCGGAAGGTACTTGTTGACCGGCCGCGTACCTTGCTCGGGCATGAGATCCATGCCGCCCCTTTCTTCCACAAGAAGGCTCACCGCGCTGTTGGGGTCGCCCAGATCGCCGAAGTGGCGCGCGCCCGCCGGGCAGGTGCGCACGCAAGAGGGGACGCGGTCCTCCTCGGGCAGGTTTTCATTGTAGATCCGGTCCACGCAGAGCGTGCACTTCTTCATCACCTGTGCCTCAGCGTCCATTTCCCGCGCACCGTAAGGGCAGGCCCAGGCGCAGAGGCCGCATCCGATGCAGTGGTCTTCGTTAACGAGGACGATGCCGTCTTCCACCCGCTTGTAGCTTGCCCCAGTTGGGCAGACCGTCACGCAGGGCGCATCTTCGCAGTGCAGGCAGGATTTTGGAAAGTGTATGAGCTGGGCAGGGCCCTCGTCGGGTGTCACTTCATAGCTGTGCACCCGGTTCAGGAATGTCCCTGCTGGCTCCGCACCGAAGGGATCGGTATCCGACAGCGGCGCGCCGTAATTCTCGGTGTTCCAGCCCTTGCAGCTCACGACGCAGGCGTGGCAGCCCACGCATGTGTCCAGATCGATAACGAGCCCGAGCTTCTTGTCCGTGCTGTCTGGTAGAGTGGTCACGGGAAGCCTCCCGAAACGGCCGCAGCGGGCACGGCATTGAGCGAGCGTATGATGTAGGCGACAAAGCTGCCAAAGGTGACAGCCACGAAGAGCGCGATCAGAAGAAGCGTCCGGCGCGGCGTCATTTCCCAACCTTCCAGGTAAGGACCTCAGGCCCCTGGCCCACGGGGGAATTAATCGGCGGGATCGCAGGCTCTGCCTCGGCAGGCGCCGCCACCTTTTCGATTTTTACGCGCAGATCGAACCAAGCCGCCTGACCTGTGATGGGGTCAGAGTTGGCCCAGCGGTGCCCATCGCCCTTGGTGGGAAGAAGTTCGTGGATCAAATGGTTGAGCAAGAAGCCTTTTGTGGCTTCGGGTGCGCCTTCATCAAGCGCCCATGCGCCCTTGCGTTTGCCAATCGCGTTCCATGTCCAGACGGTGTTCTCATTGAGCGCGGCCATATGCGCGACCGGCACCGTGATCTCGCCATGAGCGGATGAAACGCGCGCCCAGTCTCCGGTTTTGAAACCGTGCTGCTCCCAAAGACCTGTTGGCACATAGAGAGGGTTGTGGCCATGGATCTGGCGCAGCCACGCATTTTGCGTGCCCCAAGAGTGATACATAGCCATAGGGCGTTGGGTCAGCGCATGGATTGGGAAGTCTTCGGTATCCACGCGGCCATCTTCAAATGGGGGATACCAGATCGGCAGAGGATCGAGTGTTTCCTTGATGCGTGCCCGCAGGTGATCCGGCGGCTGGCGGTCTCCGTGACCCTCAGCGGCCAGTTGGAACTTGCGCATCGTCTCAACGTAGACGTCAAAGATGTAGGGCTGCGGGCTGTCATAAAGGCCCATCCCCACGGCCCAATCCTGATAATCCGCGTTCCAGGGCTTCATGTAGGATGCTTCTTCAGGAACATGGCTCACGAAGAAGCCGCCGTTTTCGATGTAACGGTCAATCTGATCGGGGTTCACGGGGCCGCGCCCACGGCTCTCCCCGTTCCCGCGAAAGCCCGCGAGGGGCCCGATGCCCGGCTTGCGCTCGTGATTGGTGATGTAGTCGGCGTAGTCTTCGTACTTCGCGCTGCCGTCCTCATTGGTAAATCCGGGCAGCCCCATCTTGTTTGCGAGCTGTACGAGCACGGTTTGGAAGCCACGAACGTCCCGGTCGGGTTCCACGACAGGCCAGCGGATCGCATCTGCCGCGGCGTCGGCCTCACAGATCGGACGATCGAGGAGAGATATGCAGTCATGCCGCTCAAGATACGTGGTGTCCGGTAAGATGAGATCGGCGTAGGCCACCATCTCAGAGCTATAGGCATCCGAGTAGATGATGCGCGGGATCACGTACTCACCGCTTTCGTCCTTGTCGGTAAGCATCTTCATGACGCCCGACGTGTTCATAGTCGAGTTCCATGACATGTTCGCCATGTACATGAAGAGCGTGTCGATCTTGTAGGGATCCCCGGCATAGGCGTTGGAGATAACCATATGCATGAGCCCGTGCGAGCTCATGGGATTGTCCCACGTGAATGCCTTGTCGATCCGCGCCGGCGTGCCGTCTTCTTTTAATGCGAGGTCGTCAGGGCCTTGGACAAAGCCGAGATGGGGCCCGTCCAGCGGCTTGCCTGGCGTGACCTTGCAATGGGGTTTCGGATGAACGCTCACAGGCTTGGGGTAGGGGGGCTTGAAGCGGAAGCCACCGGGCACCTCGACCGACCCGAGCAGGATCTGGAGGAGGTGCAGCGACCTGCATGTTTGGAAGCCGTTCGAGTGTGCCGAGATCCCGCGCATCGAATGGAACGAGACGGGGCGCCCCTGCATCGATGTGTGCGTTTCCCCGCGGAAGTCCGTCCAGGTGATGGGCAGCTCGAAAGCCTCTTCGAAAGCTACTCGTGCCAACTCCGCAGCGATGGCCTTAATGCGCGGGGCAGAGACCCCGCACCGCTCCGCGACGGCTTCGGGCGCATATTCCTCCTGCAGGTATCGCTCAGCGAGAAGGTGCATGACCGGTCGATGCGTGATGCCGTCCCGCTCATACGTGGCCGAAAGCGATGGGCGCAGGCCCTTCTGATCAAAGGCCGCAGGCTTGCCAGTGACGCGGTCGATCACGAGAAACTTGCCGTCGTCGTCCCGCAAGAGCAGGCCGTACTCGGGCGAAGCCGGATCAGAATTCACCAGCACCGGGCAGTTCGTGTAGCGCGCCAAGTAGTCGAGATCGATCTTCCCGGCTTTCAAGAGCTCGTGGATGAGCGCGAGAATAAAGAGCCCGTCCGTCCCCGGGGTGATCCCGACCCATTCGTCCGCAACGGCGTTGTAGCCAGTCCGGATCGGATTAACGCCGATGATCTTGCCACCGTTTGCCTTCAGCTTCCCGATGCCGATCTTGATTGGGTTGCTGTCATGGTCCTCTGCCACGCCGAAGAGCATGAAGAGCTTGGTGCGCTCCCAGTCAGGCTGTCCGAACTCCCAGAAGGCGCCGCCCATCGTGTAGATGCCTGCCGCCGCCATGTTCACGGAGCAGAATCCGCCGTGAGCCGCGTAGTTGGGTGTCCCGAAGTTTTGCGCCCAGAAGCTCGTGAAGCTCTGGGATTGATCGCGACCGGTGAAGAACGCGAGCTTTTCTGGGTTATCACGCCGGATGGGCTCCAGCCAGTCGCACGCGATCTGGAGCGCTTCCTCCCACTCGATCTCTTCGAACTCACCGGAGCCGCGCTCGCCCACGCGTTTCAGCGGCTTTCTTAGTCGCGACGGGGCGTTGTGCTGCATGATCCCCGCGGAGCCCTTGGCGCAAAGCACGCCTTGGTTCACGGGATGGTCGCGGTTGCCTTCGATGTAGGCCACCTTGCCGTCCTTCATGTGCACATTGATCCCGCAGCGGCAGGCGCACATGTAGCATGTGGTCTGACGGACTTCGTCGGAAACTTTCGGAGACAGGTCGAGCTTGGGTTGGGTATGTGTCATGCTGCCCGGAGCGTCGTCTGACTTGGCCGGATCCCGTCCAGCAAGCCTCGCTCGCTCCATTCCCTCCCCTGTTGCTTTGGCAGCGCGTCGGCCGTTTTCGGCGCTGGCTCCCATGGCTTGAGAAAATGGTGGCAGGTGTCTCGATTTTTAGCAAGCCCGGTGATGAGGTGCGGGGGTGCGCGCTTTAGCGCAGGCATAGGCTTACTCCCCAGTACACCTATAAGATCCTTTTTCCCATGTACGATGACACGCTGAGAAGTAAGGGTCTTAGGGTCAAACCCACCTAGCGTATGGAATCTGGC
>JBCCTF010000118.1:0-12336 GCA_039198765.1 Pseudomonadota bacterium
AAATCCTTGTGATGGCTGCCGGAAGATATCAGTACTGCGATCGCGATGTGCTGCGATGCCCCTCCAGTCCTTCAGCCTACCAAACATATTTTTGACGTTGTGGAGCTGCTTGAAGGTTTCCTTGCGGAACATCGCCGGATTCATCCGACCTCTGCGCGATTGGATATATGCTTTGACGCCCTTGTCGCCGATCAGCGCTGCGCCCGATCCTTTGGGAAGCGCGGAGTAAAGAAGTCTTGCCCCATGCGGTCGGATGTTTAACCGGTCGGAAATCATCGACATGATCTCTTCGTCAGCGGTCAGTGAACCGACGCGAGCCTCCAGTGCTTCCGAGATGACGAAAATCACGTTGGTCCTGAACAAGGCTGGTACCTGGTTTTTATAGGTCTGACACTAACTGACAGCGCCATCGAGCGTGGCGACCTCCGATCCCGCGTTCTTCAACCCACACAACAGCGAGAGGAAGGCCATTGACGAACGCAACCATATCCGGCCGCCGCTTCCGGCTATTCTCAATCACCGTGAACTGATTGGTGATGACCCAGCCGTTCCGCTCCGGCTTGTCAAAATCGAAGAGCCAGACCTTATGGGCGTTGATCGTACCGTCTCTCCAGCGAACTCCATGTCGATGCCTTCGGTAAGGATTTGTGGAGCCGTCGGTTCTCCTTGGATTAGCGTTGGCTTTCCTGGTTCCTGATCTGTTTGAGGGCATCAGCCAATGCCTGCTGCGGAACGTGATGGTTGACGGCGGCCAGCGCCGCCTCCAACCGCCCTAGGAGCAGGACCTCACGGTACGTCGCGCGTTCGGGTTTCGCACCGTCTGGGCCGACGACACTCTATAGCAGGTCAGTGTATCCAAGCTCATCAAATGATTGAGACCGCCGCTTCGTCGACGATGGACTCGCTCATGCCTGGTCGGTAATCAGGTGAGGGTTTAAGATATTCGACATCGCCTATAACGTCGGCTCACTATCCTCCGATCGCACCCAGTCTGCGGGATCGAGCGCGCGGACCCTGCGGCGGAAGGTTCGGTCGAAGCTTTCAAGGGTCCGAACCACCCAGTCGAGATAGTCCGCCCACTGTTCTTAATCTTCGAGCGGTGCCCCAGATCTCTGCTGGATGATCCGGCAGGCTCGCCGCTCGGGCAACAGTAGCCATTCAGGCGAAAAACCAAGCTCCTGCTCGATCGCCCGCTGATCGGCTTTCAGGAGGTGAAAAAAGGCTGTCGCGTCATCGTCGGCGAGATAGAGCTCCACCCCGACAAGCTCCTTTCGAGAGTCGATACTCGCCATCAACATGATGCCGGAGCGGCCGATGGGGAGACTCGCCCAGTGCTGGGGCCGTGGCTTCTGTGTGCGGAGGACCTGGTGGCTTTCAAGCCGCGTGTGAAGCTTCTCCCAGAAGGCAAGCTGCAGCTGCTTGGTCTCGGTAACCGCCTCGCTTTGGATCCTCCGCGAAGCCTGCCCAACGGTCTTCGACCACTGGTTCGGTTGAGCAACGATGTTGAACTTCGGCGCCGCCGCACTGTCGCCGATGCGCCAGAGTTCGATCTCCAGGCCGAAGAAACGGAAGCTGTCGTCGGTGATCTGATTAAGCCAGTCGAGCGCCGCCCGGTGCTCCTCGGTGAAGCGCTCGGCGATCCAGACGATCGTCACCGCCTTGAGGCCCGAGGCGTAAGTCATCAGCTGACCGAGATGGGTGTGGTCGGTGCGCTCCAGCTGGTTCTCGATGAGAATCCAGTTGTTATCGAGATCCTTACACAGAATATCGGCGCGAAAAGGCCCAACCGAGCGCTCCTGCGCCTCGACCTCCAGCTCTAGGCCCAGCGCCTCACCGAGGATCGCGATGTTCTCCTCCTGCGCCAGCCAGGGGGTGAAATGCCGGTCCTCGGTCTGCCAGATGTCGCGGAGTGAGACGCGGGAGAGGGAGCCCAGACTGCCCTGTGATACGAACGCACCCACCTATAACCCTGCCCGAAATCAGCTTTCGCGAGGTCTTACAGGGTCAAGCATCAGATCCCAAAACATCTCCGCAGCGCCCTGCTGGGTGAGTTTCACCTCACGGCTGCCGCCGAAAACAGAACTCATACCACCAGCACGCAGATAGGCGGACAGGTCATCATGCTCGACAGCCAGCCACTCGTTCATGCTGTTGCTACTCATCCCCTCGTTGCCACCGTAGGTGATGACCTTGTCAGATTCGAGCTCAATCGCATCGCGAAGCGCTTGTACCGTGGGTCTGAACGATCGGGACTGGTCTTTGGTATCCCAAACATAGAGGTTCACGGAGTTGATCCCAGCAAATTAGCAAGGCCGCTTAGAGGTCGAACTCCTGCCATTTCGCTTATCGCAATTCGCCGGAGCGGGAGAACAAAAGCGCCATCAGCTTAAGCGCAATCCTCGTTGTTGGCTGACCATCATAGGGAGCGATGGCGCGGAGGAGATGCCCGAGCCTCTCGGGATCGGTGATTGCTCGTGAGATCTCGTCGTCCTGGTCCCGATCGCGCCCCGGACGCAAGGAGTGCGGTCCACATCAAGCCGACCAATGGCAATGCCGAACCGCAGAGCAGAGCCGATGATAGTCTTC
Organism: Pseudomonadota bacterium; assembly: GCA_039198765.1. Taxonomy (GTDB): domain Bacteria; phylum Pseudomonadota; class Alphaproteobacteria; order Caulobacterales; family Parvularculaceae; genus Parvularcula. Next base: position 2,587 of record JBCCTF010000118.1, read on the forward strand.
AACCGCTCGGCGTTTTCGAGGTTGCCGCACGCTTCCTGTTGTTGAAGCGTCTTGAGGATGAGCGGCTTTCACCAGCGTGACGGACATATCGCCAAAATCGGCCACTGCCATATTGAGAAGCCATCTGTTCTTGCGAATGGTCACCGGCTTGATGCCATCCCGCTCCTTGTTCGCAAGGTAAGCGTCGGCGAGCGCGGCCTGGGCTTTCTTCGCCTCCGCCGGGTCATCGCCATGCGCGACGAGCGCCTGCGCATCGTTCAGCATGGCGCGGGCGGCCTTCACGGAAAATCGCCCGATTGTTTAAGATGTCCCCAAACCGCTTCGGACAAGCCAGCGCACCAAGACATTGAAATTATAAAATTATTAGACTTTTCTGGAGGTTCCAAAACCCCAGAATGGTGCCAGGAGAGGACTCATGATTGTCAATTAAGTCTATGTTTCAAATATCGTAATCGCAATATGATTTTTGCCGAAGCCCCCAATAAAGCCCCCACTTTGAGCGTCTGAAAGGGTTCGAGTACCACTATGCCAGCCCCTGACCTCCCTCACCCCACCAACGAACAGCGGTGAAGGTGTACCACATCACTGCGCTGTTGAGAGCAAATCGTCGACGCGGAACGCCGACAATGGACGAATGCGATTCGTTGATCGGTCGTAGCTAAGCCGCACCAGCGTTTTGTCTTCATCCGCCGCCCAGAGGACTGCTTGGTAGGTCCGGTGCACCACCTGAATTTTGTCGAGGCTTTCATCAAGATTCATGGTGCCATCGCCCTTGATCTCTGCAAGCGCAATCTCGTCTTGCGTAGATCGTCCCTGTACGCCCACAATAAAGTCGGGAAAGAACCATTTGGAGGAAGGCAGCACCAAATTGGTGCTCCATCCGCTGGTGCCTCCCGCCCGGTGGGGATTCCGAATCCACCACTTCACACGACCAGTTGCGTCTTCGTCGAGAAACTGGGCGAAGGCGGTTTCCGGTTTGTTCAATCCTGAGGGGAACACACCGTAAGGGCATCTCTTCGCTGGTGGCAGGTCCGGAAGATCGAACAGAACGCGAGGAATCGGGTCGTCGGCAGGCCGGGCGCGGACATGGCGGGTCATGGCCATCTTCTGGGCACTGCGTAAAGCATCAGGCTCACGCATTGCCGCGAGATACATGGCGCGAGTCAGGTCTCTCTGAACATAATCGAAACCGTTGTCGTCCGCGCTTTTCTTCAGCTGGGCAAGAATCGCTCGCTTCAGCAGACGATCATCGATGGAGTCATTGAAATCAAAAGCATACTGACCAGCTTCAACGATCCTTTTGTCGTCGAGGAGGATGGAGATGTCGTCCTCGGTCTCGGTTGCTTGCTCATCAAACACATCCTTCAGAACAACTCGCGCAGTGGTCTTACGGCGGAATATGTTCTGGAGCAGTGCGGAGCGCTCGATAAATTCGCGGGCGACGGCGTCAATGAAAGAGTCGCTGTTGTAGGTCTCGGGGTCCGGAGGAAGCTCAACATAGAGCCGCTCCGGAACGTTGAATGCCGGCTCCATGGGATACCGAGCGGTTTTCTCCCCACCGCCAGACGTCACGACTCCCGCCTTCGGGATCGCAAGCTCGGGCAGCTTGCTACCGAAGAGGTCCCCGCCGTGGTGGCGGGTCATCTCCGCAGCAACAATTGCCCGGTCTTGTTCCTCAGTAGGCCGCTCAAGAACGCTTCCGGGGACACGGCGCTCCTCGATCAGAAGTGCAAGCCGCCGCTGGCGATCGGCATCTGTCGGTTGTTGAGGCATGAGGCTCGGCACTCGCCGCTCGCCAAGTTCACCTCCCGCTTCAACGGTCCCCAATTCCACAAAGTCAAAGGAGTCGGTGACAACCTCGATGCTGGATCGCACCGCCTTCAGTTCCTCTGCCGCGCTAGCGAGACCCTCCTGCATGATTTCGTCCGTGAGGAAGACGTTGCCGCGATCAATGAGCGGGTCGTTGCCGTGGAGCGGGCGGACCAGGGCATGAACCCGCGTGATGCGCCCGACAATCTGGAGACCGAAGTCGCGGCCCCGGTTCGGTCGAACCGAAACAAGGGTCCAGGCACGGGGGGCGTCGAATCCCGTGGCGACTGAGACTTTGAAGATCAGAACTTCGCGCGATGGGTCAAAGGCAATCGTGTGAAACTCAGGGTCCGGATTTCCTGACGTGTGCGTGGCGATAACCGAGGAAGGAACCCCGATCGCCTCCAGCTTCTCCCGGACCCGTTCGGTTGGTTCCTGCCCTGTCCCTGCATCCTCGACCTGAACGAGCATGAGGGGGACAACGGAAACGTCCAGCTCTTCAAGCCTCTCCTTGATGGCATTGTGTTGCTGCCACCCGGCGGAGAGTGCAGCTGTTTCCGGGTCAACGAGGTCGCGGTCCTCTTCCCTCAAGCGGACAAAGCCGACATTGAGGCCGGTCTTGTTCAGGCCCCGTGCGACCACCTCCTCGCGTGAGACGACAAGGCGGTTCTGCACGCGAACGCCCGCTGCCTTCTCGAAGCGTTCCAGCTTTTCGTCGTTAGGCGTCGCAGTCGCGAGGAGCGTCACGTCGGGACGTAGCGTTTCGAGGTAAAAGGCTGCCGCAGCTTTCGCGTTGGTCCCAAAGTTCTGGTGGGCTTCGTCGATCACCACACCAATCGAGAACCCCGCTAGCCGAAGAACCTCCAGCATCGTGTCGAGACTGAAGCTCCCCTCGGCGTCGCGCCGGACGCGCCGGGCGTCTTTGTTGTTGGCCGCCACCGCTGCCCAGGTGTGGACAAAGACGTCACCGTCCCGCGCGAGGGTCGGCTCGCGATCCTTGGTCAGGTCGCGCAGCCGAAGGGCCGGGCACTGATCAGCGAGCGCGTCGCGGGTCTGTTCCACAAGGCCTGAAAACGGCGCGAACCAGAACCAGACCAGTTTGCCCGGTCCGCGCCCGATAAGACCATCAAGGGTTCGACCCAACATCAGCGTCTTCCCACTGCCTGTCGGGGACTGGAGGAGCATGACCCCTTCGTCGCGCGCCAGCGCTTCGCGCTTGTCCGGATTCTGCTCTTGGTGACGCAAGGTGCGCAGCGTCACCTGCTGCATCGCTTCCACCCGCTGCGCCTGAAAATCAGCGAGTGCGAGCAAGCCGAGATCGTCGCTGTGTCGGTCACCCATCGGTCTATGCCTTGAAGAGACGTGTTAGGGTCTCCCGCACGTCCCGGATTTCAAACTGTCCATCGAGGCCAAGGTCCCTCACCTGACCCGGTGCGAAGGCGTAGACGAAGACCCGGCGACCGGGGCGCAGCGCTTTTTCGAGGTCTGTCGCAAGCTTTTTCGCCACCTTGTCCACAAGGACGAGAGTGGTTGGGCTGTCCGCTTCGTGCACGGCGTGGCTCGCCGTCGCGTCCCACGTGGTGAGCGGCAGTCCGTGGAGGGCCTCCAGCGCATTCCATGCCGCGGGGGCGGTCAGTTCGGTATCGATGGCCAACGGATCAATCTCACGGGTCCTGAGATAGGCAAACCCCGCCGAAAGCTCCGCATACTTTTTATCGCCCGAGGCATTGAGGCGGCGGATGCGCTCCGCCGTCACGTCGCGGCAAAGGTTTTTCTCCGGCTCATCCTTCGTCGCTTCGGTGGACGACACCATGATGAAGCGGCGGTCGCCGCCGTTCTCGGCATTCAATTCCATGACCGCCTGGGCCGTCGTCGCGGACCCGGCGAAAAAATCGAGCAAGAGGTCACCGGAGGACGTAGACTGACGAACCAGTTCGCGGATGAGGGAAACGGGCTTGGCGTAGTTGAAGGCCTTTGAACCGAACACGTCCTTGATAACCTTCGCCCCCTCGTCGTTCGTCCCCGACACAATGGTATTGGAGCCTTCGAGCACGGTGTCTTCCTCTGCCCGTGGTGTTATCCACGACGAAAGCGGCTGGGTCTGGTTGCGAAGGTCTTTCTTATACCGCTTAAAAGATGGAGTACCGAAGCCAATTTTCTTCCCGATCCAAAAATCTAGGTCTGGCAAGTCCTCGCGAAGTAGAGGCGCTCTTCCACTCAAGGGGACTTCATTTGCCCGAATTGCGGACAGTAGTTCTTCCTTCGTCTTGAACGTTACTACTTTTGGTTCGGTTGGAAAGACGATGTAACCGTCAGCGATCCACTCTTCCATGAATCTCGTTTTTGCTGCCTTCGACCGCTGGCGGCTCGGATAAACCCATACCCGGTCGGGGTTTGGCGGATAAATGACGTCCGTCGATGGGTCTCGCAGCGGGTAAAAAAGGTTCGGTCGTTCAAGGAAATTGAACCCAAGGGTGAGATTATCTTTGCGATAGCGTCCTCGTCCGTCATTGTCATCGAACTTGTACATGGAGAATGTCTTTTCGGTCCCGCAGAATCGAAAGGCATTGCCGCCGAAAGCAAGCACGTGTTCATGATCTCCACTCAAGAACGAGCCTTGATCAGCGTTTGATCCCTGCCGCGTCCGCCAAGTCAATGTACCGACCCGCATCCCCGGCAGCGCCTGATCCATCATCAGTTCGAGCTTCGCGCGCTGCTCGTCATTGATCGATACGAGGATCACTCCGTCCGGGGACAGAAGATCGCGTGCAATGAGGAAGCGCTGGTACAGAAACTCCAGCCACGTGGACTGAAAATAGCGGTCGTTCGGGTCACGGAAATCGTCGTTATAGACCCAATCCTTGTTCCCGGTGTTGTACGGCGGGTCGATGTAGATGCACTTCACCCGCCCCTTATGAGTCATCCTCAGCCAGCGGAGGGCGTCGTAATTGTCGCCCTCGATGACGAGGTTCTCCCAAGGCGCGGGCCGCTCGCACTGGTCTTCGATGAGATCGGTAACGACAAAATTCGCATCGATCGCCTTGTCCGCCTCGATCTCGTCACGTTCCCAAACCAGACCCAGCTTGCGCTCGGCATCCCGCTTGCGAAGGAGCCGGATCAACTGCTGCCGGGTCAGCCCGTCATAGGAATCCCGTGCCTTCGCCGTCTCGTTCGTATCGCTCGCCATCACGCCCTACGGCCAACAGCGCTCCGCGCCGCGGCCCTCACCAAATCGGAATGAGCATCTCGCGCTGCAGCACGGAAGACGCTCGAAGGTTGAGCCAGATCTCTAGGGGCAGTGCCGCAACGACACAACGAAGCATTGCGGCTGCCCTGGTGAGGCTTTGCAAGAGAACCAACATCCGCCGTTCCTCTAACCCATCCCCCGAATGATCTCCCGCTGCCTCTCTCGCGCGACCGTGCCGTAGCTAGCAAAGGTCGTCAGCACGCTCTCGTGGCCAAGGTTTTGGGAGAGTGCCTTGTACTCCTCCGGGGTCTGGCATCGCTTGGCGGCCCAGTCCTGAAGCGTGCGGCGGAAAGCGTGCGGCGTGAAATGGGGCAGGCTCGCCGCTGCGAAGGCGTCGCGGACGATCGCCCGGACTGGGGATGCCGTCGCCCAGTGCTCGCGCGAGAGGCCCGCCACCTCGAACCCGCCGCCCGCGCCGACGCGCATCAAAGTCTTCGGGAAGAGCGGGTCGGAAGGTCCGAACAGATGCTTTGCCATCAGCTCCTCTACCCAGGCATCGAACGCGGCTTCGACCTCGGGGTCGAGCGGCAGAAGGTACGTGGTGATCGTCTTCGAGGCCTTCGTTCGCACCTCTCGCCCGTTCTGGTAGATGGCGCGGGCGACAAGATCGATATGCTTCAGCTTGAGCGACGTGAGGGCGGTGTCGCGAATGCCGGTGATCAGGAGGAGCGCCAACACCGCCCGACTACGGCGCTGGATCACGGTCGCCGAGGGCATCTGCCTGAAGGCATGAAGTGCCTGCTCCAGCGATGGGTACGGACGCTCTGTGTAGGCTGTTGCTGCAGCAACGTCCTTCATCGGCAGGCTGAAGTAGTCCGCATCGGTCGGGGAGATGCGGGATTTGTAGCCCGGTTGCCACGCCAGCCATTTGAAGAAGGTCTTAACGTCACCAAGGATGCTATTTACCGTTGCGAGGCTAAGGTGTTCCTTAGTCTTGGGGTTCTTTTCGTTCTGCAGTCGAACCTTGAAAGCGACCGCTTGCTCGGTGTGGAAGAGCTTGAACGACTTCGCCCCGGTCGATGCCTCGAACCGGGCGAGGGACGCCGCGACCTTGTCGAGGGTCGCCTCGGACTTGCCGCTCGCCTGTTGCAGGTAATGGCGATACTTGCGCTTGATACGCTCGTTTTCTTCGTTGCGTTTCGTCATGGTCAGTCCTCGTCATGAATGTGAGTCTTAGAGGGGGAATTTGCGGAACCTGTTAGGCTCTCCACCGCACTCTCAGCGCCAATCAGCAAATCCGGGGCGATCTCGCGAAGTGACGATGGGCTGACGAAGCGTTGAGCCATGCCCTCGCAGTGCGGACAGATACCCGATAGCCGCCCGCTGCCCGCGCCGCTGGCGACGTGGTCCGCGAGGTCGCCAGCGGGACGGACAGCGCGCCTGCACCCGAGGCAGTAAAGCTCGTTCGGCCCGAGCAGCTTCTTCGCCTTGCCGCTGCGCCTGGTGAGGAAGGTCTTCAGGTCTTCGCCGTGGACAAGGTGCGGTTTCTGCCCGCGCATGAGGGGAAGGCCAACCTTCCCCCATGTACGGACGGTCTGGACGTGGACGCCGAGGATGATCGCGGCTTCCTCCAGCGTGTACGTCTGATTCTTCTTGATCCCGCGCGCCGAGAGCCGCTTCGCCATCAGTCTTCCGCCACCTCGTAGAGCGCGCGGATATCCTCCGCCCGCCACACGGTCGTGCGCGGGCCCAGCTTCATGGGCTTGGGGAAGCGCCCGTCTTTCACGCCTTGCCACCACGTGGACTTGCTGACGGGGATTGGGTCGCGAGGGGCAAGGATTTGAGAGAGGCGGACAAGCCCCGTCTCAGGAAATGTTTGGGTGTCCAATGTTCTTCACCTTCGACGACTCACGTCCGAGAGGGTGGGATAAGACACTTGAACGAGCGAGCAATTGTGATCCCACAAAGGGCCCAAAGATTCCAACTCGCCCGTAGGGCGGTCACTTTCGAGATTTCTCAATAATCTCGCTGGCGTAGTATTGAGAGAGCTTCGACTTCACCGTCGATAGACCGATTGAGCCGCCGAACTTTCGTTTGTACCAAGCGCAAATCTCGTGCGCCAAAGCGTCTTGTTTTTTCGGCAACGAGCCATCGCGTTGAATGATTTCGGCAATATACACCGAAACTGCGTCCCAGTTTTTCGTTGGCCGTCCTGGTCTTGCCGTATTCCGCCCACGCGGAGTGGCCCCGCTGTCGGTGTAAACGAAACTTCCACCATCAGAGAACTGAACCTCACCGTCGTTTCGCGGAGGAAAAACGTTGAGCACATCGGAGATCAAGAACTGCACGCCGACGTACAATCGCTTTTCGCACTGCAAACGCGATTGCGTCCATTCGATTCTGCGAGAGATCCATTCCTCACGAGCAATTTCGGAAAGAAGTATACTGAAGTCTTCTCCGCGAATCGATCGTTGCTTCTCCGCGAGCTCCTCCCAAGCAGCATCCATGTCTTCATCACCTTCACTAGCGAGCGAGACACCGCGTCCGACTAAATCGCCATCACGCAGTTTGGTCAGAATCAACGCACGGTGATAGTCTACCGCATCTTCGAAGTCGCTTTCCCATTTGCGCTTGTAAGCGTCGTGTTTGATCGCCAATGGCATTTGAGCCTCAAGCTGCCTCAAGCTTTCGTCAGGGTTTTCGAAGGGGGTAGTCAGCGATTTTGCTTGTTCAATCATTCTACTGAGAAAATCGACGTCGGGGATTCCGCTGTCTTCTTCCAGATAGTCGAAGAACTCTACGTGAACCGGATGTCTGTCTATCCCGAGGCGATTAGTCTCTTCCGGTTCGAGCCAGCTCCCAACGAACGGATTACCGCTGGCTCCGTGCTCTTCGTAGAGGGTCTCGAAACACTGCCTGGACTCTGTTCCGTCTCGAGTATGGAAGGCAACATGCAGGGATTGAGCAGACACCCATAAGAGAAGTTCCTGCAAGAGGCAGGCGCGAGGAAGCTCTACTTCTTTAAAGAATCGGTATTGCGGAGCATTAGACATCGCCTTCTAGCCTTAGCCCTCGGATCTCCTCCGCCCACCAATTGGCCATCTTCACCCGCTCGTCCCAGAACTCCGCCCGGGCATAGGCAGCCCGCACCGCGTTTTTCTCGGCGTGCGCCAACGCTCGCTCGATAGTGTCTGGGTGCCAAAGGCCGCATTCGTTGGCCAACGTCGAAAAGGTTGCACGGAACCCGTGGGAGGTGTGCTCGTCCGGGCCGAAACCCATGCGCCGAAGCGCCTGGTTGAGAGTGTTTTCGCTCATGGGGCGGACGTTTGAAGTGAGCGCCGGGAGGACCAGCTCGCCGTTTCCGGTAAAGGCCCGAAGTTCCCGAAGGAGCGCCACGGCTTCGCCTGAGAGAGGCGCACGGTGCGGTCGGCCCATCTTCATACGCCCCTCCGGAACAGTCCAAACGGCTGCTTCGAGGTCGAACTCACGCCAACGCGCTTGCCGTAGCTCACCGGGACGCGGGAACAGGAGCGCCATCAGCTTGAGCGCGATCTTCGTTGTCGGCTGCCCGTCATAGGAGTCGATCGCCTGGAGGAGATGCCCCAGCTTCACAGGGTCGGTGATCGCCGCGTGCGACCGTGTCTTTCGTGTGGCGATGGCCCCACGAAGACCGGGCGTCGGGTCGGCATCCAGCCAGCCGAGAGCCATGCCGAAGCGCAGGACAGAGCCGATGACCGTCTTCAGCCGCTTGGCATTCTCAAGGTTGCCCCGCGCCTCCTCGCGCTGGGGCGTCTTGAGGATCATCGGAGCCTTCACTTCCCGCGCGGGCACATTGCCGAAGTCGGCGACCGCCATGTCGAGGAGCCAGCGGTTCTTGCGGATGGTGACGAGCTTGATGCCATCCCGCTCCTTCTTCGCAAGGTAGGCGTCGGTAAGAGCCGCGAAGGTGTGCTCCTCCGTCGCCTTCTTGAGGGCCGCCTCCGCCTTCTTCGCCTCCGCCGGGTCATCGCCCAGCGCGAGGAGCGCCCGCGCCTCGTCACGCATGGCACGGGCGGCCTTTAGGGGGACGTCCCCGTACTTCCCGAAGGCGAGCTTCTTCTCCTTCCCGCCAACACGGTACTTCATCCGCCACAGCTTGGAGCCGTTCGGCTGGACGGGGAGATAGAGACCGTCGCCGTCAGCGAGCTTGAAGGGCTTCTCGCGGGGCTTGGCAGCGCGGACCTGAACATCGGTGAGGGGCATCTTGGGGGCCTCAAAATTCGCCCTCGCAGGCGGGGCCCCCAATTGTGCCCCCAGAATCGTGGGATTGTCTAGGATGCCCCTGGACCTCGCCGGACGAACATTCGACCGAAATACTTGTTTTCACTCAGTTTTTGGACATTAAAAAACCCCGCCGGAGCGGGGTTTGGTGCCCAGGAGAGGACTCGAACCTCCACGTCCATACGGACACCAGCACCTGAAGCTGGCGCGTCTACCAATTCCGCCACCTGGGCAGGTGTGCTGCGCCCACGGGATAGGCAGGGCCGACGGGGTGCGTCAAGGCGCCAGAACTGAGGGGCTGCCTGTTCGCGCTAAGGGTATCTGCGAGCATGGGTTTTCAGCTTCAGAAGCCTGCCCCTAGAGGGCCTCGCTTTTCGGCTGTAACTCACCGCGGGGACCGTCTACGCGGCGACCAACCAGAAGGAACACACGGTTATGGCAAAACTCGTTACGGTCTTTGGCGCATCCGGCTTCGTTGGCCGCCATGTGGTGAG
>JBCCTF010000119.1:0-12218 GCA_039198765.1 Pseudomonadota bacterium
CGTCGATCTCGCGACTCCCGGTTGCCCAAATCAGCGTGGGCGTATATATCTGCAATCCGGGGCAGAATCGCGACGAGATTGCACATAGGGCATATTCTGTGCACTGCATAATACTGCGAAGTCTTTTCAGGTGTCGTTCTGTGTGCTAACTGGGGTTGTTCAGAAATCGTAGGCCAGCCGCTAACAAGCAGTTGGAACTGCACCAAATCGCCCCGCTGGTTCCGGCCAGCGGGGATTTTTGTGGTCTGCTTCAGATAAAAGCGGGGCGGCGTCGAGCTGGCTTTTGGGAGATTGGATAATTGCAGAATCCAGTGCCTTCTGAGGTGAGTGACGCACATTGTAGTCCAGTCAGCCCCCATCGAGAGTAAATGCTTTATAAGGGTAGTGTCCACGAATGCGATATCTCTACAGTTCCAATCCTTCTGACAAAGCCAGCGCATCCTCTACTTCCACACCTAGATATCGAACCGTGCTGTCGATCTTGGCGTGACCGAGAAGAAGCTGAATGGCTCTCAAGTTGCCAGTCTTCCGATAGAGCATGGTGGCTTTGGTCCGTCGGAGCGAATGAGTGGCGTAGGCGGAGGAAGGTAGGCCTATCGCAGCCGTCCAGTCTTGGACGAGGCGAGCGTACTGACGGGTCGTAAGGTGCTCGCCGCTCTTCTTTCGGCTCGGGAACAGCCAATCGTGGGGACTGAGGTGTTTATGTTCCAACCAGGCAGCGATCGCCTTTCGGGTCGGCTCGGTAAGTTCAAACTGCACGGGGGACGAAGTTTTCGACTGAACGATCTTCGCTCGGGAAAGCGGTTCGGTGCCGCGACAAACGTCGGCAACCTTCAGCCTTACCAGGTCACATCCCCGCAGCTTGCTATCGAGCGCCAGATTGAAAAGCGCGAGGTCTCGGACCTTATCCGCCATCGTCAAACGGACGCGGATCTCCCAGACCTCCTGCGCCTTCAGCGGCGATTTCTGCCCGATGAGTTTGCCCTTGTTCCAAGGCCGCCGCTCATCCGCCGTGGTTCTTGGCTGATCCATTGATCTCTTCCAGAGACCAAAGTGCAAAAAGGAGGCCGGAGGGCGAAGTGGATCTGGCCGGGCACAAGGCGATGACCAGCGTTCTGTTATGTCCGGTAATGCGCCCGTTGAGCCTCTGCACACCGACGGAAAAGCTTCGACACGCTCTGGTTCCAGCGTTGTGCCTTCGCTTGAGCGATCGCCAGAGCATTGCGCCTCCGCTGCCATCTTAGGTTCGGCTCCGCGAGACTTGCTTGTAATCCCGTAGGCGCTAGGACAGGCCCTGCCTTTTCACGAAAGCGCTCCGCCGCGTGCCCCGTACAACGTCCCCTCTGATCAAACTCGCAGTTTGCCTCGCGATCGCCGTGCAGGGTTCGTTTGGTGCTGCCGCTGGCAAAACGGCCGGGCCAGCGATCAGCGGTCTCGTCTGCTCACCAAGTGGCATCGTCTCCGCGGAAGCGCAGCAGGCTGTAGAGAATTTTCTTGGTGCTCTCGATTCCGATAGGGAGGATGGTGCGGCTGGACCGCACTGTCCGCTTTGTGTGGGTGTCGATCTTTCGGTCGTTGAGGGGCTGGCCCTTCGCTTTCTGAAGAACGGGTTGGAGGAGGCGCTGCCAGCATCCATCGCGGTGGGGCGCCACCTTCGTCCGTTGGCGCAGGGTCCGCCATCGGGCTCACGGGCACCGCCCTCGACCGTTTGAAGACTAAGTAAATAGGCAGACCTTATCCGTCGTCGTTGCCTCTCTTGACGCAGCGGCAGGAATAAGCCTGCTCCCCTTCCTTTTTCATCAAACGGTTTCTCATCATGTTCACCACCTGCCAGGGTGCGCAGCTGCGCACGCTCCTGTTTTGCACCGCCATTGTGCCCTTCCTGCCTTCGCTAGCCTCCGCACAAGGGGTCGGTCAGCGCACCGAAACCCCTGAGCAGGACATCATCGTCGTCGAGGGCAAGGCGATCCTCTCCCAGACCGCCATCGGCGCCGAAGAGGCGCGCCGTGAGCTCAAGACCGTCCCTGGAGCCATCGGTCTCGTCGAGGCGGAGGTCTTTCTCGACGATTTTGCCCAGAGCATCGGCGACACGCTTCTCTTCACCCCCGGAGTCTTCGCCGACACTTCGGCGCAGCGCGAAGCGCGGCTCTCGATCCGCGGCTCGGGCCTCAACTCAGGTTTCGAGCGACGCGGCCTGACCGTGCGGCGTGACGGGGTGCCGATCTCGCGGGCGAGCGGCAGCACGGAGTTCCAGGAGGTCGATCCGCTGACCATTGATTACATCGAGGTCTATAAGGGTGCGAACGGGCTCGCCTATGGCGCGGCGTCGCTCGGCGGCGCCATCAACATCGTCACCCCCACCGGTCTCACCCAGAAGGAGCGCTTCACGGCGAGAATGGAGGGCGGCAGCTTCGGTACTGTGAGAGCAAGCGCCTCTGCCGCCTCTGCCGACGGGCCCTGGGACCTCTATGTCGGCACGACGGGCCTTCAGTCAGACGGCTACCGGGAGCAGAGCGCCGTCAACAGCGTCTACAACCACACCAATCTCGGATACCGCTTCGGCAGCGGGGTGGAGACGCGGTTCTACCTCACCGCGCTCAGTGACAATTTCGAGCTCGCCGGTGCCCTGAGCTTTGACGACGCGCTGAACGATCCGACCTCAGCCGGCCGCCCCGTGACGATCGGGCCGTTCTTCCCCGGCGGCCCGGTGACGGTTTTGGACCCAGGGCCGGTGGCCGATGATTGGGACCGCAACCTCGACGTGGTCCGCCTCGCCAACAAGACGGTGGTGCCGTTGGGCGAGGCGAGCCTCGAGCTCGGCGCCTGGTACGCCTACCGCGACCTCGACCACGCCATCACCCGCTTCGCCGGGATCATCGATCAGCAGGAGGACGAGTTCGGCGGCTTCTTCCGCTTCAGCGGCGATGCCTCGCTTGGCGGCCTGCCGGTCTCCTGGCTCGTCGGCGGCGAGGGGGCGACCTCGACGAACGATGCGAAACGGTTCGAGAACATCGATGGCAGCAATGGTAATCTCCGCGCCCGCAGCGACCAGAAGGCATCGAACCTTCTTGCCTACGGCCAGCTCGACATCGAGATGACGAGCCGCCTCAGCGCGATCCTCGGTGCGCAGTACCTCTCGACAAGGCGCGAGAACGAGGATGTTCTGAACACCGCGAACGGTGAGCGGGAGGACGAGGCGTTCAACCCGCGCTTCGGTCTTCTTTACCAGGCGAGCGAAAACTCGCAGCTCTTCGCCAATGTCAGCAAGAGCTTCGAGCCTGCCACCATCTCCGACCTCACGGCGGGGGGCATCCTCGATTTCACCCCGCTGCGTGCTCAAGAGGCGTGGACGGCTGAGATCGGGTATCGCGGACAAAGCCGCTACCTCGCCTGGGACATCGCCTTCTACCGCTCGTGGATCGAGGACGAGTTTGTCGATCTCGCCCAGGAGGGCTTCAACGGCGCCGTGACCGCCACCTTCAACGCTGATGAGACCGTCCACCAGGGCGCCGAGGTGGGGGTCGATGTCTTCCTGACGCCGCAGGAAAGGGAGGTGCGGCTTCTCTGGCGCAACATCTACACCTTCAACGACTTCTTCTTCACCTCGAACCCCAGCGATCTCGACGGGCAGAGCTTCCAGCTCGACGGAAACGAGCTCGCGGGCGTTCCGCGGCATGTTTATATCGGCGAGCTTCGAGCCGAGCACGACCGTTGGTACGCGGCGCTGAACCTGCGCTATATTCCCGATGGTCCCTTTGCGGACTATACCAACAGCTTCGAGGTTCCAGGCTATGAGCTTCTCGGCGTCACGGCGGGCTTCGACGTCACCGAGAAGGTCCGCGTTTTCGCATCAGCGGAGAACCTGACCGACGAGGTCTATATCTCGAACGTTGCGACGGTGGCGGACTTCGAGCGTCAGGGGGGCAACATCTTCACCCCTGGACAAGGCCGAGGTTTCTTCGGCGGCGTCTCGGTGGGGTTCTGATCCGTCATGCGCGCTTTCTCGATCAAGCTACACCGCATCCTCGCCCTCCTTGGTGGGCTTGCGATCCTGATCTGGGGGCTTTCGGGCCTCCTTCACCCTATCATGGTGACCTGGGGGCCACAGCAGGCGGTCTTCTTCCCGCCCTCAACACCCCTCGACCTCTCTGAAGCACGGCCGTTCGGGGAGGTCTTCGAGGAGGCAGGCCTTCAGGAGGCGCGCGCCGTCAAGGTGATCGCGTCGGACGGAAGGAGCCTTCTTCAGGTGACGGCGGCCCCGATGGAGCCTCGCCGCTACTTCGACCTCCTTACCGGCGGGGAGATCGAGGGGCAGGACAGGACGCAGGCGGAGTTCCTAGCAAGATACTACACTCAGGCTTCAGAACCCCTTCGTTCTGTCGAGTTCATCACCGAGTTCACGGACAACTACCCTTCGGTCAACCGTCTTCTGCCGGTCTACCGCGTGGCTTTCGAGCGACAGGATGACCTTGCTATCTATGTCTATACCGAGACCAACGCTTCGGCAGGAGTAAGCAACCGGTTCAAGGACATCGTACAAACGGGCTTTCGCTGGTTTCATAGCTGGAGCTGGTTTCCGAGGGAGGCCGACTGGGCACGGACGGTCCTCATTCTGATGCTCGTCGGCTCGGCATTCGCCATGACCCTCTCGGGGATTGCGATGCTGGTGCTGATCCGGCGCAAGGCACGCGCGCCGGGCATCAGGGGGTGGCACCGCATCGCAGGCTACGGCCTCGCGGTGCCGGCGCTCTTCTTCACCTCGAGCGGGCTCTTTCATCTCCTGCAGTACTCCGTAGACCCGCCTGTTCCCGCGCTCAGGCTCTCGGAGCCCCTGGACCTGACCTCGGGCACCTACGACCTGACGGCGGACTGGAAAGCGGTCAGCGAGGGGATGCCCATAGGCTCGGTCTCGATCATTGAGGATCAGGCCGGCCGTGTTCTCTACCGGCTCGGCCTTCAGGCTTCGAGAAGCGGAGGGCCGGTGACGCCGAAGGAGATTCGCAACGCCCGCTTTGACGGCGTGGAGGTGACGGGGCCTGCGGTCTATCTTGACGCCGCGACAGGAGAGGTCCTCGACGAGGGCGACCGCGGGCTGGCGCTCGAGCTCGCCGGACGCTTCACGGGCGCCGGTCCCGAGGCGGTCGAGGGCATGAAACTCGTCACCCGCTTCGGCGCCGCATACGACTTTCGCAACAAACGGCTTCCCGTCTGGCAGGTCGACTACGGCGCCCCGGTCCATGCCACGGTCTTCGTCGACACAACGACCGGGGTTCTCGCCGACCAGACCCTCGACCGTCAGAAGGCGGAGCGGCTCTCCTTCTCCATGCTCCACAAGTGGAACTTCCTCCACCCCCTCGGGCGGGACGGTCAGAACCTTGCCACCGCGCTGGGCGCACTCTCGTTGGTCGTGGCGATCGGCGGCTTGGGCCTCGTGTTAGATCTGCAGCGCAGGAAGAGGCGCAAAGCCGGGCAGGTTCAGTAGGAGCCGGTTTTGAAAGATCATCAGCTATGCGGATTTGTTCGCTCGGTCATGCTGGGTCCGAAGAGTGCAAGGCGTGCCGCACGATGCTCGCTCTTCGATCCCTACGCGGACGATGAGAACGGTTTCTGTCGTCCGCTGCTTCTACGAGAGAGAGGCTGAAGCCCCCGCCCGTTGCAGTGGCGCTGTGAGGCGAGTGCCAAGTCTAAACCTCAAGGAGATTCGTCCATGAAGTGTTTGAAGAGCAGCACGCTTGGTGGAGTCGCCATCCTTTTCATGGCGCTACTTCCTAACCCGGCCAAAGCGTCCGAGGAGCCGTCTACCGGCTACGAGGCGCCAGAGATTTCGTTCGCCTACAACCCATTATTTGACGCTCTGCTGTGTGGCAGAGATGAGGAACGGCGGGTGAGCACCGAAACCGAAGATGATTTGCGCGAGCTGATGCCCTCCCTTCAGGAAGCCTGGGCGGAGGTGGGAAGCGACTTGCTGCAGGAAGTCGCGGAGGTCGTTGGGATGCCGTTCGAGTTCTATGAAGCTCGGGCGAACATCTTTCTTTGCTCTGGTATGCCGTCGCTAGCTTCTCCTCTCATCGTCAGCGCACGGTCGTATGTTGTCGCTGGTCCTAATCAGAAAACACAGCCGCTCTCAGTGTTAACGAATACGCTCTGGCATGAGGTCGTTCACCGGTTTATCCGCGACATTGTGGGTCCCGCAGAGACTGCGACCACACCGCTTCTCAAAAAGTACGCTGATGAAAAACCGGTTGTCAGAAATCACCTTCACCTCATCGCTATTGAGAACCAGGTCTATCGGCGCCTCGGTTTAGGCGAACACCTCCAATCCGTGATTGCCTTCGACCAGTCACTGCGAAGTGCGGAAGCGTTCGCGTGGGCGAGGGAAATCGCCGAGAAAGAGGGTGACGCCGCGTTCGTCGCGGAATTGAAGCAGTTCTAATTACCGTGGGTGTGCATACTCTCTCCTCGCGGGTCGCAAATCCCCAGGCCGCTTGTGAGCTGTGCGAACTTCTACACTGAGAGAATCCCTCCTCAAGCTTATGTCCGCAAATGCGCCTTTGTCCGGGTCAGGTGCGAACCGACGTTCTTGGCCGATCTCTGCCATTCGCCGCACCTCAGAGAACGGAAGGAAGCTACCTGATTTCCGAGCAATGCAGGTTCCGAAAATCGCCATCGGTTGCGCTATTGTTCCGGTCGTGTTTGGCCCCCGCGTGCTTCAGGCTGGGATCGGACAGTTGCCGCATAGACGCCGATCGCAGAGTCGACAGAGCGTCCGCCGCTCGGCTTGGGTCGGCTCAAGCGACGAAAGCACTTTATGCAGCAACGAGGCGAAGACCTCCGTCTCGTCGTTCGTCAAGGGTTCAATAAGAGACCGCATCGCCGCGAGGCGCCCCGTCAGCAGCGCCTCGCGGCGGGCTTTGCCTTGTGAGGTCAGATAGAGCGCTACCGCCCGGCGATCGCTCGCCTTCCGGCGCTCGACCAGGCCGTCGGACACGAGCCGGTCGACGAGGCGGACGGAGCCGGGGTGAGAAAGGCGAAGCACGCGTCGCAGCTGTTCGTTGGACGGCCCCCAGTCGTAGCCGATGACCACGAGCGCCGCAGGAGTCTCGCCGGCCCGGTTTAGAACTTCGAGAGCGACTTCCTCGATGCGGTCGGCAACGGCAAGCCCGACTGCGCCAAGCAGATTCGCGGTCCGATCAATCATCCCCGTAGCGTATGTGCAGAGCGCACATTTTTCAATTGACGTTATGTGCGCTGCGCACATAACCTGGCGCAACGCTCAATTGGAATGCGGAGACGGATATGTCGGATAAAAACCTCAGCCCCGAACATCAGGACTTCTACAGGCGGTTCAAATCGTTTTGGGCCGCGCCCTCCGGCGAACGGGTGGCCGAGGTCATCGCACCCGACGCCACCATTCACTTCACCGGTGCGGGGATCATGTCCGGCACCGACTATGCCGACTGGATGGGCGAGACCCTCGCGCAGATGGCAGACATGACCGTCACGCCTCTCGACTGCGCGGGTAACGGCGACATGCTCTACATCGCCTGGGAAACTTCGGCGATAATCCACGGATTGCGGCGCACCTATCGCGGCGTCGATCGCTTCCGCCTCAAAGATGGCATGGCAATCGAGGAGCATGTGATCTTCGATTCCGCTGTGCTTACCCCGGAAGGGCGGGGCGGCATCGAGCAGTGACTTCGCTGTCCGGCGGTGTTTCCTGCTCTCCGCATCTTGGCGCCACGCTTGGCGGACTCACTCCTGTCTTCGTCCTCAGCCATGCTTCCCGCACGACGATCGCCGTTGCGAGCGATCCGGTTGCCAGCGAGGTCGGCGGTTTCGCGCACCCTGTTCGACCGAAATGACAGTCCGTGCCGGGAGCGTCTTTACCATGACGATCCTCGGAGGCGTCGCGGCCGCGGAGCGGGCGAGCGGCATCTCGGCCGAGGCTGGTTCCCAGCTTGGCATGGAGCCTGTCAGTGTCGCCTTGAGGACGGTCACAGCACTACTTGCAATGGGGACGATCGCGAACTGACTGCTTCCCGGCCCCCTTCATCAATCGTCCTCTCTCACACCTTGATCTGTTCCATTCGCTCCCGGAGAACTCCCATGCCAGTCAGTCAATCCGACAAAGCCGATGCCTTCGCAGCGCTCCACCAGCGCGCTGAACCGTTCGTCCTCGCCAACGCCTTCGATGGCTGCTCGGCGCGCATGCTGGCGTCGCTCGGCTTCGAGGCGGTCGCCACATCGAGCTGGGTCCAGGCCGCCATGCTCGGAGAGCGTGATGGCGCGACGACTAGCGCCGAAGCCATGACGCATGCGAGGATCATTGTTGAGGCGACCGACCTTCCGGTCTCGGCCGACCTTGAAAAGGGGTTCGGCGATGCGCCTGAAGACGCGGCGGCCACCATTCGTGAAGCTGGCGCGACCGGCCTCGTCGGCGGATCGATCGAGGATGCCACTGGCGATCCCGACAAACCGGTCTACGATTTCGATTATGCGGTCCACCGGATTGAAGCCGCGGTCGCGGCGGCGCGCGAACTGCCGTTCGAGTTCACCCTCACCGCACGAACCGAGAACTTCGTGCACGGTATGACCGACCTCGACGACACGATCCGGCGTCTTCGAGCTTTCGAGGCCGCAGGGGCGGACGTGCTCATGGCGCCGGGGCTTCCGAGCCTCGAGGCGGTTCGAACGGTGTGCGGCAGCCTGACCAAGCCGTTCAGCTTCATGGCGGGCATCCCGGGAGCCTCATTCACCGTCGCCGAGCTTTCCCAGGTCGGGGTCAGACGGATCAGCCTAGGACCTTCGCTCTACACGCACGCGATGACGGCGGCGCTCGACGCTGCCCGAGAGATCAAGGCGAAGGGTAGCTTCGGCTACACCGAGCGCACGAGCCCTTTGGGTAAGTTCGATGCCTTCCTCTCGGACTAGAGACCTGACCAGGGCACCACATGACTTTCGGTCGGGCTCGACCGACGATGTTGGGGTGGTGGGCTTCTCGCTCTTCCAGACCGCCTTGGGCGTCTGTGGCCTCGCTTGGCGGGGCGAGGCCATCGTCGCGACCTGCCTGCCCGAGAGCACCCCCGGAGCGACAGAGGCGAAGCTCCGGGCACGGACGGGCGGGAGCGACCGCGACCTGCCGAGCTTCGCCCGGTGCGCGATCGAAGCGATCACGTCGCTTCTGGAAGGGGCGAAGACGGACCTGTCCTTCGTCCGGTGCGACTTCGGTCCGAGCACCAAGCTGGCTTTGGACACCTACGCCGTCGCGCGGACCATCCCGGCGGGAGAGACCATCAGCTACGGCGAACTCGCTTCGCGGCTAGGGGACAAGCGCCTCGCGAGGGGCGTCGGCGCGGCCCTCGGCAGGAACCCCCTACCGATCGTGGTGCCCTGCCATCGGATCGTCGGCGCGAACGGGAGGCTGACAGGGTTCTCCGCGCCGGGCGGCATCGAGACCAAGCGCAGGCTCCTCGAGATCGAGGGGGCTGGTCTTGCAGAGACCTCCACCCTGTTCGGCGCGCTTCCTGTCACGGTGAAGCCGCGCCGGACGCCGCAGCGCTGACAGCACGAAGAAGGAGGAAGACGACGTCATGGCAAGCTACACGATGAAACCTCTTTCGCCGAAGACCTGGCCCGACTTCGAAACGCTCGCCGCGGCGAACGGAGGTGTGTGGGGTGGGTGCTGGTGCATGTGGTACCACGGCAAGGCCGAAGCCGACGCGTCACCCGAGGAGAAGCGCGAGGCTAAGCGCTGCCGGGTGGCGGAGGGTCGGGCCCACGCAGCACTGGTGTACGAAGGCGGTGCGCCCGTCGGTTGGTGCCAGTTCGGCCCGCCCGACGAGCTGCCGCGCCTGCACAACCAACGCGCCTACGAGAAGGAGACGAGCGATCCGCCCGACTGGCGGATCACCTGCTTCTTCGTCGGTAAGGGACACCGGGGGAAAGGTGTCGGCACGGCGGCGTTGGCAGGCGCCTTGGCTGAGATCGCACGGCTCGGGGGCGGTGTCGTCGAAGGCTACCCGGAGGATATCGAGGGACGGAAGGCATCGCCCGCCTTCCTGTTCAACGGTGCGCTGTCGACGTTCGAGGCGCAGGGCTTCGTGCGCAAGCGCCGGATCGGCAAGCATAAATGGGTGGTCGCGAAGGTGATTGGACCAGTCAAGGGGTAGCGTTTGGAGCGGAAGGCGCCGTTTGTTTTCGACCTCGGGCGTTCAAAAGACGACTTGCGAACGTCCGACTCGGGCCTGGATCGCACCTCTACTGATGTCCGCAGTTGCGCCTTTGTTCCAGTCAGGTGCGAACCGACCCTCTTCGCCAAAAACGGACGCTCGCCCCACAGGGGTACTCACCCCTAATCCGTTCGTCGCGCGAGCGACAGCACTGCGTTTGCAGCTTCCTTCGAGGCGGCGGCCGCCCGCTCGGATGGCGCGTAGGTCGCTTGGGACAACGCGCCGTCGAGCACGAGCAGGAGGGCGGATGCGATGCGGTCCGGCTCGGCGAGCCCGGCGACCTTCGCTTGGTCGGCGAACCATTCCCGAACCCGCTCCTTGTGCGCCGTAGCGGCCTCCGCCCCGCCCTTCGTCTCGCGCGCGGCGCGCAGGAAAGCGCAGCCACGGAAGGTCGGCGCGCCGAGGACGGGGCCGAGGCGATCGAAGGCCGCCCGCAAGGTCGGCAGGCCCGGCTCGACGTCGGCGGTTAGTCCAGTGAGCATGGAGAACGCGGGCTCGTCCGCCGCCTTGAGGTAGGCAGCTACCAAGTCCGCCTTGGTGGGGAAGTGGTAGTAGACAGCGCGTTTGGTCAGCCCCGCTTCGGCAGCGACCTGCTCGACCGAGACCGCCGGGATGCCCCGCTCGTAGAACAGGGCGGACGCCGCTCGCAGCGCCGCCTCCTTGCCCCCACCTTCCTTACGTGCCGCCATTCGATCCGTCCGAGCGTGACGAGGGAACTTGATGCACACGGCCTCGCGCTGACGAACGCCGGTCCGTGCTCAGCCGATGGGCAGCTTCCGTTCGCCGACGTCAGCGTCCCTCGGCGCCGTAGCGCTCATGCACCCTTTTATACCAGTCCGACCCCATCTGTCGTTCGCGCCACGCCGTGACGTTCGGGAACCCGGACGCGTCAAACGCGATCATCTCTAACGGGTCGAGCGCGGCGACCATTGCGGGCTCCGCGAGGGTCAGTCGATCGCCGACTAGGAAGGCGTGCTCGGACAGGCGGGCCTCCACCGGACGGAGGTGACTGGCCAGCAGTTTACCGCCCTCCGCCATCGCGCCCTCGTCCACCGGCGCACCCATCATCGGGGCGAGCACCTTGTTGAAGAGCACCTTGGCGATGTTGGCCCGGACGTGTTGGGCCGCGTAGTCCATCCACTGATCGATCTCCGCTCGGAGACGGATGTCGTCCGGGTAGAGGCCGCACTGCCCGTCGCGGCAGGCGAGGTAGCGCGAGATCGCGTTGCTCTCGGACAGGCGGAAGTCGCCGTCCTCGATCGCGGGCACCTTCCCGAAGGGGTTCACCGCCTGGAAGGCCTCGCCCCTCTGTTCCTGCCGCGCCAGCTCGACGTGGACGTACTCGGCATCCGTGCCGATGGCGCTCGCGGTCAAGCGGACCTGGTTGGCCGGCATGGACATGTGGTGGCCGTAGATCTTCATGATGAGTTCCTCTCTCGTTCAGACGTCTTGAGCTTGCTCGGCAGGTCAGCATGCGGCGTTTGCGGACCGGAGCGACGACGAGCGCTGCCTCGTTGAACCCGCGACCGAACGGACCACAAACATTCTCCCTTGCTTTCGCGCTCAGTTATACCGATAGGAGTAACATGACCCGTATCGATGGAGCCTGTCAATGAGCCTCGCTTCCCGCCTCGCCTGCCGCTTGGACGTCATGGGCGTGTTCGGTCAGTTCCGCGGCATGGACACCGCTTGGGCAGCGGCCAACCGCCCCGACATGCGGATGGTCGAGGCGCCGCAGGGGACCGTCCGGCTGCGCCACGCCGAAGGCGCGCCCTCGGCCCGCCCGCCCTTAGTCCTGCTCGTCGATCCGCCGAACCATCCCGAGCACTACGACGCGCTGATGGGTGACCTGCTAGCCGATGGTTGGCCCTCCGTGACCGTGGTCGAGACCCTTGGCTTCGGCTTCTCGCGACCATCGCGGCGGTTCGACTTCGCGATGGCACCCTACGTCGCTTCGCTCCTATTCATCCTCGATCAGCTCGGGCTTGA
>JBCCTF010000120.1:0-12157 GCA_039198765.1 Pseudomonadota bacterium
CCCAAATCCTCTAGACGCCCCCAAACCTCATTGCTATACGCGCCGCCAGTGTTCCGGCGTAGCTCAGCGGTAGAGCAGTTGACTGTTAATCAATTGGTCGTAGGTTCGATCCCTACCGCCGGAGCCATAAAAATCAAGCACTTAGGTGATGCTGCCGCCTAGTGTGACCTACTCAAGCACAGCATAGATACAGTTTTTTGGGCTCGGCACCGTGCCTGATGCGGCCAAGCACCCCCCCCCGTCAAGGCGCTGAAGACGCAGACTATTCCCAGATGTCCTCGAAGGCGAGGTACTCAGAGATGACGCCCCGGATCATGAGGCTTCGCTCGGCAACGGCCATGAACCTATAGCGTCCTTCCTGCACCGTGATCCAGCCGCAGGCGTAGGCGTCGTTCGCAATCAGCATCCGGTGCATCGCCCTACTACCAACCTCCGGCCAGATGCTCACTTCCGGCACAGTCTCGAAGTGGTCGCGCTGATCTTCCGTCATGGAGATCAGCGGCATGACAAGGACGTGCTCGGGCTCGTCAAGGCGGGGTTCGTTGAGCTCGTAGGCTGCATGGCACCTCGCCAGCTTCATGACGACGCGGCGCACCCTCTCGTCTTCCGGCTGCCAGACGTGGATCAAACCGCCCCCGACGGTATCGCTCTGCCGGTGCCCACGTTCAATCCTCTCGCGCAGGCTTCGGTTCCGGCGCAGTGCCCGCTTTATCTTGTCCCTTGACAGCTGCTCCGGGTCGCTGGTGCCACAGACGACGCACTCGATGAAGCACGCCAGGTATTCCTCATCGCCAGAGAAGCCGTTGTTGCAGGCGCCACAACTCGGGAGCGACGGCATATGCCTAGGGTGCGGAATGTCCAAGAAAACCTTCGAGGGTGCGTGGTCCTTTGACTCGGTTCGGCCACCGCAGTGGACGCAGAAGCCTTTCTGCCTGTCGTCGCCGTCGTTGGGTAGTCTTTCCATCTTTCCCCCCCAGTCAGTCTACGTGTTCAACAGCATCTGCGACCCGTGCCGCAAATTGGGCAACGGCAGTCGCCCTCTTCAGCTCGCATTCCCACACGACAATCAGGTGCCAGAACCCGCAGCCACTTGTCTTTCCGCCGGGTCGCCGACAGACGGCAGCCGGTTGCTGGTGAGCAGGTCGCACATCTCCTTCTGGGAGAAACTTGCCACCAATTCGCCCGCTCCTCGGTCGCCAAGAAGGCTTCTAGCCAGCGCGGACTTGCGCTCCAGCGCCGTCACCACGGCCTCTTCGATGGTGTCGGCCGCGAGGAGGCGAACGTAAGTAACGGGCTGTGTCTGGCCGATCCGATGGTTCCGGTCCTGGCTCTGCGCGTAGTGGTCGTAGCGCCACGACAGGGATTCGTAGATCGTGAAACTGGCGGCCGTCAGCGTAAAACCAGTGCCAGCCGCCGCCGGGTTGGCGATGAGAAGGCGGGTGTCCTGATCATCCTGGAAGCGCTTTGCGATGGCCTGCCGCTCATCGTTCGGTGTAGCCCCATAGATCGCGACAGCCCCTGGGAAGCGTTGAAGGAGCTGCTCGATCGTCCGGATGTAGTTGGACCACAGGATCACCTTTCTTCCCGGCACCGACACAATATCGGCGATCAAGCCATCCAACGCCTCGAACTTCGCCGGCAGTCGGTCCAGTTCCGGGAAGATCAACGCCGGGTTGCTGGCAATCTGGATGAGCCGGGTCAGCTTGGCCAGCGCGGTCGGCGCATAAGCTCGGTACTGCTCGCCAGTCATCTTCTTAATTTCGGCGACCATCTTGTCCCGCATCTGGTCATAGACGCGGCGCTGCCAGTCGGGCAGTTGCACTCTGAGATCGACGTACGACTTCTCAGGTAGGTCAAGGCACTGCTCTTTTGTGCGTCGGAAAACTAGTCGGTCGAGGACCGGCTTCGCGAAAGCTGCCGTTGGGTCGTCCTCGAGCTGAGCGCTGAATGTCTCAAGCGAGCCGAGCGGACGATCACCGGGTTCAAGGATCTCCAATTGTGTGTAGAGGTCGTTCGCGGTGTTAGTTACGGGCGTTCCGGAAAGGAGCCATCGGAACCGACAGTGCGGCGCGATCGACCTCATCGCGGTTGAGGTCAGTGATTTCCAGTTCTTCGCAGCATGGGACTCGTCGAGCACGAGCGCTGTCCTCTGCCTCTGACACAAGGCGATAATTGCCGTCGCCTCCGCACGCGCTGTCTCGTAGCTCGTTATGACCACCCTGGCGGTCGAGCGGCTAAAAGCTGCCCGGCGAACTTTCGGTGACCCCTCTACGATCTCGACGGAGACATTCGGGGCAAACTTTAGAAATTCGGCGATCCAGTTCCGCTTGAGCGAGTTGGGGCAGACCACCAAGAGCTTGTCTGCCCTGCCGGCTTCTAGGATCTTCCGGAACGACTCGATTGCTACGAAGGTTTTGCCGAGGCCCTGTTCGAAAGCGAGCAGTCCGCGTCCGGCTTCGGTCAGGAACTCAACGCCCTCACGCTGATGTCCGAGCAGCTGGTATCCCATATCAGTCTGCCCTGCTTCTGCCGTGCGTCTTAACCATTCCGATGAAGTAGTCGTAGGCATCGACGAACTCCGCGAGAACGTCCTCGGGGATGTCATGTACATTAGCGCGGCTTACTCCGTTTAGCATCCGCGCCGCCTTTTTGATAGCGACCCCATATGCGGGCACGCCCTCGTGCACCTTATCCTCTACGAGATCGACCGCGCGTTCGAGTTCTGCGACGTCCTCGTCATCGAACTCGGCGTCTCCCCTCTCGATGGCCCGCTTTAGCGTCTGTGTAAGGCCAGAAATCTTCGCCTTAGGGCTGCTGCCCTTGCTCTCCACCTCGCGCGCCAGTCGATTGGCGACATGCTCCTCTCCCGATTTTAGCTGATCCCATGCGTCTGGGTCGTCGTGGAATTCCTTAAGGAAGCGAGCGTCCCGATACTCCTTGAAAACGCCGTTCTCAACCATCCCAAAGACGTCGTCGCGGAGGTCATCGTGAGCAGTATTATCGTACTCGCGCAGCTTTGAGCCTATGATCCGCGCCTTGCTTACTTCCTCAAGCACGCTGAAATTCCGTGCGGTGAACCGATCGATCGGTTCACCTTTCACATCGTCGGAATCGACGTGCTCTTTGAACTGGAGCGCGAACTCGTAGGCGCTCTTGAGCCGGTTAACCCAGGCCAGCGATTTCTCCATGTACTGGGCCATCTGGGCCTGATTCATCACTGGCGGCTGGCCGTTCAAGCCGACGACTTTTTCGTGGATGAATTTCGCCTGAATGTAGCGATCCCACGCGCGCACGCCTGACCCACGCACGTGGATGCGCGCAAGCAGGATCGCCTGCTCCAGCTCGCCGAAATGCGGGGGAAGAATCTTGGCTTTAACGCGCCTGAAGGTACCCTCCTTGATACCCGATGTGTATTTGCGGTCCAAAGACCTCAGTACGCACACACGGGTGGCACCCTCCAGGACCAAAAACTTAGAAGACTCGCTTGGACGCCAAACGTAGATCGGCTCCATCTGGCCAAGGTCATCGATCGACTTGCGCAGCGCATCGTAACCTTTTGTTTGCTCCAAGGCCGCTTCGAGCTCAGCCTCCGAGCTTATACCTGACACCGGAAGGTAGGACTGAAGCCTCGGATTGAGGTCCCAGAGGCGGACATCGTCCTGCACGTCGAGAAGCACCTCCTCAAGAGCCCACTCAACTGTCCCATACTTTTCATGGTGTATACGCGCCGGCGGCCGGGCCGTTGTGTCTAGTTCAACCACATTACATCCTTTCATGGCTTGCTACAGCAAGTGGTAGCAACCTTTTTCAAGTCAATCAAGCGCGAATATTTTTTGCTATCATTGGGGCAGAACACGATATATCGTTGTTGCAAAAATGCGGACCCACAGATGTGGGAACCGGAGACCGAGCAGAATGACGCCGCCACTTTTTCACAAGAGGAGCCACGCGCTCCCAAAAGGACCTCGATGCATTGACCTGTTCGCGGGCGCCGGAGGTTTCGCGGTAGGCTTTAGAAACGCGGGCTGGGCGGTCGCCTGCGCTAACGACGCAGACCCGTACGCGGTCGAAACATTCCGGATGAACTTTCCGGAGACAGGCTTTTTTGAGGGATTGGTCGGAGCAATTTGCCCACGGGACCTACTAGCCGCCTCGGCGCTGAGCGTTGGCGAGCTAGACTGCCTAATCGGCGGGCCGCCCTGCCAGTCCTTCAGCCACAACAATCACCGTCGGAATGCGGTAGATGAGCGCGCACAGCTGTTTAGGCATTACCTTGGCTTGGTCGAAGGGCTACGACCGAAGACGATTGTGATGGAAAACGTCCCCGGCATCCTGTCGATCGATGGCGGCAGTGTGGTGCGTGAGATCACACGTCGTCTCAAATGCCTTGGATATAATGCACCTGTTGTTCAGGTGATGTCGGCAGAGGAGTTCGGCACACCGCAGGTCCGCAGGCGCGCATTCATTGTTGCTAGCCGTGTCGGCCCATCAATTGAACTTATCCCGTCCCCGACACACTGGTCGCCTCGCCACAAGCACAGCGGTTATCCGAAGTCTCGGCCCGAGGGAGCTACTGCGCGTCCAGTCACGGTCTGGCAGGCCATCGGGGACCTCCCGCCGCTGGAAAACGGAGGCGGTCAGCAAGAGGTCTTTCGGGACTGGCAGCGGGCAACAACGGCCTACCAACGGGCATGCCAGGCAGGTGCGCCGATGATCTTCAACCACATATGCCATGCACTGACCTCGACGAACCTCAACCGTATGATACACATCCCAGAGGGCGGCAACTGGCGCGACGTACCGCGCGAACTGCTGCCAGCGGGGATGCGCCGCGCGCGGCTCACGGATCACACCAAACGCTACGGGCGGCTTTCGCGTAGCGGCTTCGCTTCGACCATCCTTACAAAGTGTGACCCGCACTGGGGCGCATACATCCATCCGACGCAGGATCGAACTATCTCAGTTCGTGAAGCAGCTCGTTTGCAAGGGTTTCCGGATGCGTTCCGTTTCGCCGGTGAAAAGATCGGCCCACAATACGCACAAGTCGGCAATGCTGTGCCGGTGCCGTTAGCGCGCGCCTTTGGGCTCTCCGTTATGGCGCACCTGCAACGCTATACCGCCGTGTTAGTGCAAGCTGCTTGACCGCTTGACCTCGCGTTGCAACTCCAAAATCAGAAACTTGATACGCCGCCCAGCTAGTCTCTCGACTTTCTGCGCATAGGGACGTCCAAACCCTTCTTGCGGAGGACTGCGGCCACCGAGGCCACCGAACGGACGGTCGTCTTAACATTTGGGAACTCGACCACGACGGCATCGACGATCGCCGCGTAGTCCAGTCCCTCGTTCATCAGAAGTTCCTGCACTAAAAAGCCAATGGTGGGCTTCGGCTGCTTAGACGGGGTATGCGATGCCTTATCGGTGGCCTGCGCCTCGGGCATGTCAGACGAAGGGTCACCGAGGACACCACACTCGACCACGATAGATCCGGGGTGCTCTCCGCGCTTCTTATCGGCGAGGTCCGGGCGACCGCAGAAGCCGACCGTGTTCCAGCCGCCGTCGTCCTCCAGCAGGACGGCGTGAGTGTAGGTCCGGTGGGTCGTGCGGGTGTGGTGCGTTCCGTCGGGTGCAGTGACGACGTAGGTGGTTTTGGTCATGGCTGGTCTCCTTATCAGCGTTGATAGTTCCACCATGTCGCCAAGACTTGGGCCCGCGGCCCCCCCCCTGCGCTCGCTTTCTCTGCTCACAATATGCTTCGTTCGCCCGCGTCTAGCCGAGCTGGTCCCGAAGCATAGCAGCCATTTGATCCACTACATCAGGGCCTTCCAGTCTTCTCGGCGGAATCTGGATCGGGAATTCCCCGCTGGGAATCAACCTGTTCGACGAAGTATTCCCAAGCCCTTCGTCGATGAGTTCGTTCATGAAGGAGCGTTCGTCTTCATCAAGATCGGGATTGAAGTGCTTTGCCGTGAGCCCAGCCAAGATGTCGCAAAACTGGACCGAAAAACTCTCCCGCGAGTCTCTTGCCTCCGTCGAGACTACCCGCAAAGGATGCGGCACGAAGCTGCCATCCCCGGCTTTCAGCTCGACCTCTGGATTGTCGGCGGCGGTGATGGCTTCCCACATTTCTCTGTCGCGTAGAAACGCTGACGATGCGTCGTGAACCACGGCAAAGTCTTCGGGGTGGGCCTGACGCCAATGGCCGATGACCGCAATCATCGTGCTTGTTTGAATGTTGTTGGAACTGCGGAAATCTTCGATGCCTGTGTATCTTTCGAAGAGTTCCGCTCCCATGGCCATTTGATCGAGAAAGACCTGAACACGTTCGTGCGCACTATTCGCCATCATCCTCAGGCGAAATTGAAGCTTTGACAGGTTCTCGCGCGTCGGGTCTCGGCTAAATTCTTGATAGTAAGCCAGCAGGCAATCCAAGAGTTCTGGCGGTGCAAACTGCGTCAGACCGAAATGAACATAGTTCGAGTATCGCCAGCAGAATCCATCATCATAGAAATCGAACCCCGCGTCAGTGATCGCAGGCTCGACGAGGTAGTCCATGATTTTTGTCAGGACGGCGAAACGCTTGTTCGTTGCATAGCAGAAAGACGCGTCGGCCACTTCGTGCAAGTGATTACAAAAGGTCCGCAAGCCGTCTCTCTGACGTTTCGACCTCCAGATGCGGGTGAAATGAAACTCATCTGCTTGGTTCTGCGGAAACGACGTACGCAGAACCTCTTCTGCTCGCGCATTCTCTATGTCCGCGCTGGCAACCGTGAACACGGGTTGTTCCGGGTCCAAAAGGTTGTAGCCGGTGAACCCCGACTCATCGAAATATATGGTTCTTGTGGTCATAGTGAGATTGCACAGTGGACGGAGAAGGTCAGCTGCACATTGCGACGGCACTTTTCAAGAGAACACTTGCCCCGCCGCCGCACCCGCTGGCCCACGACGGACAACGAGCTGGCGACGAGGCTGAAAGGCGCGGCAGCGGCCTCCGATTTAGCGCCTTGACGTTAGGAGGCGCGGCGTTCCCTCCGTTCTGCCGCGAACTCTACTCCGCCAATTAGCCGCTCCTCTTTCAGGAGTTCCGCCCGAGTGTACCCGTCGGCTCCAAGGCCGGCGAACCTCAGTTCCCTTAAGAGCTTCGAAACGGCCATCAGCTGGGCGGACAGCCACAGTTCCTCGTCGCGGTCGCGGTGGTCACGATTGGTGAGGTGATCGCGCTGTTCTTCCATCTCCCAGGCATACCCGTTCAGGACCCCATACACGGCGAACGGGCACTGGCGTGCGACGGCCGCGACAAGTGCGGGCACCGCGCCCACAATCAGTAGAGCGTCATAGTCGATGGGCCCGTCGCCCGAGACATAAACGTCGTCCTCGTCCTTCGGGGTGGAGTCATCGGGCACTGCGACGCGGCGCTCGACGAACCTATCCATGGTCCATTTGTTCATCTCGGACCAGGGCACGGTCGCGGTAAGGCGAACGCCACCTGGCGTTCCATCTGCCCCGGGGTCGACGTGTTCGATTTTCAGTTCGGTCTTGGCCATAACGGCTCTCCTTCTCAGTGGCGGCGTTGCCGCCCTGGCGGGACCATTCCCGCTCAGTTCGCGGGCCCCCGGCTGGGGCGCCTGCGAGGGAGAGTCGCACACTGTCAACCCCCCGGCATACCCTCATTACGGGGCGCCCGGCCGGTTAACCTTTTGATAAGAAACGCCTAATAGGGGGAAAGACACCCGCGTCTCGGCTAGAGACGCGGGCCTTTTCGGTTTCCGGTCGTTCAGGCTGTCAGCGGGCCAGACTCTTGCGGACTTCGTCGAGTTCCATGGAAGTCACGCCGCCACGCTCCAGCTCCTGGGCGTCGTCGCGGGTCCGCATCAGGACCTTGCCCATATCTGTGTTGAGCGCCCGGTCGTAGGCCTTGTGGAAGCTCTCGCCGGCCTGCTGCATCTGCTTGGCCAGTTCGTCGAGCTGCCGCTCGGCGGCCTCCCTGTTCGCTGCGGCAGCCTTCCGCACGTCGTGGGTCTTCGTCATGTCGTTCTCCTGTGATTGCACTGCCGAGCGGGCAGTGGCGACCTGTTGTTCGAGGAGCTCGACCTCTTTCGCGAGCTCCATGACTTCTTCGGCGTCGGCTTCGTCCCGCGCCAGGCGTCCGAGCGCACCCTCCAATTCCTTCTTTCGATCCTCCAGCCGCTTCAGTTCCGCGGCGTGGCGCTGGCCATCCTTGCTCATGCCGATTTCTCCATCTGTTCCAGTTCCTGTCTGGCCTCGCGGGCCACGTTCGGCTGCGGGCTCTCGGCACGGACGCGGAGGAGCTCGGTTCGCAGGCTCTCCGCGACCCGCTCCTCGGCGGCTGCAAGGCTGATCGCGTGACGTGGCCGGATCGGGGTATCGATCCCGAGGGCCCGGGCCATGGTCAGCTCGCCGGCATGGATCAGCGCCTTGACCAAGGTTTCGGCGGCGCGGTTGTTGGTCAGCGACCGCTCGACGGCGGTCAGGTCGCCGCCAGCGGCGGACGTGGCGCCGATGTCCCTACGCAGGGCGTCCACGTAGGCGGGCCACGCGGCAGCCAGCGCGGAGAGCGCGTCGTCAACGGCCTTGGCCAGCTTCGCCCGCTCGGCGGTGGCCTGGAGGGCGTTCTCCGCCCGCACAGTCCGCTGACGGCGTTCCGCGCTCGCGGCCGCTGCGCCCAGCCGTTCCCCGAGCTCTGCCAGAGCCTCGTCCACGATGGCGATGCGTTCGGCAAGCGCGGCGGCGGTCCCGCCGGGCTTCCTGCCGTCGATGATCGCCTGCTTTGCCTCGGCGCGCGCCGCGTCCAACTCGTCGCAGATGCGGGCGCGCTCGTCGCGCAGCTCGGCGATGCGGGTCTCAATTTCCTGTCTGTTCTTCATCTGATCGGGTTCCTCTCGGCTCGTGTCGGGGGCGGACGGCACGACCCCGGAGAAGGAGTCGGGACCGCACCGTCCGCGTGCCGGGAAGGAGAGCTGACATGAACCTCGGCACCGTTACACACTGTCGCGTCGGCTCGGCGTGGGGGACCAGCGTGTGTGCTGCGGGCGTCGATTGTTGGCGCGTCACTCGGCCAAGAGGTCCAGCTCCATCTGCCGCAGCAGGTCGGTCGGCGTTCCCTTCGTGGACAGGAAGCCACCGGGGTTGTCCTGGACGTCGGAGCGATACGAGCGCCAGCACCGTGCGTTCGGGCAGTCCACCCCCGCCGCGATGAAGGCCTGCATGGCGGAGCGGACCCATCCGCGGGGGAAGCGGGTCGAGCCGTGGACGTGGTACATCGAGGCAAGGAGCCGTACCGCGTTGGCGCGCATGGTCAGCCCGGGGAGCGGCGGCCAGTCGGCCACGGCCTCCTCAACAAGGGCCTCGGCCTCCCGCTGGGTGGCGGCGTAGCGGATCACCGGCAGCGGCGGGACCGGCCTCGCCTCCGTCGGCTCAGTCATCCAACACTACGCCCATCTCAGCGAGGCGGGCGCGCTTCCTTTCCATGAGGTCGAAACGTTCCTCCTGCTGTAGCTCCACCTCGGCGAACTTGCGTTCCATCTCGGCGAGCTGTTGCTTCTCGCGCGTGATGATCCTGGTCGGCGTCTGGTCCATCGTCGGTCTCCTCGTGAGGGTTTACGACCCACGATGCCGCGCGGGCTGCTCCGCGTAAGCCAGTGAGGGCGCGCGCCTGACTGACGATCAGGGGGACCGGAGGCGACGGACCCAGCCGGATCAGGAGTTTAGGACAGTTCGACCAGGACGAGCACAGCGCCGGGCACAGGGCTGGGCCGCTTCGGGGCCCTGTCAGTCCTCATAGAACGGGGAGGCACCCACCCACTCCAGCAGGTCGGCCCTCACGTCGTCCTCGATGTCGATGCGTGTTCGGATGGACGCCAGGGCTGTATCTCTTGCCTCCTCGTTTTCCCAGGGCACCGGCTCACGCCGCTCCTGCATCTCGGTCAGGACGCCCTCCTCGCCGAACAAGTAGCCGAGGGTGACGCGCATCGTGAGGTGTGAGCCGTCCGCGAATGGCTTCGTGAGCACGCCGCCCGGCGACACCAGGGTCACGTGTGGATATGGGTCAGGCATCGTCGTCTCCGTCGGGCTCGTGTGTCGTCCCCTGGATCACCTCCGCGTCCTCGACGCCCGGAAGCGCACCCGATGCGTCGGGTTCGCTCAGAGGTCTCCGTATAGACCCGGTGGTGCCGCCGACGAGCCTGGGCTTCCGGGTCGGCAGCTCGTTGTGGACGTTCGTCTGGTTGTTGATCTGGACGTTGGTCTGGGCCGGGCCGTCCACGGAGCTCATGCGCAGGGCCAGTAGCTTCGTCAGCACCCGCGGGTCCACGTGGCTGGTCTCGAAGCGGTGGACCACCTCGAAGTCGTCGTCCAGCTGCGGTTCGCCCGTCTTCGGGTCGATCAAGGGGACCCACCTGCCGGTGCCCATCTCGAGGGCCGTCTGGACCACGCGCTGCGTGAGCTCCTCCTCGAAGGCGGTCACGGCGTCGTCCCAAGCCTCCGCGAAGTCGGGGTTCTTGGCACGCCGGTCGTAGAAGGTCCGCCGGGTCAGACCGGTCATGTTGGCGGCGTAGGTGACGTGCCCGAACTGCCTGAGGTAGCCGAGGAACTCGTCGCCCTTCCCTCCGTACACCTGGGCCACGACCGGGGCCAGTTGGCTGCGCCTGTGCGGATCGGGCGCAGGCCTGATCCTGTTCATCCGCATGATGCTCATCTCGGAGGCCCTCTGCTGTTTCCGGCACTGTGTTAGACGAGGCCGAGCACTCCCTAAGCCCTTGTCGTCATATCCCTTCCCGCTGTTGGACCCCTTGATCGACGATCAGAGGGGCACCGTTCGGCGGGATGACGGGCGGGCGTCGAGGTTTTCCGGGCGGCTCGCTCCTCGCTGTTCGATGTCAGGTTGCCACGTCCCGTCGGAGACGTACGCCAGCGAATTCACGTGGGAGCGATCCCACCTCTCACTGGCGTGAGGTCGGGACACTGAGGGGGCTGGGCCTCCGTTCGTCCTAAGCGTCATAGCGTCCTTAAAGCGTCCTTCCGTATCTTATTGTTTTTATTATCTAAATGACACTAGGATACTTAAGACACTAAATATTGCTTTTCGGCCTTCTGAACGACCAGGCGAGCCGCACCGAATTCGGCGAAGGGAGCCACCGGAGCGAGACGCAAAAAGCCACGAAACCAGAACCTAAGCGTCATAGCGCCCAAGCGTATTTTTCGCATCCGAAACATGCGCTTAGGAAAGGACGCTTATATTCCGCAAGCGTCATAGCGTCCTGAGGGGTGGCCCTAGGACCTCACACTGGCGTGAGGTCAGGTGCTCGTCCAGACCAAACAGATCGAGAAAGGACGCCCGACGGCAAGATGGGACCGCCCGCCATAGCGGTCCCCAAGCCAATCAGTCGAACAGCTCGGAGGCGCCTGAGCGTGCTTCGAACTTGGCCCTTGCGTCGTCGAGAGCGGGCAGCTTCCAGGTGCGTTCCGCGCCGCCCTCCCGCTTGCCGGTCGTCAGGCCCACGAGCCGCCTCCCCTCGTTGACCAGGGCCCTGTGCGTGGCCCTCTCGCTGCGGAGTTGGTTGCGGCGGAGGAAGCGGTCGAACGCCTCGACGGTCGCGTCCTTATCCTTTGGGCCGAGCACCAACGCGCCAGCGCGCCAGTCGATCTCGTTGCCCTCGGCGTCGAAGGTGATCGGCAGCTCGCCCGAACCCAGCAGCTCGAACCAAAAGCGCGCGGCGGGCTTCATGCTCCTCAGCTTCTGGTCGGCAAGCGCACGTGTCTGCGGTATCTCCATCGAGGGCCGCCAGCCGCGCAGGTCCATCGCCAGCAGGTCGTGGGCCATGCCGACGAGGCCGCCTCGGTCCATCTGCCGCCCGAGCCTGCCGAAGTAGTCGTGGTCCTGGCGCCGCCTGCCGGAGACGTCAGAGACGAAGAAGCGCCTCGCCTCGGGCCCCGCCGGCACGATCCACTCCTCGTTCGAGGCCAGCATCATGTGTACCATGTTGCGGCCCTGCGTGATGTCGCGCCCCTTGGCCTCGTAGGACAGGATCGGCTCGGTCACGAGCTGCTTGAGCACGCCCTCGCCCTCCTTGTCGCCGGGCCAGACCGCCTCGTCGGCGAACAGGAACACGCAGTTGCGGAGGTGCGAGTTGAAGCGCCCCGC
>JBCCTF010000121.1:0-12038 GCA_039198765.1 Pseudomonadota bacterium
AATGGACAATTCTTTTGTTATTAACCTACCTTTTTAATTATGAAAAGAGTTACTAGAATAGTCTAACCTAACATCCCGTTCTCCACAGAGGAGGTTCGAAGAAGACGAGAAGGCAGTAGACTCAGAAAGACAAATTTATAAAATGAGTTCAAGTTTGTAGTAGGTCTAGAAGAAATAGTCTAAGCAGATAGTAGCTTTTTAGTCTCCCCAGAAACCAAAGCCTCTTGCATCATCAGTGAGGTCTGCTAAGTCACCAAAACAATCGTCAGCTAGGTCAAATTCAGTAGGACTTGCTTGTTTCTAACTTCATTACTTCTTCTCGATTCTCCGTTTCCTTGATCGAAACCGACTTCATGCTCTCTGCCACCGATAGTGAAAATGCTTCCTCAAAGTCCTCAGAGCAGAAAATAGGCGTTTCCTCAGGGTTGTTATCTACAACCGCCTGAGCTTTCTGATAAAAGGCCTGCAATTGAGCATCATTCAAAGGGCCATACCGCAGATTGTTAGCAATTTTGATGTGGAATGTGTCTACCTTGCTTGTATCGTCCCAGACACTGCAGAAGGTAATCCCTTTGCCAAACCGGTCAGGAGGTCTTACATTAGGAGCTTGGGCATACGAAGGCAAACCTCCTTTCCAGATTGAGCCAGAAGCTGTTGAGCCTTTACTTTTTCTTGATTTCACTGATTAACCTTCAACTTCCTCTGCATCCGAAGCTTCATTTCCGTTAGCAGGCGGTTTAGAAGGCACTTGAGAAGACTGTTCATAATTCTTTTTATCCTCCACTTCTTCTACACATTGCTCACAATCAGCTTCGTACAATCGCAATGCTCACAATCGTACATAAACGGAAACTTCTCCTTATCGTGAGTCTCCAATGTCTTCTGTGAAGCCTCTTCCAGGTCCTTCTTCGCCTCTTATTCAGCCCTTTTTTTGCTTTCCAGCCTGTCTTTCTTTGTGTTTGGCTAACGCGTCTTTTCTGACCTCTTCAGAAACTTTAGATTCCTCTCACCAGCTTAAGGAATTCTTCGCTTGACTTCTAAGTGACTGCCAATAGATGCTGGTCTCTATCCTCTTCCCCTGATTCTCTAGCCTGTTGTCCTCGTCAACTATCAACTTCAGAACCCTTCTACTCATTCTTTCATCTCTACAAGGATCTTCAGGCGGACGAGGAATTTCAACAGGGGTCATAAGCCACACCAGACACTCCCCTGGAGGAAACAGGAGCTTTCGCTGATAGAAGAGAGAACTTCTTCCTAACAGTCTCTGACAAAAGCTGCTCTTTTGCCCGCCAATTCCTTGAATTCCAAACTAGCGGATGGTCAGACGTAATTTCCTCACTGCTGGTCACCCCACAACACCTTCTTCAGCATGTGCAGTCTTGTCTTTTAGACCATGCGAAGAGGTAAAAGGTTAGAGAGAAGACGTAACAGGAACTTTTGGAGCCAGTTGATGTTCGGCCAGTTGATACAGCCAGTTGCTTGCTCACTGAAGTGAAGCCAGAGAATAGCAAGCTCTCAAGCATTTGGCTTTTACGTAAAGCAGCTTCCTTCCCTTTTTGCTTCTCTTCTTTGTGGACACGCAGTATTTTCATTAAAGGGGCTTCTGGAAGTTACTCTTTAGTCAGCACATTAGCATCTTTAGCCGAAGTTGATGAATAGTAGACAGGAGGACTAGCAGAAGAAGGCCTTATAGCAGACGCAGAAGACTGACCGAAGAGGTCCTTGAACCTTCTTCTCAGTCCCAGTCTGAGACTATATTTTTGACTCTGTCTTACAGGAGGTGCGTGGGTTACCTCCTCATAGGTTTTTTAGGAAACGCGTCTATTGAGTTGTCTGAGGACCGTATTTTCTATCAATGTGCTTGGCAACTTTATGGTGTAGTATAGGAGGGTTAATTGGCAGGAAATTGTAGCCGAAGTGATGGTATAGGCTGTTTTAAATTGTTTCTCCAAACGATATAGGCACGATCCTGGCCTCGGGACTGCCTTTAATGAAGTTAGAAAGACTTTTTGGGCTTTAAATGTAGATAAAAAGATGAAAATTTCTCGTATCGTAATCCAGAACTTCCGAAGTTTTCGGTCGCTTGATGTCAGTCTTGAAGGTGACGTTGTCTGCATTATTGGCGAAAACAATACAGGTAAAACGGCATTATTCCGAGCCATACAGATATGTCTGGACGTAAATTTGCCGTCCATATTTCGATCTTTGATTCGCGAAGATATTCATGCTTCTTTAGAAATCTCTCAACCTAATCAAGTATTGATTGGGATCGAGCTCACAGGTTTTGAAGGTATCGTAAATGAAGAAGCTTTGGTCTGTCAGTGGAAGCTGGAAGCAGATCGCGCCCGTATCTTTTATCGCTTTCGCCCGCGCCCATCGGTGCGCGAGAAGCTATCACTTGGTGGGATCAACGCAGGTGATCTGACCCTTGAAGATTACACTTGGGAGCTGCGCGGCGGCGGTGATGCCGCTACCGATCTGACCGCGATCACATGGGACATGGACCATATTGGCGAGACGGTTCGCTTTGGTGATCTGTCCTCTTACCTCGTGGTCAACCTGCAAGCCTTACGCGATGTTGAAGCTGATTTGCGTCAGCCGCGGCAATCACCGCTGATCCGCCTGATCGAAGCGTTCGATGTGCCTGATGCCGAGCAACAGGCGTTGGTTGCCATTCTCACTGATGCAAACGCCCAGATCGAAGCCTCGAATACCATTGCGGAGATAGCCAGCGCCATTGATCAATCCTTCAAGACCGTTTCGGGCCCTGCCTTCGAAATGGGCGCACGATTGGGGCTCTCGGCGGCGACGTTTCAAGCGATCATTCGTAACCTGAAAATCCTGCTCTCGGATCATGTGCTGCAAAGCTTTGAGCCATCTCGCAATGGCTTGGGCATGAATAATATTCTGTATATTGCTATCCTGATCGAATATCTCAAACGTCGCATCGCCAAAGCCGCGACGGCAGGGCAGTTGATCTTGATCGAAGAGCCAGAAGCGCATTTACATCCTCAGTTGCAAGCGTCTCTTCTGATCGCTCTGGAGCAAACCAATGTCCAAGTGATCCTGAGCAGTCATTCCACCCAAGTCACGGCGCAAGCGCCGTTCAGCAGCTTTGTCTCTCTGACCCGCCGCGCCGATGCCAGTATTGCTGCCTCCACTTTGTCCAATACGCCAACAGTCGATGACGATGATATCGCCGATCTTGAACGATATCTAGATGCCACCAAGAGTAATTTATTGTTTGCGCGAAAGGTGATGTTGGTCGAAGGCCCAGCTGAGTTGTTTTTGATTCCAGCGCTTGCCGAAGCGGTGCTGGAGATCAACCTCGAACGGCAAGGGATTTCTGTCACGGCGATCTATGGGGTGCATTTTGAGGTCTATGCCAAGCTGTTCCGCGCGGGCGGCTTGGAGAAGAAATGCGCCATCGTCGCCGATGCTGATCTCAAACCATCCGACGCCGACGATGATGCGGGCATTCTCGATGGTCACGCGCTAAGCGCTCTGAATGGTGACTTTGTTCAAGTCTTTCTCGGAGACACGACTTTCGAACGCGAGCTGGTCTGTCTGGGCACGATGAACATGTTCATCGAAACCTGTCGCACCCTCGGCGCACCCCAGATAACGGCCGATCTCGAAGCCGCGCGCGACGAGCTGGATGATCCATTCATTGAAGATGAGCGAGAGGCAGAGCTTCTGGAAACATCTCGCGCAAAGGTGCTGAACACTGCCAAGCGCTTCGGTAAAGCACGCTTCGCGCAAGTGGCGGCGCGCTTCGCCAATGAATGCACCGAACTTCCTGACTATATCACTAAAGCCATTGATTGGTTGCGAGCATGATCGCGCTCACCGATGAACAAAGAAAGGCCGTGGAGTATCCGAGCGATATGGCTCTGTCTGCCTGTCCCGGCAGTGGCAAGACGCGAGTCATCATTGCCAAGCTGCTAAGGCTTGCCGAGAGCGTCGAAGAGACGCCATTGTCCATTGGCTGTATCACCTACACCAACGCCGCCGTTGATGAGATCGAGGCGCGTATCAAGCTTGTTGGCACCAATAAACTGGTTGGGCGATGCGAGATTTCTACGATCCATAGTTTTTGTCTGAATTTTATCTTGCGCCCTTATGGCTGGATGCATCCAGACGTGCCGCAAAGCTTCACGATCCTCACCTCGCAAATGCGCGAGTTTGAAGAGATTGTCTGCGCGGTTGAAGATGAGGTCGGCAGACCGATCAGGCGCTCGACCTTCGATGATTATGGCTCTCTGCGCCACACCATCAAAGGTAAATCTGCAGGCACAGGCATAGAAAGCGGCATCGTCACGGGAGACACCGCCGCGCGCTATTGGGAGTTTGTTCGCGGTCGAGGCTTTCTCGATTTTTCAATGATCTTATATTATTCACTCTGTATTCTGAGATCCCATCCATTCGTTGCCAAAGGCATCGGTGCGCGTTTTGCTTGGCTATTAATTGATGAGTTTCAAGACACGACGGACGTGCAGATTGCGATCTTCGCGCATTTACGACGGCATCTGCATACACAGTTTTTTATGGTTGGCGATGCGCATCAATCGATCAATGGATTTGCAGGGGCAAATACAACGCTGGGAGACTGCTTCTGCGATCATATTGGCGCGGATCGCAACCACGCCTTGAGCGGGAATTTTCGGTGTGCGCCGCAAATCGTCACGCCTGCGCAAAACCTCATTCCGCGCGATCCCGCAATGGAAGCAAAAGGATTAGCAGAGACCCGCAAAGGGATTGTCGATTATCAGCATGTGGCAAGCC
This sequence comes from Pseudomonadota bacterium, assembly GCA_039198765.1. Lineage (GTDB taxonomy): Bacteria > Pseudomonadota > Alphaproteobacteria > Caulobacterales > Parvularculaceae > Parvularcula. Next base: position 4,786 of record JBCCTF010000121.1, read on the forward strand.
CCGTGACGGGCATCGAAGACTACTTCTTGCCCGCTTTGGACGATCTGGGGATCGCCCATGGCGATGCCGCAATCCTCGCACCGTGGTGGGTGCATTTGGTGCCTGTGGCACGGCACCTGCGCGAGCTGAGCGTGCCCGTGTTTGGACCAGGGGCTAGACCCTACAAAGCCTCTCGGCTCTATGCGCGGCTGGCAGAGGAGCTGGGAGCCTGTATCGAGCAAGGCTCGATGTGTGATCCGTCAGGGGTTGAGAAAGCCTTGTTCCGCCTGATCAGCGAAGTGATGGGTCAGACGCGCTTTGATCTGTTCTCCTATGATGGGCGGCGCACTTCTCTGACGCTGATCGCCGAAGCCAAGCGTCTTGCCGCCATCCATGAGGGCGCGGTGGCATGGCTGGAGGCGAGCAGTGTCGCCATGGGCGACATTCTCGCGCGTGGCGAGTGGATCACGGGATCGGCGGCGAAGGCGCTGGAAGCCTCAGTCGAGAACATGAAGAGCGACATGGAAGGACGCGTTGATCTGGACAACATGGTGATTGCCGATCTCGGGATATTTGCCAATCCCAGCCGCGCGATCAAGCTGATCACTATGCACACCGCCAAGGGCAGAGAGTATGAGGCGGTGGCGATCATCAATGCCAATGACGGGCACATCCCGTTTTTCGCGATCACAGGCGATCCCGCGAAGGTTGAGGAAGCGCAGCGGCTGTTTTACGTCGGCATCACCCGTGCCAAGCGGTACTTGCTGGTGCTCTCGGACCAGGGCGACAGGCGGAATGTGCCATCACGCTTTATTGAGGAGAGCGGGTTGGGCTAGGTTCCCCATGCTTCGCAGCTGCGTTAGGCGAGAACCCTGTCATCTAGAGAGGTCTGTTGTCTTCAGTCTGTGGATGACTGGCTCAGGCCACTAGCGGAACGGGTGACCGGGCTGTGCACACCCGGCCACCCAGCTCCTCTACGAGGAGTGTCGGACAGGCTCGTCTCGACGATCCAGACGCATCTGAAGCCACTCCTGCACTTCGGCCTCAACCCATCCCACCCGGTTGGGGCCGAGGCGTACCCGCTGGGGGAATAGCCCGGCCTTCTCCAGTCGCGCGATGTGCTGCGGCGAGTACAGGACCAGCTCCTTCACCTGGCGCTTCGACAGTATCCTCATCACGATGTCTCCTGTTGAGAGAGCATCGCGATGCCCTGGGCTACGACAATACCCCTGGGTTCTAAAAGCGTATCACTCGGCCACCAGATCCGCGAGGAACTCGTCATGGGCGGCCACCGCTTCGCGCATCTCATCCAGGTACGAGTACCGGTTGTACACGGCCGCGACACCGCTGACCGTTCCCGAGATGTGGTTCAAGAGCTTTTCGGTGACGTGGATTGGCGTGCCGAGACGGGCCAGGTTGGAGCTGAAGGTGCGGCGCAGATCATGCAGGGTGTACGGCGCAACCTCTAGAGGCTTGTCGAACCGCTCCTTGCTCTTGCCCCAGCCGTTGAAGGGGCGATCGTCCGATCCTCGGGCTGGAAACAGTAGGTCCCCGGTGTTCGGCACCGCGGCTATGACCGCTTGAGCCATAGCCGAGAGCGGCAGCCGGTGTTCTCGCTTGTTCTTGGTGAAACCCTCAGGGAAGACAATCAGATCGCCTTCGATCCAGCTCCGCCGAAGGGCGGCGATCTCACCCCGGCGCTGTCCCGTGAGAAGCAAGAGCTGCACGATCGAACCGTACGGGTAGCCAAGCTCGACCGCCCGTTGCCAGACGCCGGCGAGATCTGCATCCGACAGCACGTTCGATCGCGCCGCCTGTCGGAATGACATGGCTGGGGCAGGGGAGCGGTCGATGAAGCCTTGCTTCTCGCACCAGTTGAGCATGATCCGGATCGCCACGAACGCATGTTGCTGTTCCGATGGCGTGGCGGCGAGCTGCTCGATCGCTCCCATGACATCCGCGCGGGTGAGGTCGCCGATGTTCTTCTGGAAGTGGAAGTGTCGGTGCAGCAGCCGATGATAGCCGAGGTATGTCCGCTCCTTGTTGCGGCGGTGGCTGTCCGCCAGGAAGCGTCGGCGCGCATCCTCAAATGAGACCGGCTCGAAGCGGGGTGGCTCAGCGCTCTCAGCCAGCGCTTCCGCCTGCACGATCTTGGCTGCTTTTCGGGCCTCGGCGAGGGTCAGCGTCGGGTAGCGGCCGAGGGTCTTCAGCTGCCGCTTCGGTCCGTACATGACCACGAACGCCTTGGTGCCACCCTGGGAGACGCGCACGCCGAAGCCGGGCAGCGCTTCGTCAAAATGGGTCTTCTGGCCGCTCATCGGGGCACGCAGACTTTTGATCCGAATGTCGGTTAGTCTCATCTTAGTCTCTCAAATCGCGAGCGTAGGGGCGTTTCGCCATGTTCAGCGATGAGCATAATGTATCAGGAAAATCATTGTGATAGAAGGGCAGTGTTGGCCCTATGATCGCCCCTGAGAGCCCTAGGAATTAGAATCATAATCCGCGTGTCTGGGGTTCAAGTCCCTCCTCCGCTACCATTTTTTCCTAGCTCACTTCGCGTGCGGTGCTTCGTCGGCTTGGTTTGCGCGACCTTCGATGGCGCGGCTGAGCCGTTTTCGAGCCGCTGCAAGGTCACGGGGCGCACGCGATCGACGCCGCCGCCTTTCCAGGGCCGACGTAGATGAACGTTTGGCAGGCGCGCGAGCCGCGGCCGTCCGATCGACGGCATGCGCGGCGAAGAGCCCAGCGAAACGATGCTTTAACCCGCAGAAACAATGCTTTTGAGATGCTTGAAGCGGCCTCCGCATCGATCTGCGCGCCCAAAACGCAGCCGATTGCGCTTGCGACGCCCCTGGCAAAGCCCGCCGTCCCGCAAAGGCGGCCCTGGGCCGCCGCGCGCATGAACGACCCTCGGCGCCAGCGGCCGAAGACGCCGTCGCCCAAGCTCCCCCGAAGGACGGCGACTGGACAGCCCGTCGTTCCGCGCCACTTCACGCCGAATGAAACATCCGTCAAGCGCATGAGCGGCGTTGCCTTTTCCGTTGGTCTGCGACACGTTGACGATAGACTAAAGAACGACAACTTCAGGGAGAGACTCAATGTCCGACACTTCGAAGCCCCCCATTTCCGACCTCGCCGGCGTGAAGCGGGCCGTTGACCGGCGCACCGCTCTCAGGACAGCCGCCGCGGGCATGGTGGGAGCCGGCGCGCTCGCCGCGCCCAACGTCGTCCGCGCTTCGGACGTGGAGCATCGGCTGAAGCTGCAGAGCAACTTCACCGGCATCGGCATCGCGGCGCAGGACGAGGCGACCCGCCGCTTCATCGAGAACGTGAACAAGATGTCCGGCGGTCGCATCGAGATTCAGAATTTCGACGCCGAGGTGCTGCTGGGCATCGGCGAGACCTTCTCGGGCATCAGCCTCGGCATCGCCGACCTGTCGATCACCGCCTCGATCTATCACCGCGGCACCGTGCCCGTGGGAGAGTTCCTGTGGTCGGTGCCGTTCTTCCCGAACACCAACGTCGAGTTCTTCGAGCACGTCTATGAAAACATGGGTCTCAAGGAGATGTGGCGCGAGGCCTATGCCGAGCATGGCGTCATGCACGTGGGCCAGAACTGCTCGGACGAATGGGGCTCGATGGTCTCCACGGTGCCGGTGCGGTCGTTCTCCGACTATTCGGGCCTGAAGGTCCGCGCCTTCGGCATCTGGGCCGACTGGATGGTCAAGCAGGGCGCGTCCGTCGTGACGGTGCCGGGCGGCGAGGTCTACACCGCCATCCAGACCCGTCTTCTCGACGCCGCCGCCTTCGGCGGTCCGGACACCTGGGCCGGCTTCAAGATCTACGAGGTCTGCGACTACTACATCAACCCGTCGCCGTGCCCCTACGACGTCACCGAAACCATCATGAACATGGACAAGTGGAACGAGCTGGGCGAGGACCTGCAGCAGATCCTTCTGACGGCGGCGCGGTGCTACAACCTCGACATCACCGCGATGACCATGGAAGCCGATGGGAACGGCCGCAAGATCCTCGAAGACAACGGGATGGAGACGCTGATCATCCCCGACGAGGAGCTGCGCGAGGCCTCCGACTGGTGCTACGAGCAGTTCAACGCCAAGGCTGGGTCGATGCCCTACATCGACAGGATGATCGACATCTACGGCCGGGCCCGCGAGATGCACGCGCGCTACTACGGGCCCAAGCAGCTGCCGATCTGAGCCGGGAGCCCCGGCGGCCGCGCCCCAAGCGCGCCCGCCGGACCCTCTCGCGGTGCGTTGCGACGCGTTGCGCCTCAGATCCCGCCGAAACGCCTTTTGGACCGCCTGGCGGATGGAGGAGTTTCGGCCGAGGAGAGCGCGGGCCCGTTTCGCGCGATCCAAGTCCACGGCAATTCTCTAGCGGAACGGCATCGCCAAGGAGACGACGGTGAAGTTGATCGAGTCCTTTCTGCGCCTCACGGACTGGCTCAACGCGAAGTTCGCGTGGGTCGTCGCGTTCCTCGTGGTGCCCATGCTCGTCATCATGGTCTTGGAGATCGTGATGCGATACTTCTTCAATGCGCCGTCGCTTTGGGCCTACGAGGTCTCCAAGTTCCTATACGGCGGATACATCGTTCTGGGCGGCGCCTACACGCTCATGGCCGGCGGTCACGTCAACGTGGACATCATCTGGACCAAGCTCTCGCCCCGCGGGAAGGCAATCGCCGACATCATTACGTGCGGTTTCGCGTTTCTGTTCCTCGGCGTGCTGTTCTGGTTTTCGCTGGAACGGGCGATCTTGTCCACTCAGCTCAACGAGACGACGATGACGCAGTGGCAGCCCATCGTCTGGCCGGTGCGCTGGACGATCCCGATCGCCTGCCTTCTGTTCCTGATGCAAGCGGTGGCGAAGCTGATCCGCGATATCGGCACGTTGGTCACGGGCGACGACGACTTCTTCCCCGTCCACGCCAAAGTCCCTTGAGCGCGACGGCCTCGCCGCGCCCCGCCGCCGCTTGACCCCGAGCGCGCGGACGACAGACCCTCAGGAGAGCATTCATGTCGAGTCTCGGCCCCGAATGGCTGACGCTGATCTTGTTCGGCAGCCTGGTCCTGCTGCTGCTGGCAGGCCTGCCGCTGGTCTTCGCGATAGGCGGCGTCGCGACCTTCTTCATCATCTTCCTGTGGGGACCGCAGGCGCTGCCGATTCTCGAGAAGCGAACATTCATGACCATGAATACGTTCCTTCTCATCGCCGTACCGATGTTCATATTCATGGGGGCGATGCTTCAACGATGCGGCATAGCCGAGGACATGTACGAGCTGATGTACCATTGGATGGGCGGCGTGCGCGGCGGGCTCGCCGCCGGCACGGTGCTGATCTGCACGATGTTCGCCGCCATGGTCGGCATCAGCGGCGCGGCCACGACCTCCATGGGCCTGATCGCGCTGCCATCGATGCGAAAACGCGGCTACAAGAAGGACATCGCGCTGGGCTGCATCTCAGCCGGAGGATCCTTGGGCATCCTCATACCGCCCAGCGTTCTGATGATCATCCTGGCGCTGACTTCCCGCCAGTCCGTAGGCCAAATGTTCATCGCCGGCGTCATGCCGGGGCTGCTGCTGAGCGGGCTCTTCGTCGCCTACATCCTGATCCGCTGCTACTTCCAAAAGGACATGGGGCCGGCCGTGCCGCCGGAGGAGCGGTTGCCGGCGGCGGATCGGTTCAAGCTGCTGGGCGCGCTGGTGCTGCCGGTGGGCATCATCTTCGCCGTCATGGGCTCGATGTTCTTCGGTTTGGCCACGCCCAGCGAGGCGTCGGCGATCGGGGCCCTCGGCGCGGTGGCGAGCGCGCTGGTCAAGCGGACCTTCACGTTCGAGAACTTTTCTCAGGCCCTCTTCATCACGCTGCGGCTAAGCGCGATGGTGATCTGGATCGTCTTCGCGGCCTCGGTGTTCACGGCGCTCTACGCGGTGACCGGGGCGTCCTCGCTGGTGTCGAACCTGATCGTGGGCGTGGGCGATCCGTGGACGGCGATGATCATCATGCAGCTGATCCTGATCGTGCTGGGGATGTTCTTCGACCCGACCGGCATCGTGCTGCTGACGGCGCCGATCTTCTTCCCGATCGCCACCTCGCTGGGCTTCGATCCGCTGTGGTTCGCGTTGCTCTTCGTGATCAACATGGAGCTGGCGTATCTGACGCCGCCCTTCGGCTTCAACCTGTTCTACATGAAGGCGGTGGTGCCGCCGGACGTGAACATGATGGACATCTACAAGTCGACGACGCCGTTCGTCGGTCTGATGATCGTCGGATTGGCCCTTTGCATGGTCTTCCCGGGGATCGTCACCTGGCTTCCCGGCCTGATGATGCGCTGACCGAAACGCTCGCGCGGTCCCGCCGCAGCCCGGCGGGACCTGCGGCGTCCAGAGGACGTGAGCCGTTCGACGTCGCGGAGAGCCGCCTCGGGCGGCACGGTCCTCTCGGTCGCCTGCCGAACGCCGGCGGGGGGACAGGCGCGGGCGACCCTCGTCACCTGTCTCCCGGCACGCCGTAGCTGGGGGCGGCTTGCGGGTTCAGCGCCCGGGTCACGTAGGCCTCCAGCTGCGGCTCGTAGATCGCCCACAGCGCCTGCAGGTCGGCGATGGGGCATCCTTCGGACCAATCCACGCGCAGATCGGCGACCGGCCAGGGCACCTCTCGCACCATCTTTAGGCCGGCGGAGCGAACCGGCCCCGCCTCGCCTCCCGCACCCAAACCGCCCTGAAGCGCGGCCAGAAGGCGGCCGCCCAACGGACCGGTCGCGGCGGCGAAAGCGCCCAGCATCGCGGCGGGCACGTCGGGGTTGGCGAGCAGGTTGCCGCCGCAAGCCGCGTTCTCGCCCTTCGCCTCGGTGAAGATGCCGAGCGCCGTCGGCCCGGTATGGACCGCCGTGCGGCCGGCGGCGTCGACGGCGAGCACCTGACGATGGTCCATGTGCGCGCCGGTCGCCCGGAGGACGGCGACGGCCTCGGGGGCGCTCGCGCCCAGCGCCATCAGGTCCAGCGCCTGATCCCCCAGCCTAGGGTCGGTGACGTTCTGACTGGCCACGGCCCCGACCCCGGCGCGCGCGAAGGCGCAGCGCGCCGCGACGGCGGGGGAGGAGGAGGTGACGGCCACGCCGAACATGCCGGTGTCGGCGCAGCGGGCGGCGATGGAAAAGGTCATGTCAGGCCTCGCCCTGGAAATCGTCGGGGATGACGGCGGTGGCGTCGATCTCCACCAGCCATTCGGGCCGCGCCAGCGCATCGACC
>JBCCTF010000122.1:0-11619 GCA_039198765.1 Pseudomonadota bacterium
ATAAATTAAAGTCGCTTTGAGCTTTTTAGTGCTTTTTGGGAGAAGGGCAGTATATTCCCTTGTGCTGGATAGTGCATTAAAAGAATTGTATATTTGGCGTAATTGATCGGCTGCGATAAATTTGTCGTCGATGTTCGCTGGGTTCAATATAATACCGGCTGGTTCTGCCTGCTTTGATATCGCGTTATAACGCTCAGCTGCGTTGTTTCCAGCCGCTTTCATTGACTGTTCAAACAGAGATTTAAGAATCCTCCGTACTCTAGGATCCTTTTCTAATCTCCTGTTCAGTAGCTCTACTAGTTCGTCAAGTACCCTGGATCGAGGCCCGTCGGCCATAGCTACCTCCACGCACCTTCGTCAGCCTACTAAGTTATGCTCGGAGGAGCGTTATGGAAAGGGCTGGTTACGCAGCAATAGCGGCTGCGTTATCGCGGATGGATCGGTCACTTCTCGACCTTCCAGGAACCATTTTGACCTAATAGCTGTGCCAGTATGCGGATCGAACTCTATATCAGCTGGTCCGCGGCGATTGTTCCGGAGCCCATTCTCATAAAAGGCCAAAGCTAGCGGAAGCCCTGTGTCCGCATTCCGCTCGACATACGCAGGGCCTTGATCCGAATCGCGATGCGCTTGTCCGTGTTTCGAGTATTTTAGAAGCGTGGTCACTCCTGTCTCACAGTCGCGATAGATTACAGCGGGACCGTCTTCCCGGTGCTCAGTACGAACGTTTGGATAGCACCATCGCTCTAAGGTAACGATTAGCGTGTCTAGGCAAGTCTCTCGCTCGATTAAACAGCCGCGGTTCTCCGTGATTTCATCCTCGTCAAAAAATTTTTCCATGCGCTCATACAACCGGTCTTCTGAGTGGAAAAACCCCCTAGCGACTCGTTTGGTCAGCTGGCCACAGCGATAGTATTCCTCAACGGGATAGCCGGGAAGGATGCTGTACTCGACTATTCTCGCTGGTCCGTTAGATCGGTCAAGCTTGCCTCCAGCATTGGTATACCGTGTCTCAGATACGGTTACTGTACCTCTGGTGCACTTCAGAGCGACTGCCGCAAATTGGTCATCATGGCATGTTACTTCGTAGATCCGTGTATTTGGTTTGTTCTCCGTCATGACTGTAAGAGAAAGTACACATGTTGATTTATTTTGTCAATTAAAACAATTGATTATTCAGTTTCATGTTGGTTCAGACGTGTTTCAGATGGACCTCTGAAACCCTCCTAGGCTCCAGAATAGCGGTCAGTCGTCTTTTCGACTGACGCTTTCTGGGCGTCCTGATCGGCGCCCCTCATCGGAGTTCGGCGCCCGGGCCGTCGCTCCCTTTTTCGAGGGAGGGCTTTATGCCTGACATTAACGAAAATGGCGGCAACGACATCTCTGCCGTAGAGTATGAAACTGTGGATGAGCTTGGCATCAATGCTCGGTTGATGATGAGCAAAGCTGTTCTGGAGGAGAAGCAGCGGACGGAGCGGGCGCTCCAAAAAGTGCTTTGCTGGGACGCCTACGTAAGGGCGCTTGAGCAGGAGTTCCTCACGTTTGGCCACGCCTGGTACTTTGATGGCGAGGAACTTGATAAGTGCAGCGGCGTGTTCGGGGAGTTCATGGGCTACGACCAGCGGGCGGCGGCGCGCTGGCTCAGGTATCTTACCGTGATCGACCCGCACCGGAGGAAGATGAGAAGGCTCCAGCGCCTCTCGATCGATCGGTACAGGTTCGTCGACATGATCTACCGACGCCGTCGCGATCGATCAGTGTTCCCCTGGCTGAAGGACTAAAATCTTATCCGCCAGCCTTAGTCAGCCTCACGAGTGACTGACTAAGGCCTTCGAAATCAACCTGGGACTTGTTCAGACCGGCATGGTCCCAGGTTCAAGTTTGCAGTCGCTTCGCCGGAATTGGTATAATATTTCAGACACCTAGAGACCGGAGAAGAATGTGAGCATCGGGCTGATCACAGAACTGGAAGAGAACGCGGCGAGTATTGTTCGTGATCGGCGCCAGCGTGGCTTGCTCGATGCCCACAACCGCGAGCGGTTGCAAAAGCGCTCACGGGATCAACGCGAAGAACGGTCCGAGCAAGACGAAGCTGAGGTTGCGAGTGCTCTGATTTCACAAGCCGCTCAGCAATCGTCACAGCTTGTTTTGCAGCGGTTTGAGCAGTTCGATGCAGCGCTCATGCAGCAGCTGATGGATAACCAGCGCCTGCTGGACATGCTTGGCGAACGGCTAGCAACAATGCGTGAGAATGCCGTCCGGTTGAACGATGGACGGCTCGGCTTTGATGATGGTGCTGGCGGCTATGTCGACGAAACCGGGCGCCAAATCACACCTGACGAGTTGATCGACGCTGAGATGCCTGAGCGCGGAAACGCCGTCACACGCTACGACGAGTATTCCGAGGCGCGTGACCAATATGAAGCGCTAGAAGCGGAGCAAGAGCAGCTGCGCTCCCTGCAGGAACGCTCAGACGACATCAAAGACCAGCTGCGGAACGGCGAGATCACGGCGGACGAGGCGCAAACTGCGCTTGATGGTCTTGAGCGGGACCTGAACGCCATCAAACCCGACGTTTCGCCAGAGCTCGAACAATCGTTCGACCAGAAGCGGGCGTTCATCAACCAAGCGTCGGTTCCTACTCTCGGCTAGGCGCTTCTCATTGGGACAGCCCGCATTCCTGATCGGCGAGTAGAAAAACGATGTGTCCGGGCGGAAGATCGGGATACTCGTTCAGCATCTGAAACGTCGTCCTGGTCATATGCTTCTCTGGTGACCTGTAGAAAGCCGTGGTGACGCAAAGGGCTTTGTCCTCCTTACCGGTTCGCAGCAGTTCATACGTGATCATGTAGAGGGCGCCTTGGACGTAGTTCGACGTCGCAAGATGGCCTTCCGCGAGTAGCTGCTTGGCGGTCAGACCTTCGGCCCAACCTTCGGGCAACTCGGGCTCGCTCGCAGGTGCCGGAGCAACCAACAGCAAAGCCCCGCAAATCCATGGGGATAACAGTCCCAAAAACGTTCCGTATTGGGAAGATATGACATAGGCTTGATCTTGAGATCGGCGACTACGGGTTCTGCGGGTCTTGGGGTTCGCTAGCCGGGAGACAAGACATGTCGCGAAAGGGAACCGTTTTGACACGCCCAATATGGCTTTTGCGAAAGGAGGCCGAAGATGCGGGTTGCTTATGCTCGGGTCTCCACCGACGTTCAAAGCCTTGACCTGCAAGTGGATGCGCTCGCGCGGTTTGGCTATGACCGTCTGTTTACGGATCATGGTGTGAGCGGCGTCGCCGATCATCGCCCTGGGCTCGTGTCTGCACTATCAACTGTAGAATCTGGCGATAGTTTTGTGGTGTGGCGTCTCGATCGCGTCGCCCGATCGATGCGCGAGCTGAGCGATACAGTGCTCGGTTTGGACAAGCGCGGCGTCCACTTCCATTCCCTGTGCGAGCACATTGATGTCAGTTCACCGATCGGGGAGCTAATCCTCCATATCCTTTCCGCGATGGCGCAGTTTGAGCGTGCACTGATTGTTGAGCGGACGAAGTCGGGGATGCTGGCTGCGAAGGAACGCGGGGTGCAGTTCGGTAGACCGCGTAGCTTGGATGCCGATCGTTTGATCGAAGCACAGACACTGATTGATCAGGGCGTTAGCGTGTCTGACGCGGCGGTGCTTATCGGCACATCCAAGTCGACGCTCTACCGGTATCTCCGGTCTGCGGATGCATTGCTGCCGAGCGGATAGCTGACACCGAACCGCTCCTCCCGAACTTTCTCTCCTTAGTGGCACAGCCTTTGGCGCCGTCCTGCGCTTGGTTGGATCACGCGGCCCTCGTTGCGCCGTGTGCTGTCTAACTTGGAGCATCGCCGTGATCGGCAATCGCTCCCCAGCTTTGGGAGAACACCCATGCAATCCCCTTATGAAGAGCAGTGCCCGTTTTGCGGCTACCTACGGTCCGTCGGCGATGACGGCTTCGATGTCGATGATGTCCAGCCGGTCGATGCCTGCTTGTGCTGGCCCGATGAAGTCGAGTGCCTGAGCCGCGACTGGGACGAGGACTGAACTTTCGACTTCCATCCGTAGACGATCGTTTTTCATCCACCTTCGGAGCACATCATCATGCCCATCATCAAACCCAATACGGGCGGCTCGGTCATGCCGTACCTTCTGTTGCTGCACATCTTCTCGGTCGCCTTGTCAGGCATTTGGCTCGCAAGCTGGCTCGGGTCCGATGGACTGACATCGGCGACCGATATCCTGCTAACCGTCTTTTTGTCGGCAAGCCTCCTGATCGCGCTTTATTGTTTGTCGCATTTCGGGGTGAACAAGATCCCGGAGCTGACAGGCCGTCTGCGGACGATTGGATTCACGATCTGGATCCTGTCGGCGCTCGCCATCGGCGCAACATCCATGTTGACTTCGGCGGCGACCCTATCAGGTCCGCGGGGCATCTCGCTGCACCAAGAACGCTATGTCTCGGAGTTGAGCCCAGCCTTCAGCGAGCGCGGGAACCTTACCCGCGCCGTCGAGAACCTGCAGTTTCCAACCGGCGAATGCGTCGGCACGGCAGAGGATGCGGCTGAGCGTGAGACCAACAATGGAGAAATCTCGCGCGAAGGTTCGGGCCGCGGCCAAACGACCAGGGAACTGTTCACCATCCGCGATGCTTGCGGTAGCGCGGGTGCCGTGATCGTCAAAGCGCGGCCCACCACGGCTCCTCTGTTCAAGGAAGCGGAGCGGTTGATGGTGCTGCTGCGCCGGTCGGTCGAAAATCCAGAGATTTCGCAAGCCGAGAAGGACGAAATCCTCCTCCAGGGGTCGGAGCGTATGGCCGAGATTGAGGATGCTTTGGTCGCTGCACTCTCGCTCCCAGCCTTGGATGCTGCCGCCGAGGTAATGATGAAAGACTTCAGCTATATCGGCCTGAGCAGCGATGCGGTCCGCTATCTCGAAAGCACCTTTCGACCCATCGCCCGACAAATCCTCACCGTCCACGATGAAGCAGCGATTGTGCTTGATCGTCCGTTCCCGACCTATCGCAAAGTGGACAGCCTCGGGGCTCTGACGCGGTATCCGCAATTCCTGTGGCCAGCGATCACCTTCGCCGGGGTGTTGGAAGTGGTGCCTCTGATCATCGTCGCCTTCAGCATCTTGATGACGATCCAGCGCACCCGCGAGACCTAAGCCGCCGCGCGCGCAAGCGCCGATCCTCCGGGGTCGGCGCTTTTTCTTTGTCTGCACCATCAACCCAACTTTTTGATTGCGATGCCTTCATGGACCCTCAAACCCGTCTGAGCGTCAACCGACCGGCGCTGCTGAGCTGCGCGTGTGCCGCCGCCGCTGTCTTGTTTGTTCCCGGTCCTGATCATGTGATGATCGACTGGTTCCCCACGGGCTTCCTCGCCTTCACCGCGGTGACGGCCATGATTGCTGCGGTGAAGGGGTATCAGAACCGCCAGAAGCTGTTCGCGATGATGCGGCGTGCCGGACAGTCATCGGGCGTGCTGGGCGATGCCCGGTTTGCGACTCTTTTGGAGCTTCGGCGCGCGGGGATGCTCGACCCAAAAAGCGGACCGCTGCTCTGTACTTTCGATGGCATCCCGATCTTTCTTCCCAAGGGCCGCCATTACTTCCTGGAGGGGCCATCGGGCGCTGGCAAAAGTTCCTGCATTGCAGTGGCGCTGATCTATCACCTCGCGCATCTTGGGTACTCCGTATGCATCACCGACTTGAAGCCAGAGCTCTGCTACATCGTTGGGCCTGAGCTTGCGCGGCGCGGCTTCCGGGTCCGGTACAACAACCCAGCACGCATCGGCGGCGGTCTGCCGCACCATGATGCCAACCCCTACGCGCCGCTCTGTCAGGCCGTTCATAACCCCGAGCTGAACGGGCAAGCGTTTCCCTTGGCAGAAACCTTCGCCCTGGAGATCACACCTGAGTCCGATAAGGGGTCTACGGACAATACCTACTTCAGGAACATCGAACGGCAGTTGCATGTTGTGATGATCTTGGCTTTGGCGGCCATTGATCCTGAAGGCGCGATCCCGTCGGTTCTTCATCGTCACCTTGCAGATCCGAAGGCGACGCTGGGTCTGCTGTGTGAAGCGAGTGAGTGCGATGCCCTGAACGGCGATCTCGCGGCGGAAGCGCGGGGTTTGCTGAGCCTTCACGATCGTCACCCTGAGCACTTCGAAGGTGCTCGCACTGGCCTTGCCAATGCGCTGAGTGCGTTCCGGACATCCTCTGACCTCGGGATGCTGGGCGCGACGGGCGACTTTGATCCGGCTGACCTCCGCGACGACACCCAGCCGCCGATCATTCTGTTCGATCTGGTTCCCGCTGAAAGCCCCGAAGTCTACGTCAAGGCACTTGCTCTCCAGACCATCGCACGGATGCACGTCCTTAAGACCATCCGAGGGCGGAACGTTGCGTTCTGCCTCGACGAAGCGAGCAATCTCCCCGTCAAATCAATAACTAAAGAGATCACATTGATGAGGAGCCGCGGGGCGCTCATCGCTCTGCTGATGCAGTCACGCTCTGAAGGACAGCGCGTCTTCGGTGAGAAGGCGATGGAGACCATCATCGGCAACTGTGTGGAGCAGTATCTCCAAGTTGGTGATCCGAAGCTAGCCGAAGCGATCAGTAGGCGCGTCGGTGATCACACGGTCGTCACCAAGTCGAAGAGCTTCGCGATGAAAGACGGCGGGGCGACCTCGTCCTTCGGTGAGCAAGCCCGTCCTCTCTTGCCGGTCGATGAAGTGATGGCGCTGCCTGAGGATGCGACCCTTGTGTTCGTACCCGGACTAAGGCCGATCCTGGGGAAGAAAGTCGCTTACTACCAGACGTCGCCCTTCAAACACTGGGCCGGTGCCAACCCACAAGAACAGCATCCCAAATCGCGCCTAACGAAGGTCTCGCTTACTTACGGCAAGGACGCGCGAGATACCAAAGCACCCGAAGTGAAGGACGCATCGAGGCGTCACAAGGCGATCCTGCGGCGGAAGCAGCGCATGGCGCGGCGCCTTCAAGGCTTTCGCGTGGATTGGCCTGCGTTCTGCTGGGTGCCCATCGTTGGCGCCGTGGCGGCGCTCATCACTTATGTTGGTACACCCCATATTCTCTATGAATATACGATCCCAGCGAGTGGGGATGTGCGCCGATGCACGTACCTGGGCGCTGATGGCTTGGTGGTACAGACCAGAGCTGGTCGCTGCGGGTATCTCATCATGCATCGCGGATGGGAGGCCTGGCTCAACCGATGAGCGACCTGAACGAACCCTTCAAACCTGAACTGCGCGGGGTGCTTCAGCGTGCCTATAGCCGCGCGAAAGGAAGCTCCAATTCGGTGGATTACGGACAAAAGCAGCTGCGGGCGCAAAGCCTCGCCACCAAGCTGCGCAGCCACATCCAAAAGCACAAACACACCTGGATCGCCGCCGAAGCGAAGAAGCTGAACCGGCAAATCCCCCAGCACCATCGCTTCAGCCGCGCCGGTGGTCCGAAGCCGCCGCCGGGCGCGGTGCCCAGCCAAACCATCCGTACAGAGTGTATCAAGGATATAGCTGAGATGCGGGTGCGGGCCCGATGCGACAAGCGCATCCAGAACATCCGCAACCTCGCTTGGTCCCGCGATCAGAAATCCGCCCAATCCCAAACGCCAACCCGCGAGCGCAGCCGCTCGCGTTCAACCTGAGGAGGACCATGTCCGAAGAGTTCAGACGACGCGCCAAAGCCGCCCGAGTTTACAGCAAGCTGCACAACCACCTGAGTAAGTACCATGAAGACTGGATCGCCGCCGAAGAGCGGAAGATCCGAAAGCGCCAGCCGATCCGTGCCTTCTTTGGGCTCTTCAGACCGATGCTCAAACCGCCGGGCTGGCCTGAGCGGGACGATCGGAAGTCCCAGCGCGTGGAAGACGAAGCCCGTCGCCGGGTGACTGACCGCAAAATACTCCGGCGTCGCGCCCTTTACGATGCTGCCTATCCGGGCACGCCCAAGGTCCGCGCCGAAATCGAGCAACAGCGCACGGAAGAAGATCGCCGCCGCCGATCACTCTTCCGCCGATGATGAACACGAGAAGGAGTTCTTTATGCTGAGTATCATACGCGACCTGCCCGATTGGGTCAGCGGGTCCGCTGTCGCCGTCGGGGTGTGGGGAGTGATCTGCTACTCGACGCTTGCGCCGCGCGTCCTCGAACAAGAGATCGACACGAAGGTGACGCCGTCCTGCGTGGCAGCGCTTCGCACGCAAGAAAAAGGCGCCATCGACGCGAAGATCGCGCGGATGAAGGAAGCTGCCGAGTACGACCTCGCGCAAGAACGCAGGCGCCTTGAGTCCGAGGACCGACGCCTCGCCAGCGTGTTCGCCGAAGCGAAAGCCGTGGAGATGGCGACAGAGATGTTCAACGACTCCGCGCTGGGTCAGCTCATCGACATTCCGACCATCCCCAGCATTGGCAGCGAAGCCGTCGAGAAAAAACGGTCAGCCATCCGCGACGAACTCTCAGGCCTCAAGCTTCCCGAGTTCCATATCCTGCCCGTACCCGATGCGGAGGTGCTGAATACCTGCGCCTGCGCCACAGCCGACGCAATCGGTGGTCAGCAAACCGCCATTGCGATCCATCTTGCCAGCTTCCGCATCTGGACGCCTGACGAGATCAAAACCCTCGGCTCCGATGTGACCAAAGTGCTGGCAGGCAACCAGTGTGGTCCGAAGCCTTGGGAGAGCCGCGTATGAAGAACGACCTTCTGAATGAGACCATCTTCAGCAACCGGCGCTTCACGGTGACCGCGAGCGATATCCGGACACGGAGTGTCTACTACCCGACGGCGGAAACCACAGGCCGCGTGCGCAAGGACCTGCTTTGGTTCGCCTTGGCCATCGACGGCCTTCTGGGCTGGGCGTTCTGGCTCTACTTCGACCTGTGGACGGATACCGAAAAGCTCGCCTTCGTTATTGTCATGATCGTCGCGCTCTTGATCGGCACACAGATCTCATTCCTCGAAGTGAACGCCAAAGGCCTAGCTCCGCGGATGTTTGTGACCCACTCCCGGACGGCGCGGAAAGTGTTCGAAGCCATCATCGAAGCCCGCAGCAGACGCGCCGATGGTCGGTCCCGTCACTTCGGCGAAGGCGAAGCTGGCTTTGACCTCCAGCTCGGTGACTGACCCCAAAGAAAGAGTGGTGATCAGCCTAAGGAATATTTTCCTAGACTTCACCTCTTCTTTGTTCTATATTTGTTCTCAATTGAAACTCTGAGAAAGGAGCCACTATGGCCACAAAGAAACCCATCGAAACTCTAAGAGACGGAAACCTCAAAGCCTCCGTCTGGGAAAACCAGGGTGAGAAGGGACCATACTTCACGGTCACTCTCGCTAAGACGTACAAGGATGAACAGGGCAGCTATCGCGACACGCAAAGCTTCACCGGCACAGAAATCCTCCGTGTCGCGGAGCTGGGCCGAGTTGCTTACCACCTGACGAACGACCTGCGCCGTGAGCACTACCAGTCCAACGACATGGACAACGACGAAACCCGCGAACGTTCGCAAGCGGGACGGTCCTTCGAGCGCAGCCGCGCCCCGCGGCGCACACGGTAGGAGGCGCACCCTTTGGACAGAACACGACCGACCCTCACCCTCGATCTAAAGAAGTATCTTGGCCAGCTGGAAGACTGGGACATCTCGCAAGCGGAAAAAGAGGAATGGCTCCGCACGCTTTGGACCACCCTCGTCAGCTTCGCTGAGATCGGCTTCGACATCCATCCGGTCCAGCGTGTTCTGTCCATCCGCGCCCCTGCGATTGGCCACGAAAAAGACGACACATCGAGCAGGGATGTGCTAAACTTAGAATACTCCGTACAGCCGCATAATATCGATGAGCAAAGAACGGAGGAGTCCGCCCGAACACAAGGAGAAGCGCCATGAGTGAGGTGATCGAAGCCGAAGCCACCACCAAGACCAAAGCCGTGATCTACACGCGGATCAGCTCAGCGGCGCAGGCGGCGAAGGGCCACGGTCTCGCTTCCCAAGAAACCCGCTGCCGCGAGTTTGCGCGCATGAAAGGGTATGAGGTGGCCGAGGTGTTCTCCGATAGTGCTGTCTCCGGCGGGCTCGTCGATCGTCCAGGCATCACCGCGATGCTCAGCTACCTCAAGAAAGCCTGCAAGCGCTCCGTATACGTTGTGCTGATCGATGACATCAGCCGCATCGCGCGGGACATCGAAGCGCACCTGCAGCTTAAACATGCGATCAACGGAGCAGGCGCGAAGATTGAAAGCCCGTCCATTGAGTTCGGCGAAGATAGCGACTCGATCCTCGTTGAAAACCTGCTCGCGTCGGTCTCCCAGCACCAACGCCAGAAGAATGCCGAGCAAACCATGAACAGGATGCGCGCTCGCATGATGGGCGGCTACTGGCCCTTCGGCGCGACGATCCTCGGCTATAAAATGAAACATCAACACGGGCGCGGCAAAGTCCTGATGAAGGACGAACCGCTCGCCTCGATTATCACCGAAGCTCTGGAAGGGATGGCCTCAGGCCGCTTTCAAACCCAAGGCGAGGTGCGCCAGTTTCTTCAGCACCAAGACGCTTTCCCGAAGAACCGCCACGGCCAAGTCACCGACGAAGCCGCGAACCGCATCCTGACCCGCGTGCTTTACGCCGGTAAAGTGGAGCGCCCCGACTGGGGCATCACCATCCGCGAAGGCCAGCACGAAGGCCTCGTCACCTACGAAACCTTCCTCAAGGTCCAAGAGCGTTTGCGCGAGAACGCCTACGCGCCAACACGCGCCGACCTCCACGAAGACTTCATCCTCCGCGGCACCGTCTGCTGCGCCGAATGCGGTCATCCGATGACAGGCTCATGGTCCACAGGCCGAGGCGGGAAGAAACACGCTTACTATATGTGCTTCAAAAAAGGTTGCTCCGCCTACAGAAAGTCCATCCGCCGTGATGACATGGAAGGCGCATTCGAACGCCTCCTGCAAACCCTGGTGCCCACCCGCCAATGCCTCGCGACGCTCACCGACATGATGCGCGACGTCTGGACCCAAATCACCGCCCAGCGCGCCTTCGACCGCGCGCACCTAGAAGCCGACCTTAAGAAAACCGAACGCACCATCGAAGGGCTCCTCGATCGGTTGGTCGAAGCCGACAATCCCTCGGTCATCAGCGCTTACGAAAAGCGCCTCGCGAAACTCGAACGCGAGAAGATGCTGATCACAGAAAAGCTGGATGGATTGGGAAGCAAGGGCGCACAAAAAGACACCACATTCGCCAAACAGTTCGAACCGGCCCTCAGCTTCCTCGCAAACCCTTGGAAACTCTGGGCTTCAGGCCAACCCGAGCACCGAAAAACAGTCCTCAAACTCGTCCTAGCGGGCCACCTGCAATACCACCGAAAAGAAGGCTTTCGAACCGCAAATCTGACCTTACCTTTCAAGGCCTTAGCGGGAAATTGGACGCCGATGTTAGCGATGGCGGAGACGAAGGGATTCGAACCCTCGAGACGGCTACAAACCGCCTACTCCCTTAGCAGGGGAGCGCCTTCGACCACTCGGCCACGTCTCCACTCACCGGGATGCCGGATCGTGCTGCGGTTGGCAAGGGGCAGGTGAT
>JBCCTF010000123.1:0-11525 GCA_039198765.1 Pseudomonadota bacterium
CCGCAACAGCGGCGGCACCTATTCACTGGGCATGGCCGTCCGTGTACGCCTCTTAGAAGCCACCCCCGTCCAAGGCGGCCTGCGCTTCGAAATGCTCACCAAACCGGCTGAGAAAGAGGGCAAGAAAGAAAGGCCCAAGCGCAAACCGGACCCCCTCACCCGCCACCAAAAAGCAAAAATGACGGCGAAGCGCTCCAAAAAGAAGGGCAACGCCAAGCCTAAACGCGAAGCAGCTCCAGCGGCTGAGACGACAAAAACCTCAGCACCCGCACGAAAAAAGCCAACCCGCCCAGCACCAGCCAAGCTTCAACGGCGCCCGCGCAAGTCGCGCTAAGACTTATCGACAGGCCTGTTAGACCGCGACACCATAGACACGGTCAATGGAACAACGATTAGGTGGACAAGCATAAAGAAACCGCCGAGCTCAAACGCCATGACCCAGAAAGTGCGTGTCGGAGACTTAATTTCGTCTGCATAGGGAGAAAGAGACAGGAAAAAGGCGAGCAGGCCAGCAACGAGAATAGGAAGCGTCCAAAGAGCAATCGCGAGGGCTTGAGCGAAACGGGGTGGCTCACTTTCGCGGGCAAACCATTGCTTACCCACGCCACTGCCCAAAAGCATGGAGGGTAGCCACAACATAGTAGTCGCAGGTGTCTTGAAGGCAATTGAGGTGATGCCGAGCAGCGTACCCATACCAAGGAATATAGCTGCGAACATCCAAACGTCGTTCCGCCGAAGCCCCCTAGTCTTCACCGCTAAGCCGCTTTCTCCCGCTGCACCAGTTCCACAAATTTGTCGAAGACGCCGAAGCTGTCTTCGGGGCCGGGGCTGGCTTCGGGGTGGTGTTGGACGGCCATGAAGGGGGCGTCTTTCACTTTAATGCCAGCGTTGGTCCCGTCGAAAAGAGACGTGTACGTGCTTTCGACATTGTCCGGCAGGCTCGCCTCATCCACAGCGAAGCCGTGGTTCATGGAGACGATCTCCACCTTGCCCGTCGCGTGCTCTTTCACTGGATGATTAGCACCGTGGTGCCCTTGGGGCATCTTGATCGTACGTGCACCGAGGGACAGTGCAAGCAGCTGATGTCCCAGGCAAATCCCGAAAATCGGCATGCGCGCTTCCATTAAGCCTTGGATCACCGACACAGCGTACTCCGCCGTCGCAGCGGGGTCGCCAGGGCCGTTGCTCAGCACCACGCCGTCGGGTTTCATCGCGAGGATGTCATCAGCCGATGCGGTCGCGGGAACCGCTGTCACCCGCGCGCCTGATGCCGCCAGCCGGTTCACGATGTTCTGCTTCACGCCGTAATCGATCACCACCACGTGCGGGCCAGAGCCTTCGGCCTTGAACGGACGATCCGTACTCACCTCTTTGGCGAGGTCGAGACCCTCAAGCCCGTGCCAGGCCTTCGCCTTCTGCACCAACGCATCGCGATCAAAACGGCCCGAAGGGTCATAGGCCACCACGCCGTGGAGCATCCCTTCTTCCCGTATACGGATCGTCAGTGCACGGGTATCCACACCCGAAATTCCGATGATCCCGCGTCGCTTCATCCACGCCTCAAGACCCATCCGCGCCCGGTGGTTCGAGGGGCTCGACACATCCGAACGCACGATCGCGCCGCGGGCGGCCATCGATGCATTGTCGGAGGCATTCTCGATGTCCTCGTCATTCACCCCCACATTACCGATGTGCGGAAAGGTGAAGGTGACGATCTGGCAGGCATAGGAAGGGTCCGTCAGGATCTCTTGATAGCCCGTCATCGCGGTGTTGAAGCAGACTTCGCCCACGGCCTCGCCGACGGAGCCGAAGCCTTCGCCCTCGAAGACGGTGCCATCGGCCAATGCGAGCACTGCGGTCGCGTGACGAGGTTGGGTGTCTTGACTTAATCGAAGCGGCACATCATCTCCCGCGGCGCTCTCTTCCGGCAGGTCCGGGGCGCCCGTTGGCGTCTGGGTAAACGCTGAGGTCTTAAGGATGATCGCCGCCGAAGCAAGAGCGAAACGAAAGCGCGCCATGGGCAGAACATAAGGCGCGAATGAGGTTGATATGAGCGAACAAAGCACCCTGGCGCAGCGGATTTCCGCTGATCTCAAGGCCGCGATGAAAGCGCGTGACGAAAAAGTGAAAATCGCCACCCTGCGCCTGATGCAGGCGGCGGTGCAGGACCGCGATATCCAGGCGCGGTCTGAGGATCGCTGCTGCGGCCTGAAGGACGAGGAAGTGCAGGCGGTGCTGACCAAAATGGTCAAGCAGCGCGAGGAAAGCGCCAAGACGTACGAAGACGCGGGCCGTGTCGAGATGGCCGAGCAAGAGCGCGCGGAGATGGAAATCGTCCGCACCTATCTGCCTGCGCAGATGGGCGAGGATGAGGTTGCCGCAGCGGTTGACGGTGTCATTGAGGAAGTGGGTGCCACGAGCCTCAAGGACATGGGCAAGTGCATGGGCGCGCTGAAAGCGAACTATGCTGGCAAGATGGACTTCTCCGCCGCCAACAAGCTGGTGAAGGCGCGCCTCACCTAGGCTCCCTCCGGCGTTGTTGCCTGACGAGCGTCAGTGCAGCGACGCCAGCGGGAAAGAGAAGAACTGCGCCGGGTATTGGTGTTGCGATGGCTTCTGTTTCCCCGACGTCCGCCTGAGCATTGAGGCCGCTTTGGGCCATTTCAGTTTGATTGTTGGCGAGCCGACCGCTCTGAACGCCGCCACCCACAATGGGCAACGCGACTCCAGGGAGCGAGCCTGCGAGAGCACCCACAGGTACTGGATCGGTAGTCCCGCCGCGACGTGTCGGAAAAGCGCCGTCCTCTGCAGCAGTGCCTAGCTCAGCGAGGCGGCCATTGGTCCACCGATTGCCCCCGTCGTCCAAGACCGGCGCGTCCCAGCTCATCCCGTTCATCAGCAGAGGTTCAACCTCAAGCTCCTCGATGGCGTCGATGATCTCGGGATCGATGGGAGGCGCTCGCTCAGGGTCTGTCGCGCTGTCGCTTGGCTCCGCAGGCTCAACACCTTCACTCACTGGTTTGAAGAACGGCAAACCGCGCTGGCCGGGCAGGAAGGCCGCCGATGCCATCATTGATGCGAGAACGCTCAACACCAGTGCAGCGGCCACCACGCGTCCCATGCGATGCGCCATGGCTGCGCCAAGGTTCGCAGTGACGCGCGCGAAGACATCTCTCTGCTCGCGTCGGCCAAGGCCGTCATTGTGTGTCGCATCAGGGCTCATGCCACTATAGCGTGCAAGTTGCGGACCATTCTCACTTTTAACGGGAGCACGCATGGCGTGTGGCGCGCTGTGGAACACTCCCCGTGGAGACGGCATGAAACCTGCGCTAGGGTGCCGAGGTGAACACCGTGCCCGCCGCCTTCCTTAACGAAATCAAGTCCCGCCTTCGGGCATCGGACGTGATCGGACGGCATGTGCAGCTGAAAAAGGCAGGGCGCGAGTGGCGGGGTCTCAGCCCGTTCAACAGCGAGCGAACGCCGAGCTTCTTCGTCAACGACGAGAAAGCGGCCTTCTTCGATTTCTCGTCGGGCACCCACGGTGACATCTTCAAGTTCCTGATGCTCACCCAAAACCGCACTTTCCCTGAAGCTGTGGAGGAACTGGCGGCGATGGCGGGGCTGGAAGTGCCGAAGGCCACCGAAGAAGACCGCCGCCGGGCCAGCGAAGCGGAAATCCTCCACGGAGTGCTGACCGACGCCGCACGGTTCTTCCAGGCGCAGCTGCGTGATGCCGTGGGGAGCGAAGCGCGCGCTTATCTCCGGCGGCGGGAGGTCTCGGCGAAGAGCGTCGAAGACTTCGCACTTGGCTATGCGCCGGAGAGCTGGGAAGCGCTGCGCCGCCATTTCCTGGGCCGCGGGGTGTCGGAGGAGATGCTCCTGCGCACAGGCCTCCTGATCAAGCGCGACGACGGCACCACCTACGACCGCTTCCGCGATCGGGTGATGTTCCCGATCACCAATGCCCGGGGCCAGGTGATTGCCTTCGGCGGACGTGCGCTCAAGAAAGATGCCCAGGCCAAGTACCTCAACTCACCAGAGACCGAGGTCTTCCACAAAGGCAACGTCCTCTACAATTTCGGCCGTGCCCGCTCGAAGATGAAGGGTGACGCCCCCCTCCTCGTCTGCGAAGGCTATATTGACGCCCTCGCCCTCGACGCGGCCGGTTTCGCTGCCGTGGCGCCGCTGGGGACCGCACTGACGGAGAACCAGCTCCGGCTCCTCTGGCGCGTCACCGAAGCGCCGACCCTCTGCTTCGATGGCGACCGGGCGGGCCGAGGTGCTGCAGAGCGGGCGATCGACCGGGCGATGCCGGCGCTCTCGCCCAAGCAGACCCTCCGCTTCATCTTCCTCCCCGATGGCCAGGACCCCGACGACATGCTCCGCCAAGGTGGCCCCGCCGCAATGCAACGCGTCATCGACGCCCGAACCGACGTAGAAGAGACACTGTGGCAATTGGCCCTTGGGCGCCACGGCACCCAGAGCGCCGAGGCCATCGCGAAGCTTGAAAGCGAACTTCGCGAGCGGGTCGCACCCATCAAAGATGGGCCCATGAAGGATGCGCTCAACCGCGCTTTCAAAGACAAGCTCTACGCCCTGCGCGGCACCCTCTACGCCAAGCGCCGGACCGCAGAACGCACCCGCCGCGACCGTATTGTCCCAACGGCAAGGCCTTCCGCCGCCCTCAAGCAGCGTCTTGGCCAAGGGGGCCTTGGCGCGCCGAGCGGAACCTCCCGCGAGGCACAGCTCGTCATCGGATTGATCCACCACCCCGCTCTTTTCAGAAAATACGAGAACGACGTCCTCGATCTGGAGATCCGCGACCCAGGTCTTTCGCGGCTTGTCACCAAGGTTATTGACGCGCTGGTGGGCCAGCCAGACCTTGACAGCGAGCCCTTACGTTTACATCTCACGTCAGATACCGAGGCGCATTCCGTCTATCAGCGCTGGTCTGCGGACCCCCTGGTCAGAATCACTCGGTTTGTGAGACAGGATGCAGAGCCTGGCGAGGCTGAAGCAGGTTGGCGCGACGCTTTCCTGATCGACCGTCGCCAGAAGATTTTGAGCGCGGAGATCACCGAGGCAGGGGCTGAAGCCCACTTAGATCGCTCGCGCGAGCAGAATTGGTTAAAGTCTGTCCGGTTAAGTCTCGAAACCGGTAAGGATGATGAACCTCCGGCGGACGGGAGCGGCTGAACGCGTCCCGTCTTCACGGAGTCTGGAGCGCTACAAGGGGCTGCATGAGCAAAACGTCTAAGGTCGTCGAGCAAGACGAAACCGCTGAGGGCCCGGTCCTCGATATGAACCTCGCTTCGGTCAAGAAGATGATCGATGAGGCGAAGAAGAAGGGCTACATCACCTACGACCAGCTGAACGCGGTGCTGCCTGAGGACGAGTACTCCTCCGAGCAGATCGAAGATATCATGTCCAAACTCTCGGACATGGGCATCAACGTCACCGAGGCTGAAGAGGTCGAGGACGAGGAGAAGGACGGCGCGAAAGCCACCGGCTCCGCAGTCGCCAAAAAAGAGACGGCTGCCACCGTCACCACCAACACCACGGCCGACAGCGACCGTACCGACGACCCTGTGCGCATGTACCTCCGCGAGATGGGCGCGGTGGAGCTCCTGTCCCGCGAGGGCGAGATCGCGATCGCCAAGCGAATCGAGGCTGGCCGCGAGTCGATGATTCGCTCTCTCTGCGAAAGCTCGCTGACCTTCGAAGCTATCACGGTTTGGCGTGAGGAACTGGAGGAAGGTCGCGTCCTTCTCCGTGACATCATCGACCTCGACGCAACCTACACCGGTGGCCCCGAAAGCCGCCCTGACATGACCCGGCCCGAGGTCGCTGAGCAGGTCCAGAAAGAGCAAGAAGCCCGCGCCGCGGAAACCGGCGAGGACGAAGACGAATTCGACGAAGGCGACCTCTCCCTCTCAGCGAAAGAAGCTGAGCTGCGCGAAGGCGTCATGCAAACTTTCCAGGATATCGCCGACGACTTCAAAAAGCTCCGTAGACTGCAAGACATTCAGATTGAGCAGCAGCTGCAAGGTGAAGACCTCACCGAGAGCCAGCAAAAGCGACTCAAGAAGCTCCAGAAGGATATTGTTGAGCGGGTTCGCTCGGTGCGCCTTCACAACCACCGGATCGAAGCGCTGGTTGAGCAGCTTTACGCGATCAACCGTGCACTGATGGGTCTTGAAGGCAAGCTCGTCCGCCTCGCCGACAGCTACGGTGTGAACCGTCAGGAGTTCCTGAAAGAGTATCTCAGCAACGAACTTGATCCCGAATGGCTGCCGCGCGTGTCGCAGCTCGACGGACGCGGTTGGGGCAACTTCACGACCAAAGGCGAAGGCAACATCGTCGCCATTCGCGATGAGATCGGCCAGCTGTCCCAAGAGACCGGCCTCACCGTCTCCGACTTCCGCCGCATCGTGCAGACCGTGCAAAAAGGTGAGCGCGAGGCGCGCATCGCCAAGAAAGAGATGGTCGAAGCGAACCTCCGCCTCGTGATCTCCATCGCGAAGAAATACACCAACCGCGGCCTTCAGTTCCTGGACCTCATCCAGGAAGGCAATATCGGCCTGATGAAAGCGGTTGATAAGTTCGAATACCGCCGCGGCTATAAATTTAGTACGTATGCGACATGGTGGATCCGCCAGGCGATCACCCGCTCGATCGCGGACCAGGCACGGACGATCCGTATTCCGGTCCACATGATCGAGACGATCAACAAAATCGTTCGGACCAGCCGCCAGATCCTCAACGAAATCGGCCGCGAGCCAACGCCGGAAGAGCTGGCTGCGAAACTCTCCATGCCTTTGGAGAAAGTCCGTAAGGTGATGAAAATCGCCAAGGAGCCGATCTCTCTTGAGACGCCGATTGGCGACGAGGAAGACAGCCACCTGGGCGACTTCATCGAAGACAAGAACGCGATCCTGCCGATCGATGCGGCGATCCAGTCGAACCTGCGCGAGACCACCACGCGAGTCCTCGCCTCCCTCACCCCGCGTGAGGAACGGGTCCTCCGTATGCGGTTTGGTATCGGCATGAACACCGACCACACCCTTGAAGAAGTGGGCCAACAGTTCTCGGTCACCAGGGAACGGATCAGGCAGATCGAAGCCAAAGCACTCCGTAAGCTGAAACATCCAAGCCGCTCACGAAAGCTCCGCAGCTTCCTAGACAACTAATCAAAAGGCCGCCTCCGGGCGGCTTTTTTGTTTCGGACAGATAGTCAGCCTACGGCACGAACCGAACGACCGCGTCGACCAGTTCATCCACAGACAGCTGACCATCGACGCGAGCGACGTCCTCAGCAGCGTCCATCGCATCCAATTGAGACCTCAGAAGTGAGGGACCAGCAAAGTGCCCTTCCCGTGCTTCTAGCCTCCGCAAAAGCTCCGCCTCCGGAACATCGAGCAGCACAAACCGCACGTCACCGGGCAACGCAGCGTGCAACAGCTCACGTATCTCACCATTGAGCGCTGAACAGGCCAGCACGGAAAAAGACGGCGCATCGTTGGAAATCGCGGTGCCGATCGCTGCAATCCATGGACGCCGGTCGTCAGCGTTGAGCCCCTCACCGGAACGAATCTTTGCAACGTTTTCAGGCGGATGAAACGCATCCCCTTCGTAGAACGGCGCTCCGAGCCGCTTGGCTACGGCCTCGCCAATCGTGCTCTTTCCCGCGCCTGCAGGACCCATGACAACAAGGGTGCACGGACGCGCGTTCTCCTCTATCGTCATCGCAAGTCAGATCCGGCGTGAGTTGTCATGAGTTTGAGCCCCGAAGCCCTGTTTTCCTTCATCAACATGTCCGTGCTCCCCGCATGGTTGCTTCTCGTGCTGCTACCGCGCTGGCGCTACACCCAGACCCTGACCTTCGGCTGCTTGATCCCGATCCTCTCGATTGTCTACGCCACGCTCCTCATCCGCGCGGTCACATCGGGCGGCGGGTTCGAAATGCCCGACTTCTCCTCCCTCGAGGGTGTCACCAGCCTGCTCTCTAACCCGTACGGCCTGGTCGCCGGATGGGCGCATTACCTCGCCTTCGATCTCTTTGTCGGCGCGTGGATCGTCCGAGACTCACAAACCAGCCGCGTGCCCCATTTGCTGATCATCGTGCCGCTGTTCTTCACATTCATGGCGGGACCGTTCGGCCTGATCCTCTACCTCGTCATGCGGCAGATCGCTCGCCGCGAGGTGCTTGCGGAACCAGAACCGAAGGACCAAGGCTGACCCATGGATAAACGTCGCAACACGTTCGGCATCGGGTTCGCCATCTTCGTGGTCATCATCGGCTGGGCCGTGTGGCGCGCAGGCTTCTTCGGCTAAAACCGCCTGGCGATCTCGCCGATCGCTGCCCGCGTCTCAGGACTAAAGCTCTGGCCCAGGAGCTCCGGACAGAAACGCCTTTGGAATGCGACGAGGCAGGCTGCGATACCAAACTGGTCCACGCCATAGCCGATCTTTTTCAGCAGTTCGAAAACCTCCGCACCCGTCGGAATTGTGTGACTCACCTTGCCCGACCACGGGCCAATAGCTAGCCCTTCCGCATTCAGACGGCTCCACGGAAACCGCTCGCCGGGATCATCCTTGCGGTGCGGCGCGATGTCGGAATGGCCAACCACTGACGTCGTAGGCAGGTTCCGACGCTCTTGAATATCACGGATCAGGTCCACCACCGACTGCACCTGGGGCTCGGGAAAGTCCCGATAGCCCCATTCATGCCCCGGATTGACGATCTCGATCCCAATCGATGCTCCGTTCACGTCAGAAACATCGCCCCACGCGCCAACACCAGCGTGCCAAGCCCGACGTTCCTCATCGACCAAGCGATGGATGACGCCATCCTCTTCCACGAAGTAGTGCGATGACACCTTGCCCTGCGCATCCGTCAGCCTACTGAGCGCTTCTGCTCCTGTCTCCATGCCAGTGTAGTGCACCACGATCAGCGAAATGGGCGTACCCGCCCGGTCGTCGTAATTCGGTGACCTTGGGCTATCTTGGACAGAAAGCATCAGTGGGCCTCCTCACTCTGGGCTGAAGTCGCGGCGATGACTTGCTTGCGCGATGGTTGAGCCGATCGCAACAAGACAATCCCAACCCCAGTCACAACCATCAGTCCACCAACGATCAGTCGGTTCGTCACCGGGTCAGAAAGGAGGATCACCCCCATCAGCACAGCGAAAAACGTCATCAACAGCCCCGAAGGCGCCATCAAGCTGAGCGGCACGCGCTGCAACAAATAGTAGTACGCCGAATGGCCGAACAGGGACGCAGCGAACACAGAGTAGAACAGTGCCGCAAGCACCTGGCCGCGCTCCGGCGAGCTCGCCCAACCAAAATGATCCGCACCCGTCAAAGATGCCGCGATAAAGCTCACGAAGGTCCCAACAAGTGCGAACCAGGCCAGCATCTGAAGCGGCTTCACGCCGTCAACCTTCTTGACGAACAGGGCGCCCGTCGCCTCGCAACATGCCGCGAGGAACAGGAGGAAAGCACCGAGCGGCAGGTTCTTACTACCCAACGCATCGCTGTCGCCCGTCGAGATAATCAGCACACCGATGAGAGCAGAAGCGATACCCAAAGTGCGTTTCCAGCCAACTTTCTCGTTGAGGAAAAGCACCGAGAGTATCGTTGCAACGACAACGTAGCTTTCAAGAACGACTGCACCAACGGACGCCGTTGTCAGGCTCAAGCCACTGAACATAAATGCATAATTGAGACCGCCGAAACAAAGTCCACCAATCAGAATGCGGACCATCTGCCCCTTATGCCACCTGAGAAGTGGTGCCAGCATCAACGCTAGGATCGGCATCCGCATCGCCACGTAGCTAAGCGGAGGGACGATATCGACACTGGTTTTGATGACGATCACGTGGAACGCCCAGACCAGGCAAATCGAAACGAGGAGCAGGAAGTGCAGCGGGCTCATGCTGGCGCAGCCTGGCGATCTTGCAGCGCCACGAGCCGCGCGTAGAGCCCCTCCGCCCGCTGCAGCTCGTCGTGGTTGCCCAGCTCCACCAGCCGGCCTTTTTCCATGACGGCGATCACGTCGGCATCGCGGATGGTGGAAAGGCGGTGGGCAATGATCAGGGTGGTCCGTCCACGGCGTAACCGCGCCATAGCGTCTTCGATCAGGCGCTCGCTCTCGGCATCAAGCGCTGAAGTCGCCTCGTCGAGCAGAAGAATTGGGGCGTCTTTCAGGAACGCACGCGCGAGGGCGATGCGCTGGCGCTCACCGCCGGACAGCGCCGAACCGCCCTCACCCACCCGCGCGTCGTATCCGCCGGGCAGACGCTGGATGAAGTCGTGAGCAGCAGCAGCCTTAGCGGCCTCTAGCATTGCCTCTTCATCAGCGCCCGAACGACCGAGGAGGATGTTTTCGCGTACGGTCGCGTCGAACAGCACAGGAGACTGACTCACCACGCTGATCGCACCGCGCAAGTCTGCGAGACGCATGGAACTGATGGCGCGGCCGTCGATCGAGATGGCACCACCTTGCGCTTCGTAGAACCGAGGCAACAATCCGAACACGGTGGATTTGCCTGCGCCCGATGGGCCGACCAGCGCAACGGTGCTGCCAGGGGCAACGTCGAGGCTAAAGCCGCGCAGCAAAGGCGCGGTTTCTTCGTAGGAGAAGGTGACGTCGTTGAACCTGATCGACGGTGCTCGGCCTGGCTCGAGCTCCAAAGGCTCCGCATGCGGAGGGTCGACAATCGAAGGCTCTTCGTCGATCACGCCGAACACCCGCTCCACCGCGGCCAGGCCCTCCTGTAGGACAGCGTTCAGTGTCCCCAGGCCCCTCGCCGGTTGGCTGAGCATCGCCATGGCAATCAGGAAGGCCACCAGCTCAGGCCCCGTCAGAAGACCGCGATCAATGCGGAAGGCCGCGACGCCGATGATGAAGGCAATCGACAGGGACGCGATCACAGTGATCGTCGGCTCGTTCATAGCCCGTAGACGGACGAGTTTCATCAGCAGGCGACGCCGCTCTTCAAAGGCGGATGTGAGGCGCGCCTCCTCCTGCTTCTCGAGCGTGTAGCTTTTCACCAGCTCTTGGCCGGACAGGCTCTCGGTTAGCAGGCCCGTGACGTCGCCGATCTGCCCCTGCACGCGGCGGGCAAGGCGGCGGATCGCCTTGCCAATCAAAGTGATCGGTATGCCGATCAACGGATAGATGAGGAAAACGCAGGCGAAAAGGATTGGGTCCAGAAAAGCCAGCACACCGACGAAACCGATGAGCCTGACGATATCGCGCGCCGCATTAGGCACGCGGCGCAGGCTATCGCGGAGCACTGTCATATCATTGGTGAAGCGCGAGACGAGCCCGCCGATCCGCCCGCTATCATCGCCACGCCCCTTGAGCTGGCCAAGGTCGTAACGGAGGATCGCTCCGAACATCCTGGTTTGAAGGTCACGCAGAACCGACACCCCGACGCCCTGAGCGGTCAGCGCCTGGAGATAGAAGAAGCCCGCCTGCGCTAGCGCCAGGCCGACGATCAGCGCTGGACCGATCAGCA
>JBCCTF010000124.1:0-11451 GCA_039198765.1 Pseudomonadota bacterium
CAAGCAGTAGCCGATGAAGACCCCCTCACCCTCGAAATCACACTCGGCTTGATTGGGCGAAGTCCCGATGAAAATGTCGGTCAAAGGTTCGAACGACGTCTTTTGCTCGCCGTCACTGAGTGAGAGGCGAGCGCTCCCCCAATCTCTCCTGAACTTCTGCAGAGGGACAGGCTGGTCGTAGCTGCCCTTCACAGCCGGATCGATCCCAACGCTCTCAAGGCGGTCGGTAACGAAAGCAGCGGCTTTGTCAAAGCCCGCCGTGCCCGTTCGACGGCCTTCCATCGCATCGCTAGCCAGAACAGTGGTGTCCTGACGAATACGATCTTCAGCACCCGGACTCATTTGCAACGCAGCCTCCGCTACACCACAAACGACCAGCGGTAAGGTCAGCAAGTTAGGAAGCACGTGTATGGGCCTCATCCTTACGGGAGTTCTCTCGAGCAGGGGCACGCAAGAGCAAGGGGAGTGCTACGACGCTCAAAGCGATGGCCGTCAATGGCCAAGCCAATGCAACCCAGTGACTTCCGAACGGCCCAAAACCCGGCCCGGGCATCAATTGCTCGAGCGGTGAAATCACCAACACAATTAGCGCAGTAAGAGCAGCGATGTTGAAGACTGCGGAAACCAGCGTCCACGCCCATATGGGTCGGCGTGAAGTAAGAGCTGCGTAGGCGGTTAAGAAGACAAAACCGATGATCGCGAGTGCTGATCCAGAGATGATCCGTGCACGTGCCCATGCGTCAACACCAGATAGATCAAGCAGCTTGATCGTGCCGACAACCTCGTCTCCTCCGCCGAAGACGATCACGCCATACGCGCGAGATGCGGGACCAGCAGCCCAGAACAAGGCGATGCCCAGAGCTTTGAGACGCGCCGAACCGAATGCCATCAAGAGCAAGCCAGCGCCGGCCGCTGATAAAGTGAACGCTGGACCAGCGAAGACTGGCCAGATGGCTGTGCACCCATCAGCTAGGGTCCATGTATTGAGCAACCGGTCACCAAAAGCTCCGCATGCGATATAACCAGACCAGATGTGGGCCTGCTCATGGAGCTCCAAGAGACCGGCAGTCAGGCACAGAACACCGACGAAAAACTGCCAGCTCAACACAAAATCGGCGCGCTGATCGCCATCTTCAACGGCTGCTATGGGCCTACTCATTGGTCTGCAACCAAGCTCAGCGCAGCTTCCTTAGCGGGATCTGTCCCTGCACGGATTGATGCAACTGTCTGTTTCGCCTCAACATCAGGCGCGACGCCAAATCCCGGGCGCGGGTTAGGGACGTTGTTATAGTAGCGGAAGAACGGCACTCGTGTTTTGATACCGCTCTGTGGTAAAGTCAGTGTAAAGAGCAGTCCCGCTGTCGGCCCCTCAGACGATCCACCAGTCTCCTCACCGACCAGCACCGCATCGGTGTGGGCATCAAGGAACGCCGAGAGCGTTGTTGATGCTGAGGAATTGTCTGCGCTGATCAGCACGAACAAACGACCGTCAAAGCGGTCTCTTTTGGGGCGGATTTCTTTCAGATCCTCAGAAACGAACCGACGGAGGGAATAGGTCCCATCATCGTTCGATCGAAATCCAGCGCGGTTCGGATTGAGCGCACGGCTGTCCCAGGTCCAAAGGTGCTCACGTACGCCATCGAGGTCGAGTGTCGCCACACGCATGTCCGTATAAAGACGAAGCTTCTCATTAATGAGGTAGGCAAGCAAGCCCATCTGAGCGTCGCCAGATCCTCCGCCGTTGCGTCTAAGGTCGAGAATGAGACTGTCTCGGCCTTCTCTCTTCAGCGCTTTGAAAATCGGCGCATAGAGGTCATCAGGTTTGACCGGATAGCGGTAGTTCACGAACGTATCTATACGGAGCAATGCTGCCCGTTCGCCAATGCGTTCGAATGTAACAGCATTTTTGAAGTCAGTCGCGAGACTGTTCTGCGCACGCAAGGCGCGCAATTCTTGGAACGTCAGACGGCTGACAACTTCACGCTTTTCCTGACCCGTCGCGCTGATGGCGGTGACCGATACTCGCGGCTCGGGCCATTCGAGCAGCGCACCGAAGTGATCAACAGCGCCGCCAGGGAACTCAAGGGAATCGGGCACCTGGCCACTGCGCGCCCAGTCGGTGTAGCCATCGACCGGAATGAAGCGCTGTGTCTCTTCGACAATATGGGCAATCGGCTTTCCGTCCAGCGCCATGACTTCGTCGCCCGCGCTCAGGCCTGTGGCAGAACCGGGATCAAGGACAATGGCACGTCCCTCCACCCAAACCCATCGGAAGGGCAGATAGACGCGCGCAGTATCACGCTCATCACGCAGAGCTTTGGGGAGCTCGGCTTTCGTGTGGTCACATCGGATGGGGACCAGAGCCTCCTCTATGCCGAGGTAGAAGTCCCCGACTGTCGTGATCTTCCCGTCATTGATCTGTGTCCGGAGGGATTGCCAGGCAAAGGCCATATCATCTGTGGAAGCATAACGGGTGTAGCCCGGGTGGATGCGGCTGTAGGCCTCCTCGGCGAGGTCCACGTCAGCGAGCATGGCCGCTGCATCCAGCTCGCGATCTTGCGCCGGCTGCGCCGCTGCCGTCGCCCAAAAGAGCCCGCCTATCATGGCGACCAACGCCCGTCCTTGTTTTCCCATTCCTGCCTCCTGCTCTGCCGTTGAGAGCTTCGCGGAAGCGCCGTCCTCAAGGCGTCGCAAATGATGAGAAACACCAGCTTTTTAGGAACCGATACGCCGATCACGCGGATCGACGGTCTTTGTACGCACTAGGGGTGCAGCCTTCGTGGGTTTTGAAGGCCCTGTTGAAGCTCGCTTTCGATCCGAAACCTGAAGCTAAGGCGATGTCGAGCATAGTCTGCTCACCTTGATCGATCAGGCTTTTGGCATGGTCGATCCGGAGCTTGTTGATGACATGGCTGAAGCTCTCGCCGATCCCCTGGTTCAACGCGCGCGAGACGTAGGCCTGGTTCATTCCCACGCGGCGAGACAATCCACTCAGCGAGAAGTTGGTCTCCAGATACCAAGCGTTCGCCTTGATCGCCTCGAGCATACGGTGACCTTCAGCGTGCCAATCGCGACCCTCGAGATCACGGTCAGGGACCTCTTCAGGCACCTCGGTCAGCCGCATTTTCGGGAACGGCCCATGCAGATTTCCCAAGGCCTCCACCGCGATGAAGTAGACGAGGAACAGCGAGAAGAAGTCCGCCCAATAGCGGTCGAAATAGTCCGCACCCACCAACGGAGCGATGATGTTCTCCAGCGCCCATAAGAGGGTGAGCGGGATACCGATCGTGAACAGGTGCGTCAGCCAGACAGGTCGAAAGTTCGCGTCGTCCGAACGCTGCGCCGGAAGCCAAGCGAGGTAGCGCTTCCGCAAGCGCCAGGTCGCGTAAAGACAACCCACCGTCATCGCAAAGCTCGCGTAGAAGCAAACGGTCGTCATGTACCGACCGTGAAACGCCCTCGTGAAGGCAAACTTGGCCTCGGCATCTTCCAGAAGCACAAAGGCACCGAGCTGGTAGAACCAATAGGCGACGCCTGGAGCCAGCAACCAAAGGAGACGACCGAGCGGCTCCTCGACCATCAGTGTTCGGGCATGGAAGAAGACCAAGGGCCCAAACAACAGCGTCATCTGCGTCGGCAGAAAGGTGAGCCCTGGCCAGATATCGTAGGCGCCAGCAAAGCCGATCAGGATCGGGATCGTCGTTGCGATGCTCGCCCCGACGAAGCCGGCAAGCCAGAGGACAGAGGGCCGCTCGACTTGCCGCTGAAGAAGGCGAACTATCGCCAAGATGCTGATCACCATGACGAGCCCGATCAGCGCGCTCCGCCAATTCATGATCAGAGAGTCGATCTCGTTCATCCGCTAGGTCCTGCCGCCGAGGCGCTCACTTGATGATGCAACACTCGTCGATCGTCTCAATTCTCGTAGCGAAGGGATGATTTATGAATTGAGACGGCTCTGGCTATGAAAATGCCTAGCGGATGGACAGGGGGACCTCCGCCAGGCGAACCGCAGCAAACCAGTCGGTGGTGGCTTACCGGGCTCTATTCGCGACCGAAGCGCCAAATGACGCCGCCGCCGAAGATGTCGGACTTGGCGCGGGTGTATCCGACGCGGAATCCCAGATGGTCCGTCACAAACAGGTTCACGCCGACGCCCGCGGCGAAGGAGTTCTCCGACTCAGTGAAGTTCCCTGCCGGCGTCCTCACATCCACATCAGAGTTGATTAGTCCGACCCGCGCGAAGAGCTCGACATTTTCATTGAGTGCGTTCCGAGCCGTACCGAAGATGGAATAGGTCTTGCCCAGTTCGAACGTGGCTTGCCCCTGCTGATCCTCTCCCGTGGACCACGTGTACTCGCCTTCGACGCCCAGGTGATCGGTGAAGTTCCAACCAATCCGCCCGGTGAAGCCGTCGAGGTCGAAGTCCTCGTCCGCAACACGAATGATATCGCCGCCGAGATAGTAGTTGGTCTCAGCCGTAGCTGAACTGGTTACGCCCACAAGGCCCATTACACCAAGGACCCCGCATTTGAGAATTCGCTTCATCACTGACCTCCGTTGAAGTGACACCCAGGAGCAGCGCCCTCTAAGGGTGAGCCACGGACTAAAGCGCCTCAGAGGATAAATTCGAGAAGCAGAACGCTGATCGTTCGCGAAATGCACCCTGAGTTTCGCGAACGGCACGGTTAGGAGCGCGAGTGACATCAAAACCGCTTCCTTAGTTCGACCCGGAACGTCCGCCCGAGCGGGTCGAGGAGGTCAGGACGCAGGGCGACCGGCGTCTCACTGTTCTGATCACGGACGGTTTGTCGCAGGTCAAAGACGTTGTCGACGGCCATCGTCAAGCGCGTTTCTTTGAGGAACGGCAGCCGCTCGATCACACGATCTGAGGCGTAGTTGAACTCATAGGTGAGCCGCGCATCCGCGCCGACCAGGTCGTCATACTCCACCCGGCCGAGCGGTCCGTCGGTGAAGGTCGCAGCTTGCCACCGCACATATCCGAAGAACCCAATGCCTTCATTCCAACGGTAGAGGATCGCATCGACCCGGTGCTCAGGTGTGCCGCCGAAGTTTGACGCTGCGCTACCGTTGAGGAAGTCGAAGACGACCCCGCCGGGAGCCTCCGCCTGATCTTCAAGCGTCCAACGGTGAACGATGAGAGCTTGCGCCGCGCCGGGACGTCCGCCGCGCCGCTTGGCCGCTGCTGCAGAAAGACCGCCCTTCACCACGCGTGCAGGGATCTCCCATTTCAAGGTCAGTGATGACCGCAGCTGCTGGCGCTCAGATAGATCCACCTGGACCGACCTTCGATCAAAACTGATGAGCTCTCCGTCCACGGAGCGTTGAACGCGATCTGGGAACGCCTGCTCGAACTCGTCGGTTAAAAAGGCGAAGGTTCGCGTCTCACCATCGACCGAAGACTGGGTGTACTCAACGTTGAATTGGTTGTCGCGTTCAAGCCATGGCTTGATCTGCACACCGAATTTCAGAACTTGCCGCACGTCCGGTGTCAGCGCTGCATTACCGCCATCAATCACTGTCGCGATCGTGTCGTTGGCTTGAGCGGCATCAAAAATCCGGACCCCCGGTGTGACCACCTCAGGCGCAGTGAGCTGAGCAAGGGTCGGAGCGCCCTCCTCCGCCGTGTACGAGGCGAGAAGCTGTGTGCGGCTGCCGATCTTCCAGTTGAGTCCACCGCCAACGGAGCCAATAGTGCCAACATCGGACAAAAAATCAGCCTGGCCGTTCGCATTCAAACTCAACTGACCAGGGATAGCTCTCCACCATGAGATCGGTACACTGATGTTCCCTCTCAGCGTTCCTGTTGAACGTTGTGAAGAGAGCCGCTCGCGCTCGCCGTCCCGTTGCTCAAGCTGTTCCCAGCGTCCCCCCGCCTGCCCTGTCAGCGCGAGCTTGCCTCCGCCAAGCGTGATCGACCGGTCGTTAATCACACCGTCAAAGGTCAGGTTTGTTGTGGTGCTTTCATCGCGCTGCTCGGGTTGGCTACCGCCCGCTTCGGTGCTGATCGTGCGGGTAGAAATCATCCGTTCACGCCTGGATGCCTCGGCCGTCAGGGTCCACGTTCGCGGAGCGAGACGGCTCGCGGCCGATGCGCCCACGACGAAGTCTTTGCTCCTGCTGTCTTGGACGAAAAAGCTCCCACCGTCGTCTGACTGCCCCAACAGCGCGCGTTCATCAGTGTCCTCGTAAGAACCGCTCAGCGTGGCAACACCCTCATTCTTCAGTCCACGCCCTAAAGAGAAACCCGCCGACCATGTATCCCTGTCGGGGGTCAGCGTCCGCAAGTCTCCATCCGAAGAGCCGAGGTTTCGCTCACTCTCCAGGATCTCTGGATCGCGCCGCCCCTGTGCATCCAAGCTCCGTCGCTGGTTCCCATTCACCGTCAGTTGCTGCACCGACGCGCTTGTGAAGGTTGAACCTCCCCTGGAAGGTGCTCCGACCAACGCCTCAACTGCGCGGATGCGCGTGTTGTCCTTCAAGACAAAGTTGACCACCCGCTGGCTGGCCGAGAAGCCGTAGGACAGCGCCACTTCTTCCGGAAAGATCTCAACCCGCGCGATGGCTTCGGTTGGGTAACGCCCAATCTCGCGAAACCCTGACACCCGCCGTCCGTTGACCAAGACAACCGGCGGCTCCTCTTCCTCGCGGCCACGCCCCGTGGAGGTGGAAGCAGTGAGGATCGCGAGGAGGTCCGCAATCGAACTGACACCGTAGGCGGCGATATCATCTTCATCGAGAACAAGCTCTGGCTCAACGTCGGCTAAGGTCCTGCCGGAAAGCACCCTGCCCTTGACGATGATCTCGTCCTGGCTCACCTCCTCCGTGGTCTGAGCATAGCCGCCGTGCGGCAGCGCGAATGCCCACCCTGCCAACGCAGCGATCGCCCTCGGCTTCACAGACCGGCTCACCGCCCCGCCGTCGAGAGAATGTCCACGTCGATCACCAGCTCCAGCGGTTCATCGGACGAGCTGGCCGGCGGAAGGGTGAACTTCATCTGGTCAAAGGTGGGCGGACCGAACGATCCCGTCGCGCCGGCCGTGTTTCCAATCGGCTCAAGCGGAATCCCGCGGCTGTCGAAGCCCATCCGGCCGTTGCCATCGACATCATGCCACGCCGTGGCAGAGTACTCGCCCGCGGCAAGATCATCGAACGTGATGGAGGCACCGTCCTCAGCCTCGATCTGCGCCTGCGCACCGCATCCACCTTCGTTGCGCCGCGGGAGCTCTTCCTCCGTGCAGACACTGATCCAGAGAATTCCGGTTTCCGGCGAGACACCATCAATCGTCAGCTCCAGGACGCGCCCTGGCTCTGCTGCAGCTGCGAGCGAAAGGCTCAAGCCGCAAGAAACCGAAACAAGAACACTAGAAATTTTCAGCCGTTTCACCAAGGTCATGGTCTCTCCAATCCAAACTGCGAACAATCCGCGGGCGGAACAGCCCGGTGACTGGAGCATCGCCAAAAGCGGGAACTGAACGAGCTAAGATGTTTGAATGGTTGATAAATATTGGTCAGCGGTCGCTATCGACCGTTCATGATCTTCAGACGGTCGCAGCCAACCGGTGGCGCAAATTCAGCGGTCGGACCCTTTTATGGATTTTGGCACTTCTGCTTGGGGCGGGTGCAGGCCTTTCGGGTCCGTTCGGCACCTTCCGCGCGATGCCGCTGCCCATGTCCGTTCTCTACTGGGAGCTCATTATCGCGATTGGCTTTGCGATTTGGTGGGCGCTCGAGAAAGCGGTTGCTGCGTTTCGGCCGACTTGGACGGGTCTCTCCGTGCAGCTCGCTGTCGTCCTTCCCTTCTCACTTCTCAACGCGGTGAGTGTCCAAGGCATCAACACGGCCATCGCGGCGCTAAGCTCTCAGGACGTTTGGACATCTTACCAGACCCTCGTGGGAAGCCATCTGACGTTCAGCATGATCGTCGTGCTCCCCGTCATCGCGGTCTCCAAGCGTCTCCTCCAGAACGCTGAAGATGCTGGCGGCGTTCAAGCCATCGACTTCCTGACCCTCAAGCTCCCTGACAAGCTGCGGGCATCCGTTCCCTTCGCTCTGTCTGCGGAGGGTTCCTATGTCCGGGTCTACACGGCTGCTGGCGATGACATCATCGCGATGCGCTTCGAAGATGCGATCCGCGCTGTCTCCGGTATCAACGGCGTGCAAACCCATCGCTCCTGGTGGGTCGCCAGCAGCGCAATCAACACGCTTCGGAAGGCTGGATCAGCGTATGAACTCACACTGCACTCCGGCCTCATCGCGCCCGTCGGCCGACGCCGGCGGGCAGAGGTTGCAGCGGTGCTGGAGGCCAACAGCTAGCAGGTCTGACTTGCTCCCGTTAGGCGGCTGAAGTCGCTACGATCACTTTCGGACGTCGACTCGGTTAGACAGGCGCCTGTCTGTTCGCCCTACGAAGCAACAGCGGCGAAGGCGTTCTCGAAGACGGTGAGCCCCTCATCAAGAATGGCATCCGACATGTTAAGAGCTGGCAAGAACCGGAAGACGTTTCCGAACATGCCGCAGGTCAAGACGATCAGGCCGTCGGCATAGCATTGCTGGAGCAGCTTCTTTGCCACGTCGGGCAGCGGCTTCATCGACTGTCCGTCGGCGGACAATTCAAGACCGATCATGGCGCCGCGATCAGCTCGAACCTGCGCGATGATGTGAGGGTACTTCTCTTGAAGTGCAGAAAGCCGTTCCTTGAAGGTCTCTCCGATCCGTTGAGCTTGGCCAACAAGGTCCTCGTCAGCAATGACATCCAAAACGGCGAGCGCCGCTGCGCAGCCGATGGGCGACCCGGCGTAGGTGCCTCCAAGTCCGCCAGGGCCCGGAGCATCCATGATGTCTGCCTTCCCAACAACGCCAGCTAGGGGAAAGCCGCCCGCAACGCCCTTGGCGAACGTCATGAGATCGGGCTCCACTCCTGCATGCTCGCATGCAAACATTTTGCCTGTGCGTGCGAAGCCTGACTGGATTTCATCAGCAATCAGAACAATTCTGTGTTGGTCGCAAACCTCACGGAGATAGACCAGAAACTCATCAGGAATCGGATAGAAACCACCCTCGCCTTGAACGGGCTCAACGATCATGGCTGCACAATCACTCGGATCACAGTCCGTTTTGAAGAGCAACTCGAGAGCCATTTTCGCCAGTTCGACGGACACGCCGTAGAAGGGAATCGGAAAAGGCGCGCGGTAGATATCGCCTGGGAACGGCCCAAATTTGTTTTTGTACGGTGTAATTTTCCCTGTGAGACCAAGCGTCATCATCGTCCGGCCATGGTAGCCGCCGTTGAAAGCGATCACACTCCTCCGACCGGTATGAGCTCGAGCGATCTTCACACAGTTCTCGACAGCTTCAGCACCGGTGGTCACGAACATCGTCTTCTTTGGACTCGGGCCAGGAGCAACCTCGTTCAAGCGCTCAGCAAGCGTCACCGCGCTATCGTAAGGCGTTACCATGATGCAGGTATGACTGAAGCGATCCAATTGTTCGCGCACGGCGTTTTGAACACGCGGATGAACGTGGCCCGTGTTGCAAACTGCGATGCCGGTGGCGAAGTCAATATACCTCCGACCCTCAACGTCCCAGATTTCTGAGCCCTTGGCACGATCAACAAAAAGCGGGGCGATGTTGCCCTCACCGCGGGCCATTGCGGCATCTTTTCGCTCTTGCCACTGAGCATTGGTGATCACCGCATCGGTGTTGGAGACTGGGGTCGCGCTCATGAGTCAATTCCTCCGAAGCAGAGATATTTGATATCGAGATAATCATCGAGGCCGTACCGCGAACCTTCGCGGCCGTGACCAGATTCCTTGATGCCGCCGAATGGAGCAGCTTCGTTTGAGATGATGCCTTCGTTGATGCCCACCATCCCGTACTCGAGCGCTTCACTCACACGCCACGCTCGCGCCGCATCCTTCGTATACAGATAACTGGCGAGGCCAAAGGGCGTGTTGTTCGCTATACGGATAGCTTCAGCCTCGGAGGAGAAGCGGGTCAAAGGCGCAACAGGACCAAAGATCTCTTTTTGAAAGATGTCCATGTCCTCGGTCACGTCACCAAGGACTGTCGGTGCGACAAAGCAAGGGCCGCCCTCTTCATTGGAGAGAGCTGTCAAAACTGAGGCTCCTTGCGCCACAGCCGTTTCCACGGTCGACCTGACATCTTCAGCGGCGTGCTGGTGGATGAGCGGGCCGATCTCGACGCCATCGTCTCTGCCATCGCCCATACGCAGGCGCTCGACAGCTTCCATCAATTGATCCGTAAACGTATCGTAGATGGTATCCTGCACCAGGATGCGGTTTGTACAAACGCACGTTTGCCCTGCATTTCGAAACTTCGAAGCCATCACGCCCTGGACAGCTTTCTCCACGTCGGCGTCGTCAAACACGATGAATGGTGCGTTTCCGCCGAGCTCCATCGACGTCCGCTTCATCGTTCCTGCACATGCAGCCACCAGCTTTTTCCCAACAGGCGTAGAGCCAGTGAACGAGAGCTTTCGGACGACAGGCGAAGCCGTCAGAGTTTCGCCGATCTCCTCAGTGCGCCCCGCAAGAATATTGATAACTCCAGCGGGAATGCCAGCCTGTTCCGCCAGGGCACCGATGGCCAGAGCGCTCAGCGGTGTCTCATTCGCTGGCTTGCACACGACTGTGCAACCTGCGGCCAGCGCTGGCGCAATCTTCCTCGCGAGCATGGCATTGGGAAAGTTCCAAGGCGTAATGCAAGCAACCACCCCCACCGGCTGACGTGTACAGACAATGCGACTATCGCTGCTTCGCGCGGGGATCGTGTCGCCATAGATCCGCTTCGCCTCTTCAGCAAACCATTCGATGTAGCTCGCGCCGTAAGCGATTTCGCCACGTGCCTCCGCTAAAGGCTTCCCTTGTTCGGTGGTGAGCAGCAGCGCTAAGTCTTCCGCGTTTTCAAGCACGAGGTCGTGCCAGCGGCGTAAGAGCTGCGATCGACTTTTCGCTGGAACGTCTCTCCACTGCACCAAGGCTCGTTCAGCTGCCGCGATTGCCGCTTCTGTTTCCTGCGCACCGCAATCGGCAATCTCAGCCACCACCTCTTGAGTGGCAGGGTTGATAACCGGACGTGTGCCCCCGGCTACCGCGTCCACCCAAGCACCACCGATCAGTGCACGGCTCTTGAGAAGAGAGGAGTTGGCGAGTTGAAGTTCAGTCATCACGAAACCGTAGTTTGAAGCTGGCTCTTTGCCTTACGATCAAGTCCGAGCGACGGAAGGATCATAAACAGTTTACTGATGGCGAGGATGATGATCTCGGTGTTGATCAATAATCCAAAACCCATCTCCGCCCCGAGCAAACGCCCAGCGACAAGCGGCCCCGTCGCCAAGCCCATCTTTGATACGAAGCCGCCGAGAGCACTCATTCTCCCGGCTGAATCGAACTCTGCTGTCATTCCCAG
>JBCCTF010000125.1:0-11450 GCA_039198765.1 Pseudomonadota bacterium
CGCCCGCTTGGTGAAGCCCGACAGGCCATCCTTCTGGCGCAACGTCCGAATGCGATCCCGCCGCCCCGTCAACACCTTATGCGGATAACACTGGTGCCCCACATCAAAAATCAACCGATCCCGAGGCGTATCAAACGTGTAGTGAATAGCCGCCGTCAGCTCGACGACTCCCAAACCCGACCCCAAGTGCCCCCCCGTATGGGACACAGCATCCACCACCTCAGAACGAAGCTCATCACACAATTGGCGGAGATCGCTGCTCTTCAGCTGGCGCAGGTCATCGGGGGTGGTCACTCGATCGAGCATCGGGGTGGAAACGGTCATCACGCAGGCCCTGTTTGGCGGAACACACTATGTTTTCTCTGGAACCCTTCGCGCCCAGCGCAAGAACGGTTACCTTTCGGAAAGAAACAGGCTCTTGGGCAAAAAGGTTCCACCGCCTAAGCCTTTAGAGCGGGAACGCAGAAGGAGAGAAACATGGCGCATCCGCTAAGCGGCGCGCGGGCGGGAGTTTTGCGCCGTGTTCTTCGCGAGGCGGGGCCTGTGGACCGGGCCAAGCTGCTGCCGATCTGGGGTTCAATTGCCGGGCGTGCGCCGGTGACTGCGATCGAAGATCAGATGGTGCGCGGCTTGCGGCCGAAAGAGGACCTTGAGCCGCCGATCTTTATTCTGGGTCATTGGCGGTCGGGGACGACGCACCTCTACAATGTGATGAGCCTGGGCGACTTTGCCTATGTGCCGCCAGTGTCGGTCGGGTTGCCTGCGGAGACCCTGACGCTGGCGCAGTGGCTGAAGCCGTTCTTAGAACGTCAGCTTCCTGATAGTCGGTATATTGACAATATTCCTGTGACGCCGACCTCTCCCCAAGAAGATGAGATCGGGCTCGCCAACCTCTCGCCGCTCAGTTTCTACCACGGCATCTATTTTCCGCAGCGGTTTGACTGGTTCGTTGATCGCGGATTGTTCTTTGATGATGCGCAGGCGGAGGATATTGCTGAGTGGGAGGATGCGTTTGTCCTCTTTATGCGGAAGCTTGATCGAGTGTTTGGCGGCAAGCGGCTGCTGATCAAAAATCCGGTGTACACGGCTCGGCCTGCGCAGCTGCTCAAGCTGTTTCCTGGCGCGAAGATCATTCATATTCACCGTGATCCGTTTGATGTGTTTCCGTCGATGCAGAACTTTTATGCCAAGCTGTTTCCGGTGATGGCGCTGCAGCCCTATGACCATGTGGACGTAGACGGAGCGATTTTGCGGATCTACGATCGGATGATGGCTCAGTTCACGGAGCAAACAGCAGGCCTCTCTGCGCCGGATTCTGTTGAGGTGCCGTATCGTGCACTGAACGATGACCCGCTTTGCACGATTGAGTCTATCTATAAAGCATTGGAAATAGATGGATTTGAGGATTCAAAGCCGACGTTCTCTGCGTATCTAGAGAGTATCAAGGGGTACCAGAAGAACAGCTTCCGCAAGGCCGATGAAACGACGGAGCGGCTGGCTAGCGCCTGGGCGCCGTGGCTCGACCGGTGGGGGTATGAGCGGCCGGTATGAGGTGGTGCGCAGGCGGATTTTTTGTTCTCGTTGGGTGCGGCGTTGAGCTTGGTGACGCGCGGTTCGAGGTTGATGAATGCCGAACCGTGGCGCTTGTCGATGCAGAAACAGGGGCTTTAGTGGTCGGCGCTGAAGACTTAGCGTTTCCACCAACTTTCACGGACACGTTTTACGTATCGGCGTATGACCGCCTAAAGGATGAGCCTGGCGGTATCTATCGCCTGCCCTTTCCGTTGACTGAGCACTCGGAGATTTCAGCCACCAATCTGATGCCCGACGCGCGTCCACATGGAATTTTTGTGGGGTTCTCGAGCGATCTCGGCGCGATTGTCCGTGTTGATGGCGAGCCCCACTACACGCAAGGCACGTTCAATGCCTCAGTCGAGCTGACCGATGATTATGTGATGCACCGCCATTATGGGTCAGTCGATTGGAGCGAGCCATTTCCTTTGGGTTGCGGCGCGAATGACGTTGAGGCCGATGCCTATGGATTTGTCGGAGGGCCCTTCTCAGTCGCAGTCACCTTCGACGCCCAGCAATGCCAGCCATCGCTGTTCTCACGCGCCTTTTCAAAGGGTACTGGATCTGTTGCCCGATTTAACATTGATGACGGATCTCGAACGGTCGTGAAGAGCGGCTTAGCGCTTTCCAACGGAATAGCTGAATACGGGTTAGATACTTGGGTCGCCGAAATGCGTGGGCGTCGGGTCACGGCGCTTGGCCGAGAGCGCTCCATCGACCTTCCCGGTGCGCCGGATAATCTTAACGCGTCCGAGGAAGGAATCGTTGCTGCTCTTCAGCCATCGTTATGGCGGTTTGGGTTATATCGTTACGGGTATGCGGAGAGGGCGCCGACGCGGATTGTGCTTGTTGATCCGGAGACGGAGGAGATCGAACTCTTGTTCGAGGATCCGAACGGGCGTCTTCTTTCGGGCGCGACTGCGGCTGTGTTGAGGGATGACATGTTGATC
Source organism: Pseudomonadota bacterium (assembly GCA_039198765.1). Taxonomy (GTDB): domain Bacteria; phylum Pseudomonadota; class Alphaproteobacteria; order Caulobacterales; family Parvularculaceae; genus Parvularcula. The sequence continues at coordinate 2,523 of JBCCTF010000125.1, forward strand.
GCGAGTTCGGTGCGCGGTGAGGCGCTGCTTGTGTGCGAGAACAACGGGTGAGCCGCCGCGTCTTGGTGACCGGCAGCGCAGGTTTTCTCGGGCGGCATATCTGCCGTATACTGAGGGAACGCGGTGATACGCCTATCGGCCTCGATGTCCGCGGCGATGACGATGCTCCGTACATGCAGGTTGTTGGCTCCGTCACTGATCTCAAAGCTTGGGAGACGGCGCGGGAGGTCGATGCGGTGGTGCATACCGCTGCGCTCTCCGGATTATGGCACCCTGATCCGACGCAGTTTGATGTGGTGAACAGAGGCGGTTGCTCGGAAGCTGCACGCTACGCTGTTCGCAACAAGATCCCCTTGGTCATTATCAGTTCGTATACGGTTCTGATGGCCGTGACGACGACCGAAGAGACGGCTCTGACGGGGGCAGAGGTGCGCAATCCTGATGAGCTGATTGGACCTTATGCACAGGCCAAGAGGCGGGGTGAGATTGAGGCGCTGGAGATTGATCCGTCTGCTGTTATTTTACGACCAACGGCACTCATTGGCCCTGGCGATGATGGACCGACGCCGCCGATGGCGATGCTTCGTGATGTGGCGTTGGCGAAACTGCCCGGCGTGATGGCAGGGCGAATCAACGTCGTTGACGTGCGCGATGTGGCGAAGGCCGTGCTTTCTGTATTAGATCATCCGCAGACGGAGGGGCCTTACTTGATCTCGGGTTACGACCTATCTTTGAAGGCTTTTGCTGAGCAGATTGCGCGCGTTGCTGGTGTCTCGCCGCCGATGTTAGAAGTGCCGACCTTCATGGCGAGATTTGCTTCGCGGGCCGATCATCTGCTCGCTGGATGGCAAAAGCGGGATGTGAAAGCGCCGCGCGACGGGGTTGAGCTGGCGCTGCTGCCGGTGACGTTCGATGCTTCCAAGGCGAAAGCTGAAATCGGGTTTGGACCGCGTCCACTTGAAGAGACGATCAAGGATGCCGTCGCTTACGTGCAAACACCTTAAGCGCCGTAGCTTCGCCCTTTCCAGCTGTTGCCTTTCCCGCGCATCGCTCGCCAGCCTGAGAGCCAGGTGAACCATCCGTACACGACCGCAGCGAAGGGGAGCAGAAAGGCCTCCCGCCGGGATTTTCCATACCGCTTCAAGGTCGGGCCGTAGGATACGATCATGAGGGCGAGCGCTGCGAAGCCTGCCCAGAAGGTCGGCCCGCTGTTGTGGAAAGGACCGCCAAGAAACGCGGCAACAGGAACGAGGTAGACGAGCGCTAAACCGATCAGTGTGCCAAGCAACAAGAGTGGGTTGTTGTTCAGCTGGGCGTAGGCAGATCGTGCAACCATCGTTTCCATCGCGCCATAGCTCTCGTTGTTCCGGAGGCTGACTGCCTCGGCGAACTGAGAGGAGAGGTACAGGCCAATCTTCGTCCCTGGTGCGTTGCGTTTCACTCTTTCAGCGAGCGTGCAGTCATCAATCAATGCCCCGCGCAGAGAGGCGACGCCGCCGATCGCCTCGAGCGCCTCGCGCTTGATGAGGACCACGCCGCCCGCTGCACCAGCCACACCGCTTTGCGGATTGTTTATCGCGGGAAAGGGGTAGAGCTTCTGGAAGAAGTAGATGAACGCCGGGACCAGCGCTCCGCCCCAAAAACCCGACGCATCGAGCTGCGCCATGATCGACGTGAGGGCGAGTTTGTCCCGCTCCGCCACGGCGACGAGTTTCTTCAAGAGGCCCGGCCCGGCGAGGATATCGGCGTCGGTGAAGAGGATGTAATCGGGCGGCGCCTCACGGTTGGCCAACGCCTCGGTTCCCGCGTTCAGCGCCCAGAGCTTGCCGGTCCAGCCGTCCGAGAGAGGGGGCACGGTGAGGACCTCCGAAGCGTGGTTTCCCTGCGCGGCCTCAGCTTCTGCAGTCGTTTCGTCCTCGGAACTGTCGTTGCAGACCAACACGTCGAGCTTGCCCGGGTAATCAGAGCTGCGGTGCGCTTCGACCACCTGACGCACGGTCTCCGCTTCATTTCTGGCGGGTATGACCACCGCCACGCTTGGCCATACTTCAGGATTTTTCGCCGCCGGTAGCACCTGATCGCTGCGCCAGAACCCATGCCTGAAGAAGACGAGGTAGACCCATGCCGCCAGAGCCAAGATTGTGACGAAAAGCATGGGTAACCTCCTCCTAGACCAGCGCGAATTGTCCACTTAAGGTCTTCCTGGGTGCAGCGCACCCTCCTGAGGTGACGAGCGGAGCCTTTCATGGCGGTGGTCTATCGTGATGAGGAGGTCGAGGCCTCTTCGGGCAAAGGCGCGGGGGATGAGAACTTTCCCGTCGGCTCGTTCCTCATCGCCCCGCCGCTGCGGCCCCACGTGAAAGCCTACTACGATTTTGCCCGCGCTTCCGATGATATTGGTGATGCTGAGCATCTTGATGGTGCGGAGAAAATCCGCCGCCTTGAAGCGTATCGACAGGTTCTTGAAGGTGAAGCGGAGGGGCTAACGCTTCCGACTGCACTCGCTCGTTCGTTTGCCGAAATGAATATTCCGACGGCTCGCGGAGCTGACCTGCTCAACGCGTTCAAGCAGGACGCTGAGAAGAACCGGTATGCGTCGCTTGAGGAGCTTATCGACTATTGTACCCGGTCCGCAAACCCGGTGGGCCAGTTCTTGCTGGACCTCCACGGTGAGGATCGCGCGTTGTTTCCGGCGTCCGATGCCCTCTGCACCTCGCTTCAGATTTTGAACCATTTGCAGGATGCGGGCGATGATTTGCGGACGCTCGACCGGTCCTACCTGCCCGCCGATTGGCTGGCGGAGGAAGGTGCGGAGGTGGACGATGTCCTCGCCGTTGTCGCTACGCCGGGCCTGCGCCAGGTGATCGACCGGCTGCTGGATGTTTGTGAGGACCTGAACGCACAGGCGGAGCGTTTGGTCTCCGGCCTGAAGAGCACCCGGCTCGCCGCTGAGAGCGCGGTGATTTTGCGGTTGGCCAAACGCCTGACCAATAAGCTTCGCGCTGAGGATCCGATTGCTGGCCGCGTTGCACTTTCGAAGGCCGACTTCCTCGCAGCGGGCGCAGGTGGCGTCGTGGCGGCCACCTTGGGTAAGCGGAGGGCGGCTTGATGGACGTTCACGCGCTTTATCCAACCCCAGCTGGCGGCGAAGACCCCGCGGAGCTCGCCACCGCCATCACCCGGGCGTCGGGGACCAGCTTTGCGGCAGGCATGGGCATCTTGCCGCCCGACCGCCGCGCCGGGATGCACGCCGTCTACGCCTTCTGCCGCATGGTCGACGACGTGGCTGACGGCCCGTGGCCAGCAGCGGACAAGCATGCCGCCCTCAGCGCGTGGCGTGACGAGGTTGCCGCGCTTTATAATGGCGCGCCGACGTCTGGTGTTGGTGAGGCGCTTCTTCCAGCGGTCAAAGCCTATGATCTGCCTAAGGACGAATTTCTTGAGTTGATCGACGGTATGGCGATGGACGCAGATGGCCCCATCGTTGCGCCTAGCCGTGAAGAGCTCGCTCTTTATACACGCCGGGTCGCTGGAACCGTCGGTGTGCTGTCGATCCGTATCTTTGGCGCTTGGCAGGGAGAAGAGAGTGACCGCTTTGCCCTCGCGCTCGGTGATGCTCTGCAGCTGACCAACATCATCCGCGATGTGGAAGAGGATGCAGAGATCGGCCGCGTTTATCTGCCTAAGGAGCTTTTGCAGGCGTACGGCGTGACAGACTTGTCGCCAGAGGGCGTGGCGTCCGCTCCGCAGCTTCCCGCGATAAGAGCCGCGCTCGGTGAGGAAGCCAAGGCTTGCTACAACGAAGCGCGACGGCTGGCGCCGCTTCACACGCGTCGCGCATTGAGGCCCGCGTTGATGATGATGGGGGCCTACGAAGGCTACCTTGAGAAAATTGAGGCGCTTGGTTGGCGGTTTGATCCTGACAAGCCGCTGATGCCGAAATGGAAAAAGGTCTACCGCGGCCTACGCTACGCGACGTTTGGTCCGGGACCAGCGGTGGCGGCGCAGGTATGACGGGTACGGTGCATATCGTCGGTGCTGGCTTGGCCGGACTGTCCGCGGCTGTGCACGCCCTGGATCGCGGCGCGAAAGTGGCCGTGTACGAAGGGTCGGGTCAGGCTGGTGGCCGCTGCCGAAGCTACCATGACGCCAAGCTCGACCGCGTGATCGACAACGGCAACCATCTCGTCCTCTCCGGCAACCAATCCGTCAAAACGTACCGTGAGCTGATTAAGGCGCCTGGCGATACGATGACGATGGCCGAAGAGGCACGCTTTCCGTTCGTTGATCTTGAGACTGGCGAACGTTGGGCGGTGCGGATGAACGACGGCCCCGTCCCCTGGTGGCCCCTCGACCCGGCTCGCCGCCCTAAGGGCGTGGGACTCGGCGCAATGCTCAAGGCCGCACGCATATTGTGGGCTGGTGAGAACGATACGATCTCATCGGTGTGCGGATCGTCTGGCGCTTCGCGCGACCGGTTCTGGGAGCCAATGTCCATGGCGGTGATCAACCTCCCGCCCGAACGCGCGTCGGCAAAGCTGATGCGTGCCACCGCTCTTGAAGCCTGGCGTGACGGCCGCCTCGCACGGCCGATGTTCGCACCCCGCGGCCTCGGTGCTGCGTTGGTCGAGCCAGCTTTAAGCGCGTTGGAGACGGCTGGCGCTCCTGTTCAGTTTGGGCGCCTTCTTAAGTCCATCGATCATGACGCTTCGGGCGTCACTGCACTGCACTTCGCGCGGGGCGAGCCTGTTCATCTCGATGCTGACGATCGGGTCGTGTTGGCCCTTCCGTCGCATCGGCTGCAAGAAATTCTTCCCGATATTGGTGCGCCTACGGAAACATCGTCCATCCTCAATGCGCATTTTCTTGTCGACGATCCCTCGACCCTTGAGGGCAAGCCTCCGCTCCTAGGTGTGGTCGGATCGATGACCCAGTGGATCTTCCTCAAGGGCGACATCGTCAGTCTGACGATCAGTGCGGCGGAATATGTTGAGGGCAGTGATGCCGACGAGGCCGCTCTCCTTGACCGTCTGTGGGCGGAGAGTCGTGACGCCCTTGATCTGCCATCTGATGCCACGTTCACGAAGGCGCGACTGGTCCGTGAGAAGCGGGCGACGTTCTTGCAAACACCAGAAAACGCCAAGAAACGGCCAAAACAACGCACACCGATTTCCAATCTCTTTCTCGCGGGCGATTTCGTCGATACCGGTCTCCCTGCGACCATCGAAAGCGCCGTCCGTTCGGGGGAACGCGCGGCACAGCTTGCAGCGTAGGGGGTAACGCTATGACCAATCTTCATGAGACAGAGCCGCATGCGGACGATCGAATCCGCGACTTGATCAGCGAGCAGACTGAACGTTTGTTCGGAGTGCAGAAGGACGATGGCCATCTCGTTTTCGAGCTTGAGGCCGACGCCACCATCCCTGCTGAGTATGTGCTTCTTCTCCGCTTTCTAGGAGAGGAGCACCCCGAAGAAGAGGCGGGCATTGTGCGCTATCTTCTCGCCACGCAGAAGCCGAACGGCTCATGGCCTCTTTTCACTGGTGGCGCTGGTGATGTCTCTGCAACGGTCAAGGCATATTGGGCGTTGAAGATCTGCGGGCAGGACGTAGAGTCCGATCCAATGATCCGTGCACGTGCTTGGATCTTGGGTCAGGGCGGGGCGTCCCGTGTGAACGTCTTTACACGGTACACTCTCGCACTCTTTGGGCATATTCCGTGGACAGGCTGTCCATCGATGCCGATTGAGGTGATGCATCTTCCGAAGTGGTTCCCCTTCCACACGACGAAGATCGCTTACTGGTCACGCACCGTGATGATCCCGCTCCTCGTGCTCTACGCGCGCAAGGCCCAGGCCGCCGACAACAGCGTGAAGATCGAGGAACTTTTCGTTACACCGCCTACAGAGGAAAAACGTTGGCAGACCAACCCCAACGGTACAGCCGTAGGCCACGTTTTCCTTGCGATCGATAAAGTTCTGCATGCGGTGGAACCCAAGGTCCCGCAGAAGCTGCGTGAGCCTGCGATCCGCGAGGCGGAGAATTTCGTTCTCAAGCATCTCAACGGTGAAGATGGTTTGGGTGCGATCTATCCTGCCATGGCCAACTCCGTGATGATGATGCACGCCCTCGGCTACAATGCCGGTGACGAGCGGATGAAGATCGCACGCCGCTCGATCGACTTGCTCAAAGTTTGGCGCGGTGATCAGCTCTATCTTCAGCCGTGCGTTTCGCCAGTTTGGGATACAGCGCTTTCTGCCCATGCCTTGCTCGAGGCGGGCGAAGGGCAGGACCCCCGGTTGGAGCAGATGCTTGATTGGTTGAAGGAAAAACAGATCCTCGACCACCGCGGCGATTGGACGGTCCGTAGGCCGAACGTTCGCCCTGGCGGTTGGGCGTTTCAGTACGAAAACCCCGACTATCCCGATGTTGATGACACCGCCGTGGTCGCGATGGCGATGCACCGCCAAGGTGATCCAAAATACAAAGAGAACGTCGACCGTGCCTGCGAGTGGATCGCCGGAATGCAGTCGGCGTCAGGTGGTTGGGGCGCATTCGAACCTGAGAATGAGCATTTCTATCTCAACGCCATTCCCTTTGCTGATCACGGCGCGCTCCTTGATCCGCCTACGGTTGATGTGACTGCGCGCTGCATCGGGTGCCTCGCACAAGTTGATCCGGAGAGGTATGCTGAGCATATTGAAAAAGGTCTCAACTACCTGAAGCACGAGCAGCAACCAGATGGTTCCTGGTTCGGTCGTTGGGGTGCGAACTATATCTACGGCACATGGTCCGTGCTCGTCTGTTTGGAGCAGGCGGGCGTTGATATGCGTGAACCGTGGGTCAAGAGCGCCGCGAAGTGGTTGAAGACTCAGCAGCGTTCCGACGGTGGTTGGGGCGAAGGACTGGAGAGCTACGAGGAACCTGGCCGGGGCGACGCCATTCCGTCGACCGCTTCACAGACGGCTTGGGCTCTTATGGGTCTGATGGCGGCTGGCGAAGTTCACTCTGACGAGGCGAAACGCGCGGCTGCGTACCTTCGAGATGCTCCGCGTGAAGACGAAGGAGCCCGGTGGCAGGAGCAGCACTATACCGGAACAGGTTTCCCCAAGGTGTTTTACCTGAAATATCATGGGTATGCTGCGTTCTTTCCCCTTTGGGCTACCGCCCGGTTTGAGCGTATGGCGCATGCGAATGACCCACGCCAAGGCTGGGGCATGTGAAGTTAGGAATTGTCAGTGGTCTGAGGTCTGAACAGGTGGTCCTTTCTGGCATCGAAGCCCAGTTTTATGTCTCTGGTGCATCGGCAGCGCGCGCGTTCGAAGGGAGCAAGGAGCTTGTAGACAAGGGCGTAGAAGCCCTTGTGTCTTTTGGTGTCTCGGGGGGTTTGAGCGAAGGGCTTGATCCGGGTACGCTGCTTCTTCCCGATACTGTGATCGGCCCAGATGGTGCTTGCTTTCAAACGGCTGAAGTCGCGGGTCGCGGCGTCACGGATCCCGCCTTCGGCTCGGACGTTCTGGTGACCTCGAGCGAGGCCAAGCGGGAATTGCACAACCTGTGGGGTGCTGCCTCCGTCGATATGGAGAGCCATGCGGTGGGCCGAGCTGCCCAGGACGCTCACCTTCCTTTCTTTGCCATCAGGACCATCGCCGATACTGTCGATCAGATCCTGCCGCCTGCCGCTGGCGGGGCTGTGGCCGAGGATGGATCGATCAATACGCTGCGCACACTGATGGGTTTGCTGGCAAGACCCCAAGACTTGCCTGCGCTCATTGCGCTCGGTCGGCAATCAGCCACTGCACATGAAACGCTGCGCAGCGAAGGTCGCCGCTTGATTGAGGCGCTGACTGAGCGGTAAGCCCTTCGCAAAATCGGAGGAAACACCATGAGCGACCTGCCCCAATCGATGCGTAAAATGACCAGCGAGGTGCGCGCCGACGGCGTGCTTGAGGTGCGCCTCAGTGAAGTGCCGGTGCCGACGCCGGGTCCCGGCCAGCTCCTCGTCAAGGTCGAGGCGGCTCCCATCAACCCGTCCGACTTGGCGCTGATGATCAGCATGGCCGACGTTTCGCAGGCAGAAGTGTCGGGTACGGACGACTTGCCTGTTGTTAGCATCCCCATGCCTGACTTCGCGATGCCGATGATGCAAGGCCGCCTGGGCAAACCGATGCCGGTTGGCAATGAAGGCGCGGGCACTGTGGTTGCTGCCGGCGACGATATGGGCAAGGGCATGGTCGGCCGCCGTGTGGCGGCGGCTGGTGGAGAGATGTTCTCTGAGTACCATGTCGTGCCGACGGCCATGTCTATGCCGCTCGCCGAGGACGCCACCGCGCGTGATGGTGCATCGAGCTTTGTGAACCCGATGACGGCGCTGTCGATGACAGAGGTCATGAAGCGCGATGGTTCGAAGGGTCTGGTGCATACCGCCGCGGCATCAAATTTGGGCCAGATGCTACAACGGATTTGCTCAGCAGACGGAATTCCACTCATCAATATCGTGCGCAAGTCGGAGCAGCAGGAGATCCTTAACGGTCTCGGTGCGCAGTATGCTCTAAATGCCAAAGACGATGATTTCATGAAGCAATTGGCTGATGCATGCGTCAAGACGGGCGCGACGGTTGGTTTCGATGCCGTTGGCGGTGGCCAGCTCGCTGGTCAGATCATCACCGCGATGGAGATGGCTGAAGGCGCGAAGATGACGGAGTACAGCCGCTACGGTTCGGACACGTACAAGCATGTGTATGTCTACGGACGGCTCGATCTATCACCGACGATCGTTCCGCCGTCGGTTGGCATGGCTTGGGGCGTGGGCGGCTTCTTGCTGCCGCACTTCCTCGCAAGCGTTGATCAGGAAGTTCGTATGCGGATGGTAGGCCGTGTGATGACAGAGCTGAAGACGACTTTTGCTAGCCATTACACAGGTGAGCTC
>JBCCTF010000126.1:0-11398 GCA_039198765.1 Pseudomonadota bacterium
AAGCAACGATGGCGGAGGCCATCAGTCTAGCCCAGCGCCACAACGTTTCCGTGGGCGCGCACCCGTCCTATCCTGACCGCGAGGGGTTTGGGCGCAGATCAAAATTCTGCTCGGCTGATGAACTCTATGGTCCGTTAACAGAACAAATGCGAGCGATACTATTATCTGCGGAATCGCAAGGGGCCCGGGTCACCCACGTGAAACCCCATGGGGCTCTTTACAATGACGCCGCAAGCGATCCCGATTTGGCTCGCGAAATTGTCCTGTCCGTGGCGGCTGTACTCCCCGATGCGGCCCTCGTTGGCTTGCCCTCGTCGTCGTTGAGTGATGCGGCTGCTGAAGCGGGTTTTGCGTTTGTTTCTGAAGGGTTTGTTGATCGCCGATACCAGCCCGATGGTACGCTTGTGCCGCGTACGGAAGAAAATGCTCTCATTGAGCAGATCAGCAATCGAGCGGAACAAGCTGTCCTTCTCGCGAAGGGCGAACCAATTGATACCGGTCGTGGTCATCTTCAGCTGGGCGTGCAGACGCTGTGCCTTCACGGCGATTCGGCAGGCGCTGCGGAAACGGCCACCAGTGTAAGAGCGAGTCTAGAAACCGCGGGCGTGATGGTGCGGTCACCGTATGTCTAAGTTGAACGTTGTGGCTCTATCGGAGCGTGCACTGACGGTAGGAAGTCTATCGCTCGACGCTGCACGTTCCTATGCTGATCACTTGCGCGAGAGCGGTGGCTGGCAAGACGTGGTGCAGGGCCTCGACAGCGTCACGGTATCCTTTGATCCCATGCAGATCACTCCCAACGAAGCGCGTGCGCGCTTGGAAGGCCAGCTTCAGACGGTAGCTGTGCTCAGAGGGTCCATGCCGGGAGAACTCATCGAGCTGTACGCTGAGTATGGCGGCGAAGCTGGTCCTGATTTAGAACCGGTCGCGGCGCGACTGGGAATGAGCGCTGAGGACGTTGTTCAGCGCCACACCTCTGTAAGCTATTCTGTCGCCGTCATCGGCTTTACCCCCGGTTTTGCTTATCTCAGTGGCCTTGATGAAAAACTCCGTGTACCGCGTTTGTCGGAACCGAGATTGCGGGTACCGCCAGGATCGATTGCGATTGCCGGCGCCTTTACAGGTGTTTATCCGATGAGCAGTCCAGGTGGATGGTCGATTATTGGAAGGACCACATCCAAGCTGGTTGATCCCTTCACCGATGATCCCTTTGTCCTCAGCGTAGGCCAGCAGGTGCGGTTCATTTCGTCACCATGCTGAAGATCATTGCACCAGGACCGCAGGCCACTATTCAAGCAAGGCCTCGCAGCGGCATGCGTGGTCTGGGTATCCCCGGTGCAGGGCCAGCTGATGCCGTCGCTATGGCCTTTGCGAACACGCTCGTTCAGAATGATCTGTATAATGCGGCTATCGAGGTGACACAGGGCGGCTTCGAGTGTATTTTTGACCGCTCTGTTGCTATCGGACTTTCCGGTGGTGCCGGGCGTGTTGCCCTGAACGGCAAGAGTGTCGGTCGCGATCGAACTATCATTGTCCATGAGGAAGACCATCTCGTTATTGATCCGTTGACGGACGGGATGCGCACATACCTTGCAGTTCATAGCGGGTTTGCGCTGCCGCAGGTCTTTGGTTCAGAGTCGACCTACTTACCGTCATCGTTCGGAGGGCTCGATGGTCGTGCACTTGAGGCTGAAGATCGACTCCTTTCGAGGAGTGACCACAACAGCCTTCCAATTGTTCAGACCCCAGAGGATCTTATAGATCCCTACGATAGCACAATCATCCTGCGGGTTACGCCATCGGTCGAGTGGGAGGCACTCACGTCCGAAGGGAAGCGCGCGCTCTTCGGGTTGTCGTTCCGCGTGGCCTCCCAAATTGACCGCATGGGCATTCGCCTTAAAGGTGATCGGATGGAGATGACGCCGGGTACTGGAAACATGCAAAGCTCTGCCGTGTTCCCGGGGACTGTTCAGTGTCCTGAGGGTGGGCGGCCGATCATCCTCGGTCCGGATGCGCAAACGACCGGTGGGTACCCCCGGATTGCGTCTGTCATCGCGTGTGATCTGCCACGTCTTGGGCAGCTCCGTCCTGGAACGAAGATTCAGTTTGTGCATCGATCAATTGATCAGGCGGCTGCAGACAATTCCGGTTGGGTCCGGCGGCTTGGCACTTGGATTGAGGCCGATCGGTTGGTCTAGTCCCGTTCCTGCATACCCGAGAGGGCGTGGGCCACCAGAATTTGGGACTGAATTTCAAAGGCTTTCGTCCCCGGGGCGATCAACTCGACGTGCCCCGCTCCTTCGACCAGGCGGAACGTGCTGCTCCCGCCTGCGGTATTGATCTTGGTTGTGAACGTCTCGCCTAGCACGGGCGGAGCAATGCTGTCTCTCGCTCCGTTCACGTTGTATATGATCGCAGAGGGCGGCAGCAACTCCGCCGGTGACGTGTCGGCATAGGGCTCCGGCCTTGTTCCCACCAATTGCTCTTCGATGTTCGCTAGACAGCTGCGAAGCGTGACAGGCGATGAGACCTCCAAGTCCGCTAGGCCTCCAGAGTTAATCACGACATCAATTGGTTGGATGCGATCAGTATAGAGAGCGCTTTCTTGAGAGATGTTGCGTCGGCTTGCCGCCCAAACGGCAAGATGTCCGCCTGCGGAGTGTCCAAACGATAGGACATGGCGGAGCGAGATGTCGTGATCGTCAGCTTCTTCCCCAAGCAGGTCGATCGCTGCGGCCACATCTTGAAAGGTGCCGGGATAGCCGCCACCTTCTTCATCGACGCCGCGGTACTCAATGTTCCATACAGCCAGGCCGTTGTCGCGTAGAGCATCCGCGGCATAATTCATCAGTGTACGATCAGCGATCGACTTCTGCCAGCACCCTCCGTGGATCATGACCACGACCGGATGAGGCCCTTCGCCTTCAGGCAGCCACAGATCAATGACGCCAGAAGGGCCATCGCGATACCTTCGGGTCTCTGTCGGTTGTGGCAACGGGCGTGAAGTGAGATCGTCCCACGTCATGAGAGGCGGTTCCTGCGCCGAGCAGCTGGTCAGCACCAGGCAGGCGATTGCAACGATGGTTCGCATGTTTTCCCTCACACTCTGTGCGAAGTTTAGGCAAAACACGGCGCTCTGTCATGCGCTTATCACCGCCCTAGCGCTTGACCGCGTTGCGGATTAGGTGTGGCGCATGTCTGACATCACTTATCCGCACTCAGCTGAAGACGCTCTCCAACTCGACGCGAGTGATCCGTTGGCTGAGCGTCGGAAGCTGTTCAAGCTTCCCGACGGCGTGACTTATCTGGTCGGTCATTCCTTAGGGCCCACGTCGAAAACTGCGCTTGAGCGAGTTACAGCGTGTACGGAGGAAGAGTGGGGCGAAGGTCTGGTTCGCAGTTGGAACAGTGCGGGCTGGATTGATCTTGGTTCTGCTGTTGGTGCTCGCATTGCTCCTTTGATTGGGGTCGATCCGGCTGATGTCGTCGTTTGTGACAGTGTGTCGGTCAACCTCTTCAAGCTGGCGGTAGCAGCGCTGGGCCATGTCCGAACACGAACAATTTCGATTGAGGATGATACATTTCCCACGGATCAATACATCGCCGACGGAGCGGCTCGTGCGACCGGGGCTCTGCTGCGTAGGGTGCCTGGCGGCGGTGCGATCGCAGCGCTTTCTGAGGGCGGTGTGCTGATCAAAAGTGCGGTCAACTACCGGTCAGGGCTTGTGGCTGATATCGCGACTGTTGAGCGGGAGGCACGCGCACGAGGCGCCATGGTTGTCTGGGATCTCAGCCATGCGGTTGGCGTTATTCCATTGAAACTACAGGAAGAAGGTGCACTTCTCGCTGCAGGATGTACGTATAAGTACGTGAACGGTGGGCCCGGTGCGCCTGCATTCGTGTACGCTCATAGATCAATTTCAGTCGAAATGCGGTCGCCTATTCAGGGATGGCTAGGGCATGCTGCGCCATTCACGTTTGATGGCGATTATCAGCCTGCAGATGGTGTTGTGCGGTTTGTGGCTGGCACGCCAGGTATCTTGTCCATGTCTGCTCTTGATGGAGCACTTGCAGCGTTCGATGGCGTTGATCTCAATGACTGTGCGTCGAAGGCCCGCAGTCTAGGGGAGCTGTGCCTGATGCGCGGGGAGGCCGCTGGATTGATCCCTGCTTCGCCGCCTCCTCATGCTCGCGGCGGTCATGTCAGTCTTCGGCATGCGGAGGGCTATGCGATTGTGCAGGCATTGGCCGCACAGGGCGTGCTGGCCGATTTTCGGACACCTGATACGATCAGGTTTGGTCTATCGCCGCTCTACCTGTCGTATGCTGATGTTTGGCGGGCGATGGATGTGCTGGAGGCGATTATGGCGGAACGCACCTGGGATCGGCCTGAATTCAAGACTCGCGCGAAGGTGACGTGAGGCAAGGCCGAGCGGGCCTCGCCTCACTTGGTTATTAGCCGTTGGCCTTGAAACGAACGGCCAAGCCGCCACCTGGAGCCATCACCACCGGCATCGTGTCGCCCTTTTTGACCTGCACCTCTTCAATGATGATCGGGTACGGGTTCGTTTCCCAATGGGCGTCGTCGCCGTCGCGGTAGATTTGCGCCGTATACGTTACGTCTTTGTCGAGGAAGTCGAGTGGTACATCCATCGAGCGACCTTCCTCATCAGTCACCGCGCCGAGGTACCAGTCCTCTGAGTCCCAGTCTTTGCGGGCTTGAACGACGTAGTCGCCGACCTCGCCAGCCACCGCGATCGACTCGTGCCAGTTCGTCGGTACGTCCTTGATGAACTGGAACGCCTCCGGCTTGGCCAGATAGTTTTGAGGCAGGTCCGCTGCCATCTGGATTGGCGAGTAAATCACAACGTAGAGCGCGAGCTGTTTCGCAAGCGTCGTTTCTGTCCGTGCGCGTGGGTCAACTTCACCGGCACGATCGTAGTCTGGGTTTTCGTTTGGACGCAGATCAAAGATGCCCGGTGTATAATCCATTGGGCCGGACAGCATGCGGGTATACGGAAGAAGTGCCGTATGCTCAGGAATATTCGGCGGAATGCCCCATGCGGAGTATTCCATGCCGCGTGCCCCCTCGCGCGAAATCCAGTTGGGATAGGTGCGGCGCAGGCCGGTATCCTTGATCGGCTCGTGAGGGTTCATTGCGATTTTGTGCTTCGCCGCTTCGGTGATCACCTTGATGTGGTGGTTGGCGTTCACCTGGCCGTCGTGGAATTCGAAGTGCTCCACGCCATTGCGGTCGGTCCATTTGAGGTTGCCAACATCGGCAACGTAGCCCGACTTCACTTGTCGGACGCCGTATTTCTCGTAGAGGTCGAATGCGGCATCGAGTTGATCTTCATACCGACCAATATTGCCGACAGTTTCATGGTGGCCGATCAGGCGCACACCTTTGGACAGTCCGTGTGCGGTCACTTCTGCGATGTCAAAGTCAGCATACGGTGTGGCGAACTCCATGACGTCACCGGCGTTGTACCAGTCACCGTCCCAGCCTTCGTTCCATCCTTCAACCAGAACGCCTTTGAACCCGGCGTCTGCGGCGAAGTCCATCATTTCCTTGGTATATTCAGTGGTCGCGCCGTGGTACTCGCCCGAGCCCCAGGTTTTGGTGCGGATGTGCATGTCCCACCAAATGCCGGTATAGACGCCCAGGTCTTCAACGACCCAAGAGACATCGCCGAGGACGTTGGGTTCGTTCAAGTTGAGATAGATGTCCGTGCCGTTGATCAGGCTCGGTGCGTCCGGCGCGATCTGTACCGTCCGCCACGGCGTGTTGAACGGCGCGCGGGTTTTGACTTTCGGACCGTCCGAACGCGGAGCGAGGTCCGCTTCCAAAACGTTGCCGCGCTTCAGCTCCAGCGCCATGCCGGAGTAGTCGAGCAGGGCTGCTTCGTGTACGGAGATATGCTGGCCGTTGCCGAGCTTCAGCGTCACCGGCGTGTGCACCTTTTGCATGCCGCTGACCGGTGTGGTCTCGTAAAGGTACTCGTACCGGTTCCACATGCGGGCGGGGATGTGGAAGGCCGTTGTGTCTTGAGCGGGAACCGCGAATTCGGTCAGTTCATCAACAATAGCGATCTGCCCTCGGAGAGATTTCTGTTTCGGAAACTCGTAGCGGAAGCCGATGCCGTCATCGAACGCGCGGAAGCGGACGTCGACAGTACGCTGAGCGTCATCGGCATCCGATAGGGTTACGATCATCTCATTATGGTGGTCACGGACGTACCTTCGCTCACCCCATGGCTGTTCCCAGGTTTCGTCGTGGCTGCCCGTGCTTTTGAGGGAGACGACAAGGCCGTCTTTAAACTGCTTATGCGCTGCGAACCGCATACCGAGGCGCGAAGGTTCCACCACCGTTTGGCCATCGGATGTCACCTGGTACATCGGCTCGCCATACTTGTTGGTAAAGGCGCTAATCTCGATGGAGCCATCGGGCGACGTCACAGAGAAGCGTGCATCATCGGCGGCTTGTGCCCATGCTGAGGCGACGCTGAGCGCAAGTGGCAAAGCGATCACGGTACGGAACAACATACTACTCTCCCTAAACTGATGCTGCCTCGTATCAGTCCGGGGGCATCGCCGCTAGTTACAGAACCACATGTGGTGAAGGTCAGTTTACGCGTTGACGGTGGGCTCGCGCTTTTTCATTGTCCGCCCCAACGCGGGAAAGGATCACCTGCGAAGGAGGAAGCATGCTGAGGGAATTGAGCGGTATCGCCGCTGCTATCGTTGTCGCTCAGAGCGGAGCGCTCGCGCAGACAACGTTGG
Organism: Pseudomonadota bacterium; assembly: GCA_039198765.1. Taxonomy (GTDB): domain Bacteria; phylum Pseudomonadota; class Alphaproteobacteria; order Caulobacterales; family Parvularculaceae; genus Parvularcula. Next base: position 6,784 of record JBCCTF010000126.1, read on the forward strand.
ACCGACCTATCGAAGACGATGTTATCTACTTCATGCTTCCCGATCGGTTCGAGAATGGCGATCCATCGAACGACACCGGCGGGATGGAGGGTGGGCCACTCGATCACGGCTTCAATCCAAAACACAAAGGTTTCTACCACGGGGGGGACCTTGCGGGCCTCAGAAGCCGACTTGATTATCTTGAAGAGCTCGGGGTTACGGCGATTTGGCTGGGTCCGATCTATAAAAACAAACCTGTTCAAGGAGCTAAAGGCCAGGAGAGCGCCGGCTACCATGGCTACTGGATCACGGATTTTACCGATGTTGATCCGCACTTCGGGACCAAGGAGGAGCTGAAGGCCTTCGTCGCAGACGCCCACGCGCGCGATATGAAGGTGATCCTCGACATCATCACCAATCACACCGCAGACGTTATTGCGTACAGAGAATGTCACGATGCTGACAACGTGGACGATGCCTTTGCCGGGTGTCCTTATCTGTACGAGGGCGCTTATCCGTACACGACGCGCGGGACGGCCGATGGTGAGACGATCAATGAGGATTTCCTCGGCTTCGGCGTGGCGACGAAAGAGAATTTCGCGAACTTGAAGCGCGCGGATTGGGCGTATACGCCGTATCTTCCCGAGGGGCAGGAGGACGTCAAACGTCCGGCGTGGCTCAATGATCCGATTTACTACCACAACCGCGGCGACTTCAACAAAAAGGGCGAGAGCTACGTCAACGGTGACTTCTTCGGTCTCGATGATCTGATGACGGAGCATCCCGTCGTTGTTGAGGGAATGATCGAGATCTTCCGCAACTGGATCACCGAATACGATATCGACGGCTTCCGCGTTGATACGGCGCGCCATGTCCGCCCGCAGTTTTGGCAACAGTTCATTCCGGCGATGCTTGAGACGGCAGAAGGCCAAGGGAAAGAGAACTTTACGATCTTCGGTGAAGTGTACGACTTCGATCCTGGTGCGCTCGCACGGTTCACGTGGGACGATGGCTTCCCAACGGTTCTCGACTTCGGTTTTCAGGGTGCCGTCCGCGCGGTTGTCGCTGAAGGCGAGCCGACACAGCGGCTTGCAGACCTGTTTGCGGCCGACACGCTCTATCGCGGTGGCCGTTCAGGTGCACGCAAGTTACCGACATTCCTCGGCAACCATGACATGGGCCGGTTTGCGATGTTCATTCGTGAAGCCAATCCCTACGCCGGTGAGGAAGAGATCGTTGCGCGGTTGAAGCTGGCGCACATGCTGCTTTTGACGACGCGCGGTGCGCCGACGCTTTACTCTGGCGGTGAGCAAGGTTTCATCAGTGATGAAGGCGATCAGGGCGCGCGGGAGGACATGTTCCCGAGTGTTACCGACGTTTACAACGACAATGATGTTCTCGGCACGGACAAGACAACTGCTGAGAGTAATTTCGACACGGATCATCCGATTTTCACGTACATCAAGAACCTGATCAGCATGCGTCGTGACCACGTTGCCCTGCGGCGCGGAACACAGATCACGCGGTATGCGGAGGAGGACGGAAACCTCTTTATTTTCTCGCGCATTGCCCCTGACGGAACGGAAATCGTTGTCGGTGTGAATACGGGTACAGAAGATCGCGAGATCGATGCGGTCGTCGAGGCGCATTCGACAACGTGGTCAGCGCTTTACGGTGTGTGCGGTGCAAAAAGTCAGGCACAGGCCAGCTACAAAATGAAGGTCCCAGCCCTCGATTCTGTGGTGTGCAAGACACACCCCTGAGCGAAAGATGGAACTTTTGTGAATTGGCAACGTAAGCCAGCCTTGCGGGCCGTTCGATGTGCCGACATTCTCTGGAGTTGGGCGATCCGGGCGTAGACCTGGTGAGCGTACACTAGGGAGGACATCGATGCCTAAGTTCAATCGCAAAGCGATGCTGCTTTGCTGTGCCGCAATGCCGGCACTCGCTATTTCATCTGCATACGCGCAGGACGACGAAGACGAGGGTGACGTCATTGTCGTCACCGGGATCAAGAAAGCGATCGAAGACTCGCTGACGACGAAACGTGAGTCGACGTCGATCGTGGAAGCTGTGTCCGCCGAGGACATCGGTAAGCTTCCAGACCTGTCGATTGCTGACTCGCTTGCGCGTCTGCCAGGCCTGACCGCTCAGCGTGTTCGTGGTCGTGCCCAGCAAATCTCGATCCGTGGTCTCGGTCCGGACTTCTCGATCGCCCTTCTCAACGGTCGTGAGCAGGTCTCCGCTGGCGACAACCGCGGTATCGAGTTTGACCAGTTCCCTGCAGAACTCATCGCCCAGGGTGTTGTTTACAAAACGCCTGATGCCACGCTCGCTGCAAGCGGCATCGCCGGTACCGTCGACCTGAAGACGCTCCGTCCTCTGGACTTCAGCGGTCGTCAGATCACCACGTCGGCACGCTACGTTGTGAACGCCAATGGTGAGATCAACCCAGACTTCGACGCCGACGGCTATCGCCTGTTTGGTTCGTACATTGACCAATTCATGGACGGCACTGTTGGTGTTGCTCTTGCGATCACCGATCAGCGTAACCCGATCGCCAACGTTCAGCGTCAGCTGAAAACGGCCAGCAACCAGGTTTCAAGCGAAGGCGTTGGCTTCCTCTATCCTTCTGACAACCCGCGGACAGGTGCTCAGTCGCGTGAGTTCACGCGGACGTCGGTTACCGGTACCCTCCAGTGGGAGCCGAATGACAACACCTCCGTCGTCGTCGACGGTTTCTATTCTGACTTTGAAGACAGCGGTATCTTCCGCGGCGTTGAGACCCCGCTTGCTTCGTGGTCCGGCGCAGAAGTCGGCAGCTTCCAAGCTTCTGGCAACAGCCCATTCGTTGACGCCATCCGCTACGACAACGTCTTCCCGGTCTTCCGGACCGACGAAGAAGGCCGCTCAGCTGAGCTCTTCTCTGCGGGCATCAATTGGCAGCAGCAGATCACTGAGCGCCTGAAGACGACGGTTGACCTGTCGACGTCGCGCGTTGATCGCCAAGACGTCGACTTTGAAAGCTATGCTGGCTTCGGTGCCGGCGGCAGCGTTCGCGATTCCGTGTCGTTCCTCATTCCAACCGAAGGCGATTACGCTCTTCGCGGGAACCGTGACTGGACCTCGCCGAGTGAAGTTCTGCTGACGGACCCAGGCGGCTGGGGCCAGGTTGGCTTCATCAAAGAGCCGGAGATCGAAGACGAGATCAACCAGCTGCGCGTTGAAGCTGAGTACGAGTTCCTCGACGCACCGGTCAGCTCTGTTCAAGTCGGCTTCCTGTACACGGAGCGCACGAAAGAGCGCGTCTCGATCGAGAACTTTATCGACTTCGCTGACGGCGTCGCACCGGGCAACGAGCTGATGGTTCCGCAAAGCGCGATCGTTGGTACAACGGATATCGCGAATGATTTGGGTACGGACTTCCTCGCCTACAATCCACGTGCTCTGCTCGCCGACGGTACCTACGTGTTCCGTGAAGCGAATTTCTCGAGCGTCATTCAGAAAGCCTGGGAAGTCAGCGAAGAGATCCTGGATTTCTACGCGCAAGCCAACATCGACACCCTCGTCGGTGATATGCCGCTCCGCGGTAACGTGGGCTTCAAGTACCAGGACGTGAGCCAGGAATCGACGGGTTCATCGGTCTTTGACAACCTCGATGACCCGGTCATTACCCGTGGGGACGACTACACCCACTTCCTGCCGAACCTGAACCTGAGCCTCGAGTTCGCTGAAGATACTTTCGCGCGCGTCTCCTACGCAAAGGTTTTGACGCGTCCGCGGATGGACCAACTTCGTGCTTCGCAGGGCATCAACTTCAACGACATGGTTTGCCCGGGAGCGGGCGCAGGTTCGCCGCCCAACTTCCAGGCTGGCGTCTTCGACGTACAGGACGGCCAAGTCTGTCTGTCTTCTAGCGGCGGTAACCCGTTCCTTCGTCCGTTCGAAGCTGACAGCTTCGACGTTGCGTTCGAGCGTTACTTCACGCCCACAACGAACTTCGCTCTCGGCATGTTCTACAAGAAGATCGACCAGTTTGTTCTCGACGGTGTGTCGGTCCTCGTGGACAACACGGATGTCCTGAACTCGCTCTTCGGTCCGGAGTTCCTGCAGCAGAATCCCGACGCCGCAGTCGGCTTCAACTCTGCACCGCAGAACTCAGACGATGCTGCGATCTACGGTATGGAAGCGACGCTGAACTTCTCGTTCGACGACCTGCTTCCTGAGAACCTGGCCGGCTTTGGTACGACGGTCAGCTACTCGATCACCGAGACGGAGGTGAACGTCACCAATCCGGATACGGACGAGACGATCCAAGTCGACATCCCGGGCTACTCACGTGATGTCTGGAACGCGAGCGTCTACTACGAGAACCACGGTTTCCGTGCTCGTCTGAACGCCCGTTCGCGTTCGGATTACTTCGCGGAGCTGCCAAACTTCGACGGTGAGCTGAACTTCACCACCGGCATCGAAGAAACGGTGATCGATGCTCAGCTCGGATATACCTTCCCGGAAGGCACCCGTCTTGAAGGCGTGGACCTGATCTTCGAAGCCTACAACCTGACGGACGAGCCGTTTGGTACGGTTGAGGAATCGCAGCCAGGCCTGTTCTTCCCGTCGGTCTACGAGACCTACG
>JBCCTF010000127.1:0-11169 GCA_039198765.1 Pseudomonadota bacterium
CGCTCGTCCCAAGGCGGCTGGCAGGTCGGCTCCGTCCAGGACTGTCTCGGTGTATGCTCTGCTGGCTTCGGCCGTCTTTGTGAAGTCGGGGCTGGGGCGAAGTGACGTGAGCGGCACATCGTTTGACTTGGATGCGAGCCCGCCCTTGTAGAGACCCGACACGGAGCGCCGGACAGCGCCCCATTCCTCATTGTTGAGCACCAATGTGATCACGGGGAGGCCAAGGGCCTCGCAGATTTGATGGCACGCGGTCGGGTTCGCGAACATGTAGCTGCCGTCCCCCATCGTTGCGAAGATTAGCCGGTCAGGGTCGGCGAGTTGTGCGCCGATAGCAGCGGGCAGACCCCAACCCAGCCCGCCTGAATGCGGCTCTTGGACGTAGCTTTGATAGTCTTCCAATTGGAGCGGCGGCAGCGGGCATCCCAACTCATGAAAGACGGTCGCGGTCCAGCCTTTGATTGCCTGCCCAAGACACTGTGAGACCCAATCCTTGGTCATGGGTGACCGGCATCCTGCCTCTGACGCCTTGACGATCCGCTTGCGTTCGGCGTCCGACAGTGCCGCGATCGTCTTCCGCCTTGCTTCAATGACTTGGGTGTTGTCAGCATGTTTTCGCGTTTCTGCGATGAGGTCCAAGACAGTGGGGCCGGTATCGCCAGAAAGCGTCACGTCTGACCGAAAGGACCGCATCGGTGATGACCGGGCAAAGAGCGGGTCGGGTCCCAGTTGGATCACCTTTGCATCGGGGGCAGGTTCTGCGCGGTCGGGCCACCAAGGCGCGAGCGAGTCGATGACGAGAATGACATCTGCGTCTCGTAGCAGATCATCGGGAAACCAGCCAACATGGGCATGGCTTGTCATCGGGATCGAGATTTGGTTCGCCCAGTAGTGAGAGACCGGGATGGCTCTGTCTTCGACAAAGGCGGTCAGGGCATCAAAGGCCTCCTGTGAGCCTGGCCCACGTTGCGCGATGATGAGCGGGCTCTCTGCCTTGGCCAAAAGCTCAGCCGCCTGCCTCAGGGCATCTCGGCAGGGCGATGTTCGCGCGGGTTGGAGTTTTGATGGCTCATCCAAGCCGTCCGGTGGGCAGCTTTCGCACAAAACCTCCCTTGGCAGGCTCAAGTATACCGGCCCCTTTGGCGTTGAGTTGGCAATGGACCAGCCGCGATCCAGCACACTCGACACCTGGTCGGAGAAACGAAGCTCGTAGTCCCATTTGCAAGCTTCCCGGACGAGCGCTGTCTGATCAAACATCTCCTGGCCCCAACCGATGGGAACGGTCCTTGCGCCGAAACGGCCGCTCTCAGCGACGGGAGTTCTGCCCGACATGACGAACATCGGGACCTGATCACAGGCCGCGTTGATCAAGCCCGTTGCCCCGTTGGAGAGACCGACATTCGTGTGCAGCATCACCGCCTGCGCCTTCCCGGTCATCTGGTAGTATCCATGGGCCATGCCGACGGCGACGTGCTCATGGGGAACGGTGATGGCTTGAGGCAGGTCCACGCCCTTGTCCCGCGCCTCGATGAGCCCTTCGATGATCGGCGGGAAATCTGTCCCCGAATTGGCGAAGACATACTCGACGCCGAGCGCTTTGAGCTTTCCAAAGAGGGCACTGCCAGCCGTGATTGAGGGGATGTCTTTCATCGTGCGGGCCTCACATGTGGGTGTCGAACCAGCCCATCACGTCCTCTGGGTGGGACCCGATATAGTCGTAGGCGGCGAAACGGCTTTTCTCGAGATCAAGGAGCTTGAGGTCTTTGGGGCCTGTCAGAGCGTCAAAGTACTGTTGGACCATCCCCATCTGGGTCCAAGGGTCGTTCCGGTTCTGCACAACAAGTGTTGGTACGGAGACCTTAGGGGCATCATCGACGAAGCTTGGCGCCCCCATGTCAAATCCCAGTCTTTCGTTGCTTACCTTTTCCCCAGAACGCGCCATGAAGCCGGGCATGCCGAGAGCTTCGATAAAGCAGGTGTAGAGGAGAGGCTGGACAGCGATCATCGCCTTGACGCTTTTGCGCTCAGCCAGGCCGTTATCCCGCCCGTAGGCGTAGGTCGTGGACGCCGCGCCCATGCAGATGCTGAGCAGACCGATGGACGCGTCCGGGAAACGGGTTGCCGCGAAGTCCACAGCCGCGATGACATCCTTGGCCTCTTCCGGGCCCCAACTCACCCACGGGGTCGGCCCCAAGTCGCTCTCACCGTGGCCGCGCAGGTCATACATCAGCACCGAGTACCCCTGACCGACGAGATACTTGGCCTGCCGGAGAAACTGGATGTCTTCTTTCCAGGGCTTGATGGGCCCCTTGCCCTTTGGTGACCACCCTCCGCGGTTGCACTGCACGCCGAAGTGGCTTTTGTACGATGATCCGGTCTTCGCCGCCCTTGATCAGCCATCCTCGAAGCGTCGTCCCATCTTCCGCCGCGAATGCGACGTTCTCGTAGTCGAGGCCGTGTGCCTCTGGCGTGTCAAACAGCGGTGATTGGTAGGGTTTCACCATCATGTTTGAGATCATGTTGCCGAACATGGGGCTCCCCCTCTAGATCGGGTAGGGTTGGTTCGGGTCTTCGATGGTGATCCAGCGAAGACCCGTGAATTCTGCGATCGAGGCTGTGCCACCAAAGCGCCCGTAGCCGCTGGCCTTTGTCCCTCCGAAGGGCATCTGTGCCTCATCCCCGACGGTGGGTCCGTTGATGTGGGCGATCCCTGTCTCAAGGCGCTTGGCGACCGACAGGCCACGTTGCGTATCACGGGTGAAGACCGCACTCGTGAGCCCGTACTCGGTGTCGTTGGCGAGCTCTACCGCGTGATTTTCATCTCGTGCTCTGACGACCGTGGTGACCGGGCCGAAGGTCTCGGTGCTGTAGATATCCATCTCAGGCGTGACGCCGGAGACAACGATGGCCGGCATGATCGTTCCTGCTTCTGGCACCGCGCCACCATACGTCGCCGCACCTTTGGAGACTGCGTCGGAGACGAGATTTGAAAGGTGATCAACGGTGTCTCTGTCAGCGACAGAGGCCAGACTGCCTTTGTCCTCCGGGGTCCCCACTGTCAGGCTTTCTACCCTTGCCTTGAATGCCGCTTCGAATGCGTCGGCGACTGCGTCGACCACGATGATCTTCTCCGTGGACATGCAGATCTGGCCTTGGTTCATGAAAGCGCCAAACGCTGCGGCGCGGACAGCGGCATCGATATCGGCGTCTTCCAGAACGAGAAACGGAGCCTTTCCTCCCAGTTCCAAGAGGCAGGGCTTGAGGTGCTTTGCGGCGCGTTCCGCGATGATCTGACCGACACGTGTAGAACCGGTGAAATTGATCCTGCGTGTGAGCGGGTGATCTACGAGAGCATTCACCACCTCCGGGCCATCCGCTGCTGAATGCGTGAGGATGTTCAGCACGCCGGGCGGCAACCCCCCTTCCGCCATGCAGGCGCCGATCAGGCGATGGAGGCCCGGGCACTTCTCTGATGCCTTCATGACCACCGTGTTGCCGCATGCCAGCGGCATCGCGAAGGATCTGACGCCGAGGATGATCGGAGCGTTCCAAGGCGCCATCCCAACCAGTACGCCGATGGGCTGACGATATCCCATCGAGAGGGTTCCGGGCTTGTTGGCCGGGATGATCTCCCCTTTGATTTGCGTCGTCATCGATGCGGCTTCGCGCAGCATGCTCGCCGCGATTTTGACGTTGTTGCGGTACCAAAGCTCTGTGCTTCCGGTCTCGGACGTACCGATAGCAACAAAGTCCTCAACGCGTGCCTCCAATGCGTCCGCACAGGCATTGAGGACGGCGCGCTTGTCGCTGGGCCCTTTCTCCGACCACGCTGGAAAGGCGGTTTGCGCCGAGAGAACCGCGCGATCGACGTCTGCTGCCTTGGCCGAGGCAGCTTTAGTGACCACCTCGCCCGTGATCGGTGATCGACGCTCGAAGACGGTACCATCCTCGGCAGGGGTGTCTTCGTTATCGATCTGCAGTTGGAAGCTCCGGACGGCCATCAGGCGTACCTCAGCGGCCTTGGGCCTGGCTCGATTGCGTCCAGCATGGCCTGGTTCAATTGGAACAGGAGGTCAGACTTGAGGGCTGCACAATCCGGGTCGTTCCAGAGGTTTTGCGTTTCGTTTGGATCGGCGTCGAGGTCGTAGAGCTCGCCCTCCTGCTGCCCCTTGTAGACCGACAGTCGGTGCGTTCTCGTGATCAGGTTTCGAATGTTGGGGATGCCATTCAGGCCGGGGTAAATCTTGTTCTCTTCATGCTCGATCAGCACGGCCTCGCGACCAGCAGCCTCTCCCCCTATCTGCGGCAGGAACGACTGCCCCTGCATCCCGTAGTAGGGCCGCACCCCGCAGCGTTCGAGGATCGTTGGCGCGATGTCGATGGACGCTGCAAGACCGTCTGAGACGGCTGCGTCATCGCGGGACGGATCGGCCCAAATGAACGGCACCCGGTTGACCGAAGCATGGGGGAAGGGCCCTTTCAGAAGAAGTGAGAAGGCCCCCATGTAGTCCCCGTGATCTGCATTGAAGATGACGATGGTATCTTTCGCCAGTCCGTTGGCGTGGAGCGCACTCAAAATATCGCCGATGGCGTCGTCGATCATTGTGATCATGCCAGCCGTGAGTGCCATCGCCTCCTGGATTTGGCGGCGCGGCGCCATGAATGCCTGCTGGCGGTTGGCCGGGATCACGCCCTGCTCCATCAAGTCCTTCCAGACCCGGAGCTGCTCGGGCGGGTTGGCATGGGCCTCGTAGGGAAGCTCCACGTCAAAGTCCTCGGGGTCGTACATGTCCCAGTACTTTCCCGGCGGGGTGAAGGGGTGATGCGGATCCGGGAAGGAGACAAAGGCGAAGAAGGGGTCGTCCAGATCTTTTCGACTGCGAAGGTACGACTTTGCCTCCTCCCGAATGTAGCTCGTCGGATAAAGCTCTTCTGGGATGCGTGTGCGGAAGGCTTGCGGGTTCGAATAGTCATGGGGCAGCTGGTTGGCCCGATCCCGCATCTCTGCCCATTCGTTCGTCTGCCGTTTGAGCCATCGCAGATAATGCCCACCGCATTCGTCGCTGTGGTTCGTCACTAGGCGCACGTGATCAAAGCCGTAGTAAGGTGACGGGATTTCGTAGTCTGTCGGCCCATTGTGCGTGGCAGGATGCTCTGCCAGATACGCGGTCGTGCTGGCCTTGATCGCTTCCGGGATATGCGGGTTCACGTGCTCTTCGCGCCCTTCTGATATTACAGGGCGGTCTGTGAATGGCTGGAGGTGGCTCTTTCCGATAGAGGCCGTGTGGTATCCTGCGTCAGCGAGCAGATCGACAAAGGTGTGCGCGTTTTCTGGTAGCGGCAGCCCGTTGTGCCTTGCGCCATTCACTGACGGATACCGCCCGGTGAAAATGGCGCCGCGATTGGGCATGCAAACGGGCGTTGTGACGTAGAAGTTGCTGAACCGGGTGCCTCTGTCAGCGAGCCCATCAATGTTGGGTGTGCGCACAACGGGGTGCCCGGCGCAGCCGAGCCAGTCCGCCCGGTGCTGATCGGTCATGAAGTAGAGGATATTGGGCCGCTTGCTCATGCTTCGACCCGCGCTTTCGGCATCACTCTGTGGAGGAACGCGATGCCAACCGCCCCTGCCAGAGCTGGCCCGCTTATGACAGGGTCCGGGTGGATCAGGGCGAGACCCATCGCCACTCTGATGGCCACCTCCCAAAGTGGCATCCGGTGAGCGTCGTAGCGGCTTGCGGCCGAGGCAAGCATGTAGATCAGGGCGGCCAATCTCAGCAGGAGGTAGAGAAACGGTACCAGCGCCCATTCGGCACCACCCTCCGGCATGATGAGCATGACCGGGTTGAAGGCAAAGAGAAACGGGATCGCAAAGATCACGACCCCAATCCGGGTCGCTTGAACCGCCGTACCCAACGCGCCTCCGCCAGAGATCGACGCCGCCGCAAAGGCCGCAACGGCAACCGGCGGCGTGATCGCGGATGCAACGCCAAAGTAGAAAACGAAGAAGTGTGCCGTGAGGTCTGTCAGCCCCAGGCTCGTCAGCGAGGGCCCCAGAACGATGACGATGGTCAGGTAAGCGGGGAGCGTCGGCATCCCCATGCCAAGGACAAGGGCTGCGAGCGCCGCAAAAATCAGCGCCACGAGGAGGTTGTCACCGGCTTGGCCACTGATGACTTTTGCAAACTCGAGCGGCAGGCCCGTGGCACCGAGAACCGCGATGATGATGCTCACCGTACCGATGGCCATGAGCAGCCGCCCGAAGGTGACCCCACCTTTGGCAAAGCTCTCCGCCACCTTGATCGGATGCTTGCGCATCTCGGGGTTCAGAAAACTGAGCACGAGCAGGCAGGTGAGCGCGATCATCGCGGACCCTGCCGCAGAGAAGCCTGACATCAGAGCAATCACGACGATGACCACCGGGACGACAACGAGGATGAGGTTGATCCAGTCCTGGGGCGTGATGGGGTCGATCTCTCCTTCCCCGCTCGCTTCGACGCCGAGGGATCGGGATTCAAAAACGACTGTGGTGAAGAGCGACGCGTAGTAGGCAATGGCGGGGATGATCGCGGCGATGATGATCACGAGGTAATCCACCGATATGAAATCAGCCATCACCAGCGCAGCAGCTCCCATGATCGGCGGCATGATCTGACCGCCGGTGGAGGCCGTTGCTTCGACGCCTCCCGCGAAGGCCGGCCGGAAGCCGCGCTTTTTGATCATGGGAATGGTGATGACGCCCGTGCCGACCACATTCGAGACCGCCGACCCCGAAATTGTGCCAAAGAGCGACGAGGCCATGATGGCGGCGTGAGCGGGCCCGCCCCGAAAGCGCCGCATGGCATGGAAACTGAGCTTGATCATGGACGATCCGCCGCCGGTGCCCTCCAAGACGGCCCCCATGATGATGAAGGGAAAGACGGTGTTGATGAGGATGGCGAGGATGTTGCCCATCACCCCGTCGCCTGTGTTATACCAAAGCTCGGCGGGCGTATCCTGCGTGAAGTCCATGCCCGCGTGGCCGAGAATGCCCGGCAGATGCTCCCCGAAAAAGAAGTAGAGCATGGCAAGGGTGCCAACGGCCGCCAGCGGCAGGCCCCATATCCGCCAGCAGTAGTAGAGGATGATCGAGCACCCGATGATCGTCGTCCACGCGTGGTATTCGGTGAAGAAAAAGAGCCCCACATCCTCGATCCGCGTCACCGCGACGTTGAACGACCAAAGGGCGTAAAGAGCGACACAAACGAGCCCGGCATTCAGGGCCGTTACGACCATTGCCCGGGGCTGGCGCGAAAAGTCCGAGATGAAGAGAAATGAGATGATCAGCCCGATGGCAAAAACGCTCGGGTGCAGATCAGCCGCTCGGATCACGCCGATGGACGGCAAAGGCCCGAAGTCTGGAATGGCGTTCAGGTAGCCCAGACAGGCGAAGCCGAAGCCGATCAACAGGAGCAGTCTGGTCTTCAGCGGACGAGACGTATCATTGGCCGCAGTCATCGCGACGATCCTTCGATCATGTGGTTGGGGTGTCTGCGGGGGCAAGCTCTCTCGCCCCCGCATGCGAGGGGCTTAGGAGCCCGGACGCAGGTTGTCTGGGATGGCGACGCCTGCTTCATCGTAGAAGCGGATCGCGCCCGGATGGAGAGGTGCGCCGAGTGACACGAACGCGTTGTCCAACGTCAGCGGTTCAAGGCCAGAGTTCACCGAGTGGGCGTCTTCGAGGTTGTCGAACATCGCTTTCGTCAGATCGTAGGCCGTCTGGTCGTCCATGTCCTTGTGGACACTCAAGAACATCACGTAGGCCGACGCCAGAAGATCGGTGTCGTTGTTGGACTGATTGGCATAGGTGCCCGCGGGCAAGATGTCTGCCGCATAGCCGGGCGTGCTCAGATACGTGTCCCATGCTGGCGTGCCAATCACGCTTTCCGGGATGCCCAGGATGCGGAAAGGTTTGGCTGAGCCAAACTGATCAACTGCCGCGGATCCCATAGTCCCCGACCGCATGAACACGTCGAATTTGCCATCTTCGAAGGCTTGGTTGGCTGCGCCCCAGGCCAGGCGGATTGCCTCGTAATCCTCGTTGGCCTTCATGCCCGTGATGGTCTCGATAAGCGCACTGGTTTGCGCGCTGAAGGAGCCGGCGGGCGGCCCGATGAACACACGCTTTCCGCGCAGGTCTTCCCAGGTTTCGATCCCGCTATCGGCGTATGTGATCGCATGCACATGCCCGCCCGCGAAGGCAAAGAGGGACCGAATGTTGGCGGAGGCATCAATGGCTTCCTGGCCGAGATCCTTGTAGGGGCCCTTGCCGACCTTCATCCGGGCAAAGGCGCCTGCGGGCGTGCTGGCCATGTCAATCGCCCCGGTCGCGACCTTGAGCGCCGCCCGCGTCAGGGTTTGGTCCACGTTCACGCGGACTTCGTGACTATCAGCCGTGTACTTGGACAGAAGCTGCGGGACCAAAGCGCTCAGGCCAGCGGCGGATCCGCCTTCAGCCTTCAGCGTTTCAGCCGTTGCCGGAAATGCTGACGCGAGAGCAAAGAGCCCTCCTGCCAGCGCGATGCGCAGATGTTTCATGTGATCCTCCCTAGATCGGCACGTTTTCGACAACACTGCCTCACCTTGGATGTATGTGTAAAACAAGATTTATGGACTTTCCCATGCGTATTCGCATAGCTAAATGCCATGCTAGATCCCAAACATCTCTACTGGCTGGCCGAAATCGTGGACCTCGGCTCGTTCAGTCAGGCGGCGGCGAAGCTAAACGTCACCCAGCCGACGCTCAGCAGGGCGGTGCAGGTCATAGAAGATCAGGTCGGCAGCCCTGTTGTGGAAAGGGAGCGTCACGGGGTGCGCCCGACGCGCATAGGTCAGCGTCTGGCGGAGACTGGCCGCAGCATTGCTGGCAGCCGGATCCAGGCCGAGAACGCCGTCGATCTGTGGCGCGGCGGGCAGGATCGGGAGCTTCGTGTCGGCGTTGGTCCCATGCTGGCCGCGTCGATTATGGGCGCGTTCTTCTCTGAACTGCTTGAGGCAAAGACGAAGTACGCTGTCAGGGTTGTCTCGGCGACGGCTTCCCGGCTGATAGAGCGTCTGAATGAAGGTGAGTTGGACATTGTTCTGGCCCCAGAGCAGATCAATCTGCTCCAAGACGATTTGTACCAGCACAAGCTATTCGAGGACAGATTGGCCGTTTTTGCGGGCCCAAAGAACCAGTTCTACAAGAGGGCAGAACCCATAGAGGCTGAGGAATTGGCCGACGAAAGATGGATTGCCATCGGTGCATTATCCGGGATTTTCGGCTCTCAGAAGGAAGTGTTCTCGAGCATGGGAATGAAACGAGCATCTGCGTCCATCAACTTCACGGGCGACGTCTTGATGGCCGCAGAGATGCTCTTGAAGACAGATGTGCTCTGCATCATGCCCGCGAGACTTGGCAATTGGTCAGGGGTTCTGCGGGGCACCAAAGTGCTTCCACTCACCGTCACGCTCCCCAGTCGGGATGTCGTGCTCTGGTGCCGCCGAACGGAACGTCATCGACCGGATGTGTTGGACTTCCTGAAGCGCCTTGAAAGCAGGAATTGGGTTCGTTGAGCTCTGTCTCTAGGCTGGCAAGCAAACCGCAAGGTTTCTCAGAAGACCCATGCTGTTGTCGCGCGCGGAACCCGACAGGATTGAGGTTCCAAGAGCTTCAGCAAGACCCGCATTGGATTGGGGCAAGGCTGCCTGTAGGCGAATCTCGCCAACCCCACCACTTCACCAGTCGTTGGACTCTGGCCCGCCAGTCGCGATCAGGCGCGGTCATAGTCCATTGTCGTGGCGTCACGGGGTTACATGATGGCGAAGTTTCGCAACGTCAGGCTTACGTGCACGTCAATCTGGCGTAGGCTCCATGGTGTCCGCAACTCCGACGGGAGGAGAACACCATGACCATCATCCTTTTCATTCTTGCCAGCCTCGGTCTTCTTGGCGCGCTCGCCATGTTTCGCGCGCCGCTGATCGCGTGGGCGGGCGGTGCGGCTGTGATCGCGCTGGCCGCGTTTGGCTTTGCGCCGCAGGCCGGATTTGGCACCTTCCTCGCGTTTCTGCCGGCGCTCGTGCTTGCGGCGCTCTCCGTGCCGGCTGTGCGCCTCGCGGTGCTCACGAAGCCCGTCTTTGGTGTGGTCAAAAGCATCCTGCCGCCCGTCTCCTCGACCGAGAAAGAGGCGCTTGATGCGGGCACCGTCGGTTGGGACGCCGAGCTTTTCAGCGGCCAGCCGGACTGGTCAAAGCTCCGCGCCATTGCCGCCCCCGAGATGACCGCGGAAGAGGAGGCGTTTTTCAACGGCCCCACCGAAGAGCTCTGCCAGATGGTGAGCGACTGGGACGTGCGCCACACGCATCACGACATCCCCCAGCACGTGTGGGATTTCATCGCCGATCACGGGTTCTTCGGGATGCTGATCTCCAAGGAGCATGGCGGGCTCGGGTTCTCCGCGCAGGCGCAGTCTCTCATTCTGGGCAAGATCTCGTCCCGTTGTCCGGATGTGGCGACGGTTGTTGCTGTGCCGAACTCGCTTGGGCCGGGTGAGCTCATTGAGCAGTACGGCACCGACGCGCAAAAGGAGCATTACCTGCCGCGTCTCGCGAAGGGGCAAGAGGTGCCGTGCTTTGCGCTGACGGGCCCCACATCCGGCTCGGACGCGGCCAACATGCGCGACGTGGGCTACGTGACGAAGGGCATGCATAACGGCGAAGAGGTCGTGGGGATCCGTGTCAGCTGGGACAAGCGCTATATCACGCTCGCGCCCAAGGCGACGCTGCTGGGCCTCGCGTTCCGACTATTTGATCCCGAAAATCTCATTGGCAATCAGGAAGACATCGGTATCACGCTGGCGATGATCCCGACGGACCATGACGGCGTGAATATCGGCCGCCGGCACCTGCCCTCGGGCGCCGCGTTCCCGAACGGCCCGAACTGGGGCAAGGACGTCTTCATTCCCATGGAATACGTCATCGGCGGACAGGACCGCGTGGGTCAGGGCTGGCGCATGTTGATGAACTGTCTCTCCGTGGGTCGCGCGATCTCGCTGCCTGCCTCGGCCACATCTGGCACTAAGGGGATGCTGCGTGCCACGACAGCCTACACCCGCATCCGCAAGCAGTTCGGCATGCCCATCGGCAAGATGGAGGGCA
>JBCCTF010000128.1:0-11144 GCA_039198765.1 Pseudomonadota bacterium
CGACATGCCCGACTATCGCCCCACCGGTGCACGCGAAGTGCGCAAGGCTGGGCGTGCGTTCCTAGCGATGCGCGCGCGGATCCGGCGGTACATTCATCAGCGTACGCAGATGCTCGCCGGGGTCAGCCATGACCTCCGCACACCTCTTACCCGCATGAAGCTCGGCATTGCGATGCTCCCCGAAAGTGAGGATCGCGACGCTCTCGCTGCCGATGCGCGGGAGATGGACAAGATGTTGGAGGGCTACCTCGACTTCGTCCGAGAGACCCAGGATGCCGACCGCGATCTGGTCGATATCGAAGTTCTCGCCTCGGAACTGGCCGATGAATCCGCGCGAATGGGCGGTGTCCTTGATATCGAGATCGAAGACGAGCTGTCGGTGCAGGCGAGCACGATGAGTCTGAAACGTGCACTGATGAATTTGATCAACAATGCCTTCAATCACGCTGATCGCGTGAAGCTCGAAGGTCGACGCACGAACCATAGTGTCGTGCTGACCGTGGACGACAACGGCCCAGGCATTCCCGAAGAAGATCGCGAGCGGGCCCTTCAGCCGTTCGAGCGGCTTGACCCCTCACGCTCTACCACGGGGACGGGGCTTGGCCTTGCCATCGTTGCCGACATCGCGAAGCAGCACGGCGGCGCGTTGGAGCTCGACGACTCGCCCTTCGGCGGTCTTCGCGCAACGTTGAGGCTACCTGGTTAGTTCTCGTACTCTTCTAGAACGGCTGCTTCGCCCCATGCCTCTACAAAGCCGTCGGCCGTCACGACGTACACGGTGTTTTGTGAAACGATCGGCGGCAAGTGAACATCGCCTTTGAGCTTGTAGCGTTCGAGCACGTCACCATTTTGCAGCGAGACCGCAATCATCTGCCCCTCACTCCCCGCGAGCCACAACCGGCCGCCGGCAAGGACAGGGCCTGCCCAGGTGATTCGGTCTTTCCGCTTTTTCTCATTGCGGTATTCCGGCAGCGTCGCGTTCCAGCGGACGCGGCCATCAATCCTGTTCAACGCTGTCAGATCTCCACGGTTCGAGACCACAAACAGCGCATCACCAGCGAGCCACGGAGTGTGAAAGCCTCCCACCGGCGCTTCCCATGCAACCGTCCCTGTACGGACGTCGATACCCGCCATCTGACCTGATTGGCTGACGGAAAAGACAGCGCCGCGATCAACGAGCGGGCTTCCTGCGATATCACCGAGCACGGAGAGTGCATTGAGGCGGGAGGTGCGCGAGATGACAGCCTGCCATTGCACACGGCCATTGGCGACGGAGAGTGCGGCGACCTCGCCTGAAGAGAAGGGCACGATCACCGTATCGTCCGCGTACGCAGGAGCTGCTGCTGCGAGAAACCGTGCGGCCTCTTCAAAACTCTCGTAGGTCCACCGCTCTTCACCAGTGTTTTGGTCGATGGCGACGACCTCGTTGCTGATCGACACAGCGATCACAAGGCCCTCCGCCACCAGCGGCGGGTTCCGCATAGGGCCGGGGGCTTCGTACTTCCAAATCTGCTCGCCCGTGGTTTTATCCAGCGCGGCAACGAAGCCAAAGCCGCTGGTCACGAACAGGCTGTTGCCATCGACCGCTGCGCCGCCGCCGAAGCCCAGGTCAGCAGGATGCACGCGCGCAAAGATGTTGTAGCGTGAGGCACGCGGGTCGCGGACATCGGGGGCGAGGTTGGTCCGCCACCGTTCTCTGCCATTGGTGACATCGAACGCCGCGACGGAGCCGACCGAGTCGATGACGTATAATGATGTTTCATCGGTGACCGGCGGTGCAGTCAGTTCGACCTTCTTCGCCTTCTTGCTGATAATCCGTGTGCGCCACTTCCGCTCAACAGCTTGCGGTGCAGCGACGTGGACCAGCACGTGATCAGCTTCGCCGCCGACCTGGCGCCAGCCATCATTAACAAGCGCAGGCGGTACCACCAATGGCTCGGCTGCGAGGATCGGGTCGGCCAAGATCTCTTCCGCGAGGGTCAGGACGGGCTCAGCATCAGCGAATTGCTCGCGCTGGCGATCGTCTTCCGTCGTTCCGCATGCGGCAAGCGCGGCTGCGAAGGCCAGCGAAAGCCAAACCGTCAGTTTACGGGTGATCACTGAGGCGGCTCCTCGGTCGCTTCAGGTTCTGCCGGCGGTTCAGCTGGCTCTTCGCCTTCGGTGGGAACGCTCAGATCAGGCAGGTTCAAGAGGTCTGGAGTGATCGAATTCACCGGCGCGCCAGCTTGCTCAAGCTGCGACGTGAACTGATCAATGAACGAGCGCGTGTCAGACTCAGTCACTGGTTTTTCGATCGAAGCGCCGTTCGCTGCGGCGTCGGCGACGCCAGCATAGGCCGAGGCACGGGCGCGGAGGCCTTCAGGCAGGCTCTCATCTTCAGCGAGCGTGTCAAAACCCGCCCGCGCAGCGCGGTAGGCGCCCGATTTGAGCGCCGCACCAGAACTGATCTCATCCGCGTAAGGACGGAATGCGTTTGTCTCCACCAGCTGGGCAATCGCGGCAGCTTCGTCAGGTTTGCGATCGAGCAAGAGATACGCTGCCGTCACCCGCGCGTAATCGCGCATGGCGAGCGATAAGCTCTCATCGTTGTAGATCTGAGCGTAAAGCTCAGCGGCGCTCTCGTAGTCACCAATCGCGCCAAGCTCCGACGCAGCACGCAGAGCAGCGAGCGCGCCGTAACCTCCCTCGGTCTCTTCCGAGAACGTGCGGAGGTCGTCCGCACTCGGCGGGGTTTCCGCGGCGAAGCTGAGCTCAGCGTAGGCAGCAGCGGCTTCGTTCGCGGCACTGGTCTTCTGGTTTTCGAAAACCTGATAGCCAGACACGCCGCCAATAATGGCGACAGCCCCGCCAATCAGCGGCACACGCCACTTGCGGAGGGTTTCGAAAGTCTGGTCTCTGGAGAGATCTTCATCGACCTCTCTGAGGAGGACGTCTTCTTCTGCGGCCACCGGCGATCCTTAAGGCTACGTCGTCGTTCACATGGCAGGGGCAGCAGGACTCGAACCCGCGACCCTCGGTTTTGGAGACCGATGCTCTACCAACTGAGCTATACCCCTAGGCCGTTTTGCGGGCATAAGGCCCGATTGCTGAAGAAGCAAGCAAGAGACAGGCCGCAATTGCTGCCTTTCGGCAGGTTATGCGGCCTGAAGCAGGATTACATCGAGTAGAAGAACTCTTCCCGGACAATTTTGCCGTTTTCGACGTGGTAGGTCGCGGTCTCCAGCATATCCATCACCTGACCGGAATTCTTGTCCTTCACCTTGAGGGCGAAGATCACACTGAATTTGTCATCGCCGTTGTAGAACGGGCCTTGGGTCATCTGCTCAGGCGTCATCCCGCTGTCGAGCACCTCCATGTTGGCGCGCCACCATTCATGCTTCCCGCGGATCGCATCGAGGCCCTCTTTGACCCGATCATCGCCCGGCATCGCGAACGCTTCGACGGAGACGGCGTTCTCGGCATAGAGTTGGTCGAGGTTCGCCTCGTCTTTGTCCTCGCGGCAGTTGCTGACGAGGGTGGTTGCGATCCTCTGAAGCTCTTCATTCACCATAGAATGTTCCTCCTTTGTACTGGTGCGACCGCTTGGCACACCAGCGCGCACGAGGGAAGGACTTTTGTCAGTCGCCGAGCAAAACCTGGCGCGCTTCATTGACCTTGGCGGCAAGGTAGTCGGAGCCGCCTTGGTCAGGATGCGCCCGGACGATCATCCGCTTGTGCGCGGCGGTGATGTCTTCAACGGAGGGCGAGCCTTCGAGGCCGAGGATGGCGAGCGCCTCGCTCCGCTCCATTGTCCCAGCTTTGGGTCTTGGCGCTTGGAACTGAGGCTCCTCACCGAACTCTCGCGTTCGCATCCTATCCCTGAGAGCGGTATTCGCAGCGAGGCCGATGCCGACGAGGAAGCTGAGGATAGAGAGCGGCGTCATCCGCCAGCTGACGAGCAGGATAGCGAGCAGGCATGAGCCGAGCAGCAGGGCGGCCACGCGGAATCGCCCTTGCGGACTGAGCTTTAGGCGACGGATGACGACGCCGCCGAACAGTAAGATGAGCGAGACGAGCCCGAGGATCATGACCCTCTCGGCTTAGGCCGCCATCTCCTTTTGGGCCAGAGCTGTGTCCGCAGCAGGTTCTTGCTCTCGCGCAGCGCCCTTGGTTGGAAGGCGGAGGCTGGCGATGAAGCTGCGCAGCTCCTGGCGCGCCGCGATGTGCGACATCGACGAGAGCTTCCGCGGGCTGCCTTTGCAGCCGAGGTCCAGGAGCGTCATGCCGTAGCTGAAAAGCTCGCGGTAAATGACCCGCTCGCCGAAGCCCCGGGCCTGGCGGAACTGCACCCGGCCAGCGAGGTCCTTCAGCTTTTGCGCCATCGCCGCTTTGTTCTTCGCGTTAGTCGCCTGCAGGCGGTTCCGCGTGACGACCCAATCGATGCCGCCGATGACGCCCGACTCCGCACGCTTTTGACGGGCGCGCCAGACGGTCTCCGCGTATAGGCTTGGGCCTTTGATCTCACTTGTCGCGGGATCGACGCGAGCGAGGAGGTCGAAGTCCACGAAGCTGTCGTTCAGCGGCGTGACAATCGTATCGGCATAGCAATGCGCGGTTCGTGAAAGGTGGGTGTCCGCGCCTGGCGTGTCGATGATCAGAAAATCGCAATCGGCGAAGGTCGCGAGCGTGCGGCGCAGGCGGTCGTCATCATCGGACTCGCGCATCGAAACACTGTCGTGGTCGGAGCCCTGAAGCGGCAGAAACTTCGGCATCGGTAGCTCTTCAGGGGTCAAACCCTGGGCCACGGCCCATTGCGCACGGTTTTCGAGATACCGCGCAAGGCTCTTCTGGCGCACGTCGATATCGAGCACGCCAACGCTGTGCCCAGCGCGAAGAAGACCGACCACAAGGTGCATGGCGACGGTCGTCTTTCCGGAACCGCCCTTTTCATTGCCGATGACGATGACGTGGGTATCGCTCTCAGTTTTCATCTGGAGGAATCCTCAACAGGGGTGAGAAGAGCCCCCGCCAGATCGGCAGGAGCACAATAAGAACCAGTACGCTGAAGCCTCGCACACAGACGCCGCGCGGCTTCTTGGGACTCAACAGGACCGGCAAGGAGCCGAACAAATTCGCCCCTCGCACCAAGGTCGACACTGCGCAGAATGGGGTCGTAGTCGAACAGCGCATCTTCATGGCGCGCCGACAGGATGTCCCAACCGCGGATGGCGTCTTGATCGTTGTAGTAGCTTGCCAGATGAACCGTGGCCTCAGGCTCAAAACTCGGAAGGTCGATGGGATCCGGCTCCGGCTCAGGGATGTAGCGCTGGCGATTGGGCTCAAGCAGGCCATCGCGGTCACCCGCCAGTCCCTGCGCAGCACTAGGCGAGATCGCGAGGACAGCGACCGAAACGGCCACCATCTTGATTTGCGCGATCAACATCGGTTTGAGCATGGATTCAGCGTTTACCCATGATGGTTAGCGAAACGTTACCAGGCGCACCCGGTAAGGGTGGTGTGTGCTGCTTCGCCCCAATCCGGGAAGGGTTTTGATGATGAAGGTTGTGCGACGTCGCGCCGATCTGGAAAAAGCACGCCGGGACCTGCTCCTGGATGAGACGGGCCACGCCGTCGTGCCGACCATGGGCGCGCTGCATGAGGGGCACCTGTCGCTGGTCGACGTGGCGCGCCAGCATGCGCCGAAGGTCAGTGCAACGATCTTTGTGAACCCCAAGCAGTTCGGCCCGAACGAAGACCTCGCGCGCTATCCCCGCTCCGAAGAACAAGACCTGGCGATGTTGGAGAAGCGCGGCGTTGATCTCGTCTACATTCCGAGAACTGAAGACATGTACCCGCCGGGGCATCAGACTGGCGTGCGTGTCGGCTCTCTCGCGGAGCCGCTGGATGGAGCCTCGCGGCCCAATTTCTTTGGCGGCATCGCTACGGTTGTCACAAAGATCTTTATGCAGATGAAGCCGACTGTCGGGGTGTTTGGTGAGAAGGATTACCAGCAGCTGCTGGTCATTCGTCGGTTTACGGAGGACCTTAACCTCGGCGTGAAGATTATTGGGGCGCCCATTGTTCGAGAACGCGATGGGCTCGCCATGTCCTCACGCAACCGATACCTCACTCCGCCCGAGCGGCGCATTGCGGGTGATTTAAACGTCATTATGCGGAAGGTTTGTGGCCGGATCGAAGGCGGTGTGCCGGTCGCGGCCGCCATCATCCAGGGGCTCGATGACATGGAGGCCGTGGGCCTTCGCCCGGTCGATTATCTTGAAGTGCGCTCAGGCCGTGACCTGACGCTGCTGCCTGAGCGCGTTTTGCGCCAGGAAGAGATCGCCGATGCCCGTCTCTTCGCCGCCGTCATGCTCGGAGGAACCCGCCTCATCGACAACATGCCCGTCAACGAGCAATAAAAACCCGGCAGCGAGATCGCCACCGGGCCATACATCCGTAGACGCCTTTGTTCTACGCAGTCCGCTTTGCGCGTCGGCGTGCAGCCATACCTGCAAGCACGGGCCCCATGAGAAGGGCAGCCGCTGGAACTGGCACCGGGTCCATGTTCCCGATGGAAACCGTCAGACTGCTGATGGCCCAGGCTTCGAATTCATTACCGCCGTTGATCGGGAAATCGCCGCCGACCATGGCAATCGCAAGACCGCCCAAAAAAGTACTCGCGGTGTTCGTGAACGACTGAAGGCCGAGCGTCGAAACGCTATTGTTGAGCGACGACACTCCACCTTGGGTCAAATCAAAGAACGCGCCGTTGCCGTCGGACTCATCGTTGGACACAACATAACTCACAAGCGTGACATCCTGCGAGAAGGTGAAATCAGCACTGATAGCGCTGCTGCTGTCGGAGAACGCAAGACCGCCGAGCCCCTGACGCAACACTGGATTTTGGCCCTGTGGATTATCGATCGTGAGTGAAACGCCATCGGACATCAGGGTCCAAGACGTGGCTTCGTCGGGAACCAACGTCAGATCGAATGTGACCTCGACAGCGTTGGCTGACCCGAGTGCTGCAGCAGCACAGGCGCCAAGAAGATAGACTTTTTTCATAGCAAGAACCCCTACTTTAACCTTAACCAAAGGTTAACAGCGGGGGCTCTCGAGGTCAAATTGTGCGCTGCAATCTACGCGCCCGGCTCTTCCATCAGCTCGTCTTTGGACACCGTTTTTTCGGTGACGTCCGCTTTCTCGATCAGGTGATCAACGACCTTCTCTTCGAAGAGGGGTGCACGGATTTGTGCAATGATGTCCGGGCGATCCTGGATGATCTGGTAGAACTCCTGAACCTGCATGCCCATTTGCATCGCCTGCGCCTGGATCGCGCGGGACAGTTCGTCCTGCGGGACATCGACGTTGGCTTCTTTGCCGATCTCGGCAAGCAGCAGTCCGAGGCGAACACGGCGTTCGGCGATCTTTTGATAGTCCGCACGCAGCTCATCTTCGGTCTTGTCTTTGTCTTCTTCGTCGCGCTCTGCGCCTTCAACTTGGGCCCAGATCTGGTCGAACTCGGCCTTCACCATGCCCGGCGGCAGTTCGAAGTCGTGGCTTTCGTCGAGCTGATCGAGGAGCGCACGCTTCATGTGCAGGCGGGATTGGTTGTCGTAGCGGCCCTGGACCATTTCTTTGATCCGTGCGCGGAGAGCTTCGAGGTCATCGAAGCCGATCGTCTTCGCCAGCTCGTCGTCGATCTTCGTTTCGCCAGCGGCTTTCACGCCCTGCACAGTGACGTCGAATTGGGCCTCTTTGCCGGCAAGGTGCTCAGCGGTGTAGTCTTCAGGGAAGGTGACGGTGATCGTCTTCTCTTCGCCAGCCTTCACGCCGACCAGCTGCTCTTCAAAGCCAGGAATGAACGAGCCTGAGCCGAGGTCAAGGTCCACGCCCTCGGCGCTGCCGCCATCGAACGCTTCGCCGTCGATCATGCCTTTGAAGTCGATGACAACACGGTCGCCGTCTTCTGCAGCGGCGCCTTCGTCTTTGTCCTCGTAGGTCTTGTTCTGGTCAGCGAGGGTCTTCAGCTCCTCTTCGAGCTCGTCCTCGGGGATGTCGGCGACCATCTTCTCAAGTTTGAGGTCGTCGATGCCGGTCGGCTCAATGGCCGGTAGGACTTCGACAGCCATGCTGTACTTAAGGTCCGCTTCGCCCTTTAGGACGTCGTCCATCTCAGTTTCAAAACTCGGCTGCGGCTGCATCGCCGGTTTGATGTCTTTCAGCGCTTCTTCCTGCGCCTTGCCCATCTCTTCCTGGACCAGCTCACCCATCAGGTTCTGGCCATAGAGCTTTTTCAGGAAGCTGGTCGGCGCTTTGCCGGGGCGGAAACCCTTCAGGTGGACCTGCGGCTTGATCTCTTCGAGCTTGGCATCGAGGCGCTGGGCCAGGTGGCCCTTCTCGATAACAATGGCGTATTCGCGGCTGAGACCTTCGCTCTTCGTTTCTGTGACCTGCATTTTCAATCCGTTATGGCGATGGCGCGGACGCGCGCCGATGAACCCTGCTCGCCCTTCAGGTGGGCGGAAAGCGAGCGCCTAGAGCGGAAACGCGCGGGTTTCAATGGGGGCCTGAACGGGCCGCACTGACAACGGTGGCCTTGCGTGGCGGAGAGGTCTATGCCGTCGTTCTTTCAGGGTGAACGACGAAGGATCACACCTATGGTGCGTATGGTTGATGTGGCCAAAGAGGCCGGCGTCTCGATCAAGACGGTCAGCCGCGTGCTCAACAACGAGCCGCACGTCCAAGATGCCGTCCGCGCTCGCGTCCGCGCGGCAGTAGAGCGCCTGGGCTATGTGCCCAGCACCTCAGCCCGCAGCCTGCGGAGCAACCGCAGCTACACCATCACGCTGCTGGTGCACGACGACCACTCCGCCTTCGCCAGCAAGGTGCAGTTCGGCGCGTTGCAGACCTGCCAGGAGGCAGGCTACTTCCTGCAGCTTGCGATGCTACCGACGGAATATCGGGGCGATGTGGAGAAGATCGACACCTGGCTGAACCGCATTTTGGCCTCGGCCAAGCCCGACGGCCTCGTCTTGGTCCCGCCGCTCGCCAATGAAAATGCGCTCGACGAGGTGATGAAACGCCGGTCCATCAACACCGTCCGCATCGGGCCGAACTCTGTGCCAGAATCCGATGCCAATGCCACGGTGCGGATCAATGATCGCAAGGCGAGCGAGGAACTCACGCGGCACCTGTTGAGCTTGGGGCATAAGCGGATTGGGTTCATCCGCGGTGTGGAAGACCAAGACGCCACCGAAGAACGCTTCCAGGGCTATGCGGAAGCTCTGCGCAGCCACGGCATAGCGGTGGATCAGTCCCTCGTTCTTCCGGGTACGTTTGATTTCGATTCAGGCCTGCGCGGCGGCCAGCACTTCCTCGCGCTGGATACGCCGCCGACCGCTGTCTTTGCCGCGAACGATGACATGGCGGCAGGCGTGATCATGGCTGCACTGAGGGCCGGTGTGTCGGTGCCGGGCGATCTGTCAGTGGTCGGATTTGACGATTCAGAGATTTCCGTGCGCACCTGGCCGACGCTGACGACAGTGAACCAGCCCCTCGCCAAGCTGGGCCAAGTCGCCGTGCAGGCGATTATCGATGCCGCAGGCTCGAAGGCAGGTCCTATTCAGTCTACGGACCTTCCTTACGAGATCATCCACCGCGACTCCGTCGCTCCGCCCAAAGCCTAAGCCCCGCCTCAATAGTTGAGACGGGGCCTCGGGGGCACGGAGACTTCGGGCATCAGTCCATCAGGTAGACTTGCTTGTAGAAGGCTCCGTGCTGACCGTCGTTGGCCATCCCTGAAATCTTCAGTGCACGGTCGCTTTTGTCCCAATAGAGGTCCCAGGTGTCTTGGCGTCTGCCGCTGTCGGCGCGGCGCCAGGCCACGTTTTCATCACCTGTGATCCGCTGGACGAGGTAGCTGTCGCCCTCCTCACCACCGCGCACGATGAACTCGGTCACAGTCTTCTTGGTAATGGGATGCTCATACCGCACTTTCACATAGCGGATCAGCGCCCGCGCCGTTTTCACGCCCTGACAGTCGCCCCAGCCTTCATCTTCCAGCATGTCCGCATCGAACCGTATACGGAAGCTATTGGGGATCGTACCACTGACCTTGTAGGCTTTGAAATTCGCCTCGCTGGTGTTGAACTTCCAGCCGCCTGATGTGCTTTCGTCGAAGGTCCGGTTGAAAAACGTCTTGTACGTCTCTTTTCCGTTCGGCGATTGGATGCGCATCCGCAGGCGGTAGTCGCAGTCCTTGGCGTCGGGCACGTCGATCTTATACTTCACCCGGAAGCTGACCTTCGTCGTGGCCTTCGCCTGGCTGCAGCCAGCGGCGCGGGGACCAGATGCTCCGATCTTCGTCTTTTGACCGACCTTGCCTGCCATGACGCGGTAGGCCAACGCTTCGCACTCAGCATTGCCCCAGAACCATGGAACGTACGTGTACGCTCTTTTGCTGCAGCCCCACCATTCGGTGATCTTGAGGGACTTCTTGCTCCCGGTTGCGCAGTAGGGGAAACCGGCGTCCACGGCGCCCTGCCCGGCCATCGGATCATTCTTCTCATTTCCATCCGTGTAAAGACCACCGTAATTGTTGTGGTGATCAATCCTGATCGCCCAGGCCTTCAGCGTCCCCGTCGCGCGGGTCGTGTTGATATTTCCCGGGAAGGCCCAGCTCTCCGGCATCACCAGGCCTGATGAGCCCATCCCTTTGAATTGATACACTTCATCGTTGCTGAAGGTGATACCGACGAGGTTGTCCGACAGCTTCTCAACGTAGCCAGCACGCCCGAGCTTCGCCGCCTTCATCGGGCCTTTCTTATCGATATCGACACTTGTCCGGCCCGGCTGGGCGAAGGCGAAGAACTGGGCGTAATTCACCATCGAGCTCTTGTGATCGGCAGCCATGGCCACCGCGTGGGAGCCTTTGGAATGGCCGAAGACATCCACATCCTTTGGGTCGAGAGCGAGTTTGATCACAAGCAAAGCATGGCTCAGCGCAAGGTACGCGTCCTCGACCGATGAGTCGTAGAGGCCAGCATCGAACAACGTGCCCTCGCCATACTTGAGTGAGAGATGCGCCCGGCCATTGGCCTTGCCGAACATCTGGTTGAACTGTTTCCAGCTGCCGTCCTCAGCGTTCGTACCCGGAACATAAA
>JBCCTF010000129.1:0-10903 GCA_039198765.1 Pseudomonadota bacterium
GACATCATGCTCGACGATTTTGGCGGCTAATAATCTGTTTTTATGAGTGCTTTTCCAAAATGGCGAAGCACCTTCCTCCGCCCCCTGAACGTGGCTAAGCTCACGGCTACAGCGTGCTGTTCTCAGCATGCAACGGGGCAGGAGGCTGGTCTTTGGAGTCGGATTCAACACGTCGGATACTATGGCTGACCGCGTTTTTTATGGCCTTCATCGTCGTAGGCCTTGTCGCGATCAGCTTGGGGGATGGCGGGGCTGAGAGCCTCCAGCACAACATCTATCGCCTCATTTCGATGTTCGCCCTCAACGGCGAGTGGGCCTTTGAACCGACGTACAACACTACCCTGCAGATCCTTGCGTTCGTTGCGCCCTTGGCAGCCATTGTTGGTATCATTGAGCTCCTTGGACGGAGCTTGTTCGGCCGGCTGCGTGAAGAGTGGAAGCTCAACCAAATGCGCGGTCATGTGGTCGTCTTTGGACTAACGAAGGAGAGTATCCTCCTGATGGAGGGAATCCAACGTGGCCCAAACCCTCCCCCCGTTGTCATTATTGGTGAAGCACTGGGGGAAGAAGAAAAGCTCGCCATAACGAAACTCGGTGCCGTCCTCCTTGATGGAGTCACGACAACGGAAAGCCTGCTTGCGCGCGCATCAATTGAACGCGCGGATGTCTTGATCTCTTTTAAGTCGGGTACAGACGAAAGCCTCACGCTCCTTGCGACCCTCGACAACTATCTGTCGAGCTCTGGTCGGATGAAGGGGCGTGAACCTCTTGATTTTTGGATCAAAATTGACAATCCGAAGCTCGGCGAACGGCTCGCAGAATATTTCGGCCTCACCGATGTGCAGGAACGGCTTCACCCCCGCTTTTTCAGCTTAGAAGAAACCGCAGCTCGCCGGGTATGGCGAAACCATCCACTTGATCTGTATGCCGAAGGTCAGGGCCAGTCCCTCGTCCACCTCTGTGTCTATGGCTTCGACCCTCTGGCCGCTCAGATTATGACGGAGGCGATCCGGCAAACCAGACCAATCCACCGCAAGCGGATGAAGATCACCGTTCTGACGGAGGATCCAGACCGAACGCGCGAACAGTTGCTCGCTTGGAGACCAGGGCTCTTTCAGTGTAGCGACATTCTGTTCGAGCGGCTGCCCTTCCATCGGGTAGGTATCTCGGATGCAGACTATCACCACCTCCCCATCGACGCGACCGCTCACGTGGTCTGCCATGATGATCCAGACGCAGCGGCGGCGACCGCCTTGTCTCTCAGACGTCTCCTGCTCGCAGAGCCTCCGGGTATCGAATCCAAAGGCAATCGCCGGCTCAACGCCCCAATTCTCGTACGCTTCGATCGGCCGACTGGTATCGGCCAGTTGCTCAGCGCAAATGAGACGGGTACGGATCAAGGTACAGCAAGTTGGCCCGATGGCGTCGAGGTGTTTGGCGGTTTTGACGAAATGCTGGTGGGCGATATGCGTGACCCACTCGAGCCGACAGTGATCGATACGGCGCGTGAATCGATCGCGAAAAGCATTCACTTAAGCTACAAGGCAGGGGTTGCCGAAGCTGCAAAGCTCGCCCGGCTTGAGACGGGAAACATCACTGAACAGCGGAAGGCAGAACAGGAATGGCGGGGGCTCGCTCCAGAGTTTCGTGATAGCTGTCGCCATGCAGCAGACCATCTTTGGACGAAAGCACGCACCCTACACGGACGAATTGTCTACGAACCAGATCGTGCCGAAGCGCTCCACTTGGATAATGATGATTTTGCTCAGCTTACGGCGCTTGAACACCAACGCTGGGTCGATGAGCGCCTGCTTGCCGGTTGGTCCCATGCCGAAAAACGTGTCGATGTCGCCAAACAACACCCTAACCTCGTCCCCTACGATCGCCTGCCAGAGCACGAGCGCGAGATTGATCGGACCATGGCGGAGCGAATGGATGGAGCGCTCAGCGCTGGCCGTCTCGCCCTAAGGCGAGAGTATATCGTCGGGATCACTGGACACCGTCATATCGATGGTCGCCCCCTCGATGACGATTATATCCGTGAGGAAATCAAATCGGAGTTGGCCAGAATTGTCGATGAGCATCCTAGTGAAGTCGTTGTTTTGTATACGGCTCTCGCGCCTGGCGCCGATAGCCTCGCAGTGGACGCAGCGGTCTCTCTAGGTATTCCGTACACAGCAGTCCTGCCCCTACCGTTCGAGGCGAGCCGCGCTGACTATGAGGACGGAGCTGACGGCGTTGGGCGTTTTCTCCGGTACACGGCAGGTGCTGACCGCGTCACCGAACTCCCACTCTTGTTCGGCGATCTTTCAGAAGTCGCGCCAGACAAAAACGGAAAGTCCCGCGCCCGCGACCAGCAATACGCATTGGCTGGCGGCTACATCGCCAGCCGCTCGCACACGTTGATCGCCGTATGGAACGGTCAGCCTGCACTGGGACTTGGGGGAACTGGTGACGTGGTCGGATGGGCGTCGAAGGGAGAAGTACCGGAAGAATATTCCCTACCCGGACCTTTTGCACCAACGCCTCAACGATGCAACATTCACATTATTAAGCCAGAGAGGCCAGATCGTTCTGCCGCCCAGGCGGCTGAATAGCCAGACATATTTACCTAAGCGCCAGAAGTTACAAGCTCCCGTTGGGCGTCCATACCCATGGCAAGAACAAGGGGATCCGTACCCTGACGTTCGATAAAGTCATCCTTCGACTGAAGGCCCTTCCAGCGATGTTGGATCAAGGCTTGCGCAACGGCGCCGCCCAGAGTGGTTCCCGGCCCAAGAACAATGACGACATCCGGCGCAAACTCCTTAACACCGTTGATCACCGAGGAAGAGAAAACGTACGGCGCAACAACCTGGTGACCGAGCGTGTATGACCAAAGACTTTCATTATCTGTAGACTGAGGGTACCAAACATGCCCGCGTCCGTCGATCAGGGGAATGTCAAAGGACTTGAACATAGAGACAGGCAGCATCTTCCTCCCTTGAGCAGAAACTGGATGCTGCAACGGTGTGTGGAAGGCCGCGTGATTTGCCAACCGCATCGGAAACCGGTCGCCCAATGGCTCAAGACGCCTCTCCAACTCGTTTAGCGCCTCACTGCTTCCTCCGAAAACGATCATTCCTCCAAGTTGGATGGAGAGATAAAGATCAGATATTTCGTCGGTATACCTTAGAAGCTCTTCGCGTTTTCCAGGGATCGGGAACCAATGATCATCAACGAACGGATAGATCATCTGTCCACCAATCGACGCCTCATGCATGAGTGTTCCCATGGTGTTGATAAGAGTGAAGCTGTCAGACGGCGACAGGGCGCCGGCGCAACCCAAGGCAATATACCAGCCCATAGAGTTGCCAGTTATCGCCGCAATATCATACTGACGACGATCAATAGACAGGAAGTCAGCATACGCACAAGCGTGAATAAGGCTCGAAGCGTTATCGCCGCGACTGTACGTCGAGAGAACAAATCGTGAGGCCTGATCGAGCTCTGAAAGAGTGACCTGTCCTGCAGCCTGCCGCAACCGATCCAAATCTGCGATCAGATCCGCTTTATCGCCGTGGTGCCGGTGTAGGTAACCCAGCTCTGCTTTGTTGTAGGTGCCCCGGCCAGGAGCAATCACCAGTGCCTTTTTCTTCATGATGCAGACACACTGACGTTCCGTGGACCGAGGATTCGAAGAGCAGCATCGACAATTCCATCTCGGCTCGGAAGTGTTGACCCATAGGACGGTCCGGTGGGGATAAAGCAGTCTTCCGCCGCGACTCGTCGAGCATTCCCGCGCCCAGTTTCTGCCATAAGCGTCATCAGAGCTTCACTTTGCGACCCAGTCTTCCGGCACTCATCGACAATCAAAACATCCTTGCACGGAGCGACGGCTTTCAGCAATTCATTTTCTGGAAGGGGAGCAAGCCATCGTAAGTCGATCACCCTCGCATTGACCCCGCGATCAGCGAGATCCTTCTGCGCTTGAAGCGAGCGGTAGAAGCCGTTCGCATACGACACAATCGCTAAATCTGCACCGTCGCCGTGGACACCAACGCTCCCGAGAGTGATATGATCATCTTCGGGCTGGGGGTATTTTCTCGTCCATCCGCCATCACCCTCCGAATGGAGATCGCGCGTCATATAGAGAGCGATGGGCTCGATGAAAACGACGACACGTTGCTCTTCTCTCGCCAAGCGAACGCATTCGCGGAGCATGAGCGCAGCATCGTAACCATCTGACGGGCATGCGATAATGACGCCGGGGATATCGCGCAGAACCGCCAAGGAATTGTCGTTATGGAAGTGTCCACCGAAGCCGCGTTGGTACCCTAGGCCCGCAATACGGATCACCATTGGGTTGGTGTACTGACCGTTTGAGAAGAAAGACTGCGTGGCCGCTTCGCCACGGATTTGGTCCTCAGCGTTGTGCAGATAGGCAAGGAACTGAATTTCAGGAATTGGAACAAATCCGTTTTGGCCTAGGCCGATGGCAAGACCGAGGATGGACTGCTCATCGAGGAGTGTGTCGATGACGCGGCGTGGACCAAACCGTTGATGCAGGCGTTGAGTGACTCCGTAGACTCCGCCTTTGCGGCCAACATCCTCGCCCGCGAGGACGACTTCGGGGTGCTGCATCATGATATCGGTCAGGGCGAAGTTGACGAGCTTGGCCATGTGTTGTGGCTCGCCCATCGCGCGCAGGTCCGAGATGCCAAACGTCTGTTTACGGAGCTTTTCTAAAGGCACCTCGCGCGGTCCGCATTTGCGCTTCGGCGGGGCGATGCTCGCCATGACGTCAGTTGCTGACGTCAGTTTGGGGCGAACGATCACTTGTTCCGCAATACGCTCCGTACGCTCACCAAGTTCTTCGTAGATACCGAGGACGTCATCTCGCGTACAGATTTCCTCGTCGATGAGGCGTGCAGCGGAATAGAGGAGCGGGTCGTGGGCCTCCTCGCCTTCGATTTCGTCCTTAGACAGATAAGCCTGCTGGGCGTCAACGCCTGCATGGCCATAAAGTCGGACGCAGGCCATGTGGAGGAACACAGGCTTTCGCGTGCGGCGGGTGAAGTCAGCACACACGCGCGCGGTGCTGTAGGTCGAAACAAGGTCGAGGCCGTTGCAGGACACATATTCGATGCCTGCCCTGGCGGAGATGCTTTCGCGAACCCAGCCACTTGGGGTTTTGACGGAGATGCCTATCCCATTGTCTTCGCAGACGAAAACGAGGGGGAGCGGGACGCCTTGATAACTGGTCCAACCGGCGGTGTTGAGCGCGCCTTGGGCGGTGGAGTGATTGAGCGAGGCATCACCGAAGGAGCAATAAACAATCGCATCGTCCGGGTACTGTGCATGCTCAGGCTGGATCCGTTTTGCGAACGCAACGGAGTATGCCGCTCCCACCGCTTTGGGTAGGTGAGAGGCGATGGTCGATGTTTGTGGGGGTATGCTGAGGGCTTTTGAGCCCAGGACCTTGTGACGACCGCCGGAGATTGGGTCTTCAGAGGAAGTCGTGAAGCTCAGGAGCATGTCCCAGAGAGGAGTCTGGCCTGGAACTTGAAACGACCGTGCGATTTGAAATGCACCGCTACGGTAGTGGAGGAACGCAGGGTCAGTTGGACGAAAGGCGGCTGCAATGGCCGCGTTTCCTTCGTGTCCAGACGAACCGATCGTGTAGTAACCCTCTCCCCTTGCCTGCAGCTTTCGCGAAGTCCGGTCGAGTTGCCGACTCATCACCTGGGCGCGGAAGATCTCCACCAGGCGCTCGGGCGTTAGTCCAGCCTCTTCAAGCGAAGGCGAGCCCATGGCACGCGGCAGGTCACCAGAACCCACCCGCGTGAGGAAGTTCTGGTGGACGATATCAGCCCGGTCCATGGCCCGTTACTCTCTGTACTGATTAAAAGAAGGCTTGCAAGCCAGTCTGTGCACGGCCGAGGATCAGTGCGTGGACGTCGTGCGTCCCTTCGTACGTGTTCACCGTTTCCAGGTTGATCATGTGACGGATCACGTGGAACTCACCCGAAATCCCGTTGCCGCCGTGCATGTCGCGGGCAGCCCGCGCGATATCGAGGGCCTTGCCGCAATTGTTCCGCTTCATGATCGAGATCATTTCCGGCGCAGCGCGGCCTTCGTCCATCAGGCGGCCGACGCGCAGACTGCCTTGTAGACCAAGGGTAATCTCGGTCTGCATGTCGGCGAGCTTCTTCTGGAAGAGCTGGGTCTGGGCCAGCGGCTTGCCGAACTGCTTGCGGTCGAGGCCGTATTGCCGGGCCGCGTGCCAGCAATATTCAGCAGACCCCATAACACCCCACGAAATGCCGTAGCGCGCGCGGTTGAGGCAGCCAAACGGACCTTTGAGGCCTTGCACGTTGGGGAGGAGCGCGTCTTCGCCGACCTCAACCCCGTCCATGACGATTTCGCCGGTGATCGATGCGCGGAGCGACAGCTTGTTGCCGATCTTTGGCGCGGACAGACCAGCCATCCCCTTCTCAAGAACGAAACCGCGGATTTTTCCGTCGTGCGCATCGGATTTCGCCCAGATGACGAAAACGTCCGCAATCGGAGAGTTTGAGATCCACATCTTCGAACCCGAGATGCGGTAGCCCGTCGGCGTTTTCTCTGCGCGGGTCTTCATACCTGCGGGGTCAGAACCCGCGTCAGGTTCGGTGAGGCCGAAGCAGCCGATGAGTTTGCCGCTTGCAAGGCCAGGCAGATACTTCTCGCGCTGGTCTTCGCTGCCGTAAGCGTAAATCGGGTACATGACGAGGGAGGACTGAACGCTCATCATCGAGCGGTAGCCGCTGTCGACACGTTCGACCTCGCGGGCGACCAGTCCGTATGCGACGTATGAGGCACCGACTCCGCCGTATTCCTCTGGCAGTGTTGCGCCGAGGAGGCCGACCTCGCCCATTTCGCGGAAGATGTCCGGGTCGGTGTTTTCGTTCTCGTAGGCATCGCCGACACGCGTCTGGAGCTTCGACTGGGCGTAGCTGCGCGCACTGTCGCGGATCATGCGTTCGTCATCCGTGAGCTGATCATCGAGCAGGAGAGCGTCGTCCCAGGCGAACGTCGACAGATCGGGGCGATCCTTGGCTTTCAAGGTTGGCAATGTGTCCAGCATGGGTTGGTCCTCCTCAGCGGCCTCGCCCGCTCCCGCGCCAGGTTTTGCATGGCGGCTGGTGAACAAAGGCGAAAAGGCCACAAAACGCAGCGTCTACCCTTCCGCGATAGACCTGAATTTGAGCAAACCCAAGAGGTTCACAGCATTATATTTCGCACCTGCGGGAGGCGCATAGGGCCCCTTCAGCTCACGCGTGTGGCGCTTCAGACGCGGCAAGTTCGGACATCCGCTCCAGCAGCACTTTCAGCGCAGGATTTGGGAAGCGACGCGGCACGGTGAGGGCATAAAATGTCTCGCGCAGTTGCGGGAGCGCTGCGACCTCCACCAACCGCCCCGACTGCAATTCACCAACAACCACAATCGGCGGAACGAGCGTAAGAGCCGCTTTCTCCCGCGCCAGCAGGCGGAGGAGCGCCATATCATCGACTTCAGCGATGATGTTGGGCGTGACGCCGAGGCTGTCGAGCAGCGAATCAAAGCCCTGGCGAATGCCGCTATCACGCGATGGCACGATGAGGGGTTCCTGGGACAGAACCTCTTCGAGAGTGCGCTCCGGAAGGTCTCGCTCTGGCGCGCCGATCAGGCTAACAGGCTGTTGCGAAATCGCGGTGCTCAGCCAGCGCGTGTCGGACGTGGCGAGGGGCACCTGGTTGGTGAGCACCACGTCGAGCTTCTGTTCGGTCAACCGCTTGGTCAGCTCCACGAGGCTACCCGATTGCACCGAGATGGGCGATCCGAGCTCTTTCAATGCTGGGCGGAGAAATGCGATTTGCACGTTGCGAGACAGGGTCGAGAGTGCGCCGACTCGCAAGCGCCGCTGGCGGTCAGTCCCGCGCTCAGAGAGGGTGTCGACCAGTTCTTCGCCCGTCGAGAAGATCACGTCTGCGTGATCCAGAGCGATCTTTCCGGCTTCCGTCAGCACCAATTGGCGACCGCGGCGTTCAAACAGTTTCTGACCGAGTCGCTCCTCCAACTGCTTGATTTGCAGCGAAAGTGCTGACTGCGACACGTTCAGACGCTCCGCCGTGCGCGTCAAATTGCCTTCATGGGCCACTGCCCAGAAGTAGCGGAGGTGGTGGAAATTCAGGCCAACCATCGTTCCTTCTGTTTATTCGAACGGTTTCATCGAAACAATAGACTTCTCTTAATGATCGACACAGCCGTAGTTCGCCACACGTTTTTCCAGGAGGTGGGCCGTGGCCGATTTTCTCGCGCACCTTGCGCCGTATGTCAGTGTGAGTCTGTTGTTTGGCGGCGCCATCGCCGCTGTGCGTTCTCAAGATAAAGTTGCGCCTCTGCTCGCCGAGCGGGCGACCCTAGGCGCTCTTATTGCAGCGCTGATCGGTGCGGGCGGTGTTGCGTTCGGCAGCGGTGCCGCTTCGCCTCTCGCCCTCCTCCGGCTCGACCCTCTGGCTGCGATGATGCTCACGCTGATCGCCGGGGTCGGTCTGGCAGTCGTTCGCTACTCCAAGAACTATCTGGGCGGCGATCCTCGGCGTGCGGAGTTTTTGAGCGGTCTTTGCATCACCCTCGGCGCGGTGGCGACAATGGTGACGGCGGGCAACCTGATCATTCTGGCGATTGCCTGGGTCACAATGAGCCTGAGCCTTCACCGTATGCTTCTCTTCTACGGTGAGCGGAAAGCGGCCCAAGTGGCCGCGCGTAAGAAATTCATCCTGGCACGAATTGGTGATGCCTGCCTGATCGGTGCCGTCGGTGTGCTGATCGGTGTCTACGAGACGACATCGGTCGACGCCGTACTCGCTGCCGCTCGTAATGGTGTGGGTGCTGAGGGTGTTGGCGTCGCCACCATCCTCCTCGCCATCGCCGCCATGCTGAAGTCGGCGCAGTTCCCGAGCCACGGCTGGCTGACCGAAGTGATGGAAACGCCGACGCCGGTGTCCGCACTCCTCCACGCTGGGGTCGTCAACGCTGGCGGCTTCCTGCTCATCCGGTTCGCGGATGTCATGGTGCTGAACATGCCGATGCTCGGCGTGGTCGCGATCATCGGCGGCTTCACCGCACTGTTTGGCGGTTTTGCGATGCTGACCCAGACCTCGGTGAAGGTGTCCCTCGCTTACTCAACGGTGGCCCAGATGGGCTTTATGATCCTGCAGTGCGGCCTTGGCGCGTTCAGCGCGGCAGCCCTGCACCTCGTGGCGCACTCTCTCTATAAAGCGCACGCGTTCCTCGCCTCAGGCCGCGCCGTCACTGCGGTGGCCGCTCGCGAGACCAAGTCTGAGCGAGCTCCAGCAAAAGCGATTGCCGGGATCGCAATTGCCCTCGGCATCTATGCTCTGTGTACGGTGGTGTTCGGCAGCGCGCTCGTCAAAACGCCTGCGATCATCGGCCTCGGCGCCATCTTCGTTGCTGGTCTGAGCATCTACATCTCGGATCTGGTCGGCGATCGCGATACGCTCGTGCGCGGCGGCCTCGTGGCGCTCGGCGCATCAGGAGCCTACTTCGCGCTGCAAGCCGCGATGCTCGCGATCCTCGCGCCGGTAGTCCCTGTGGAGGTTGCTCTGGGTACGGCCGGAACGGTGATCTTCATCGCCGCTGTGGTCTCCTTCGTTCTCGCAGCCTTCGCCCAGGCTGCAGGCGGCGACCAGGGCCTCTTCCAAAAGAGCCTCTACGTCCACCTGTCCCGTGGCCTCTACGCCAATGCCGTTTTCAACCGATTGATCGGTGCCCTGAGCACTGGTTCCAACGTGCGCTCCTAAGGAGGCTATGATGAACACAGAACTCTCCCGCCACGAACACGCCGCCATGAATGCGCAAGCGCAAGACATCGAAGCGCTGCGCGAAACCGCTCTTGGCGCTTGCCGCCTGATCGCGCCGCTCTGGCCGCTGAAGTCCTTCGTCGCCGTGAACCCGATGATGGGGTTCACGGATCAATCGTTTGAGGCCAGCGCTTCCGCCCTGGCCGAACGCGCCGGTGCTACTCTCCTGATGGAGCGCGGCTACTACCGCATGATGCTTGAGGCCGGTGCTTACACGCGTGAGCATATTAGCGAAGCGATGCTGCGCCTTGGCCGCACAGGTCCGATGACCACGGACAATATCATCGACGCCCTGCATCGCCCGCAGCCCGTGAAGGCAGCGATCATCGCAACTGCCGCTGATGCTGCTGGCGATATCGACGGCAACGATTGGGGCCAGTTGGTGGTGGACCAGCTCTCGTTCTGGGCCGCCGGACATTTCGACGAAGGCGAAGCGCGCCAGAAGAACCCGTGGAAGGGCATGCCCGCCTACGCCGCCTGGCGTGAACAGGCGATGATCGACCGCACGCCTGAGCTGATGGGTCTCAAAGGCTTCCGCCGTCAGACCAGCGCCTTACCCGAGCAGCCTCTTGCCCTTCTTGCGCAAGTGGCCCGTGAGCTGCAGCTGACCAATGCCGCGCTGAAGCCCTATTTCCACCGTCTGCTGACGACTGTTGCAGGCTGGGCTGGCCACGCGCGTTTCCGCGGTTGGGCTGGCGAACTTGGCGGTGGTGAACCTGAAGGCGTGATCGACATCCTCGCTATCCGCGCAGCCTATGATCTTCTGATTGCGAAAGCTCTGCAGTCGGATGAATTTGCTCAGCGTTGGAGCGAGGCCAAGGCCTCCTACATGCGTCCGGCGCATGAAGCGTTCGACGCTCCCTCCCTCATCGCACAGACGGCGATGGAGGTCGCGCTGCAAGAGCGGGTCGTTGCTGGGCTCGCTGAGAACCGTGGCAAGAAAACGTTTGTCGATACGCGGCCTGCGGCTCAGCTGGTGTTCTGCATCGACGTCCGGTCTGAGCGTATCCGTCGC
>JBCCTF010000130.1:0-10557 GCA_039198765.1 Pseudomonadota bacterium
CATTGCGCCCGAGAATTATTCTCACCGCAGGTGCGAAGCGGTCGCACCCGGTTAACTCCGCGGGAGGAAGTCCAAGCCTCGGAAAACACCTGACAAATTCCTGTCCATCGCCCCGCTTCCGGGTTTGCTTCTGCTCTGATCAGGAATTTGTCAGGTGTTTTCCGAGGCTTGGACTTCCTCCCGCGGCGTTAACCGGGTGCGACCGCTTCGCACCTGCGGTGAGAATAATTCTCGGGCGCAATGCTAGCGCTTCGCAGCAAAGTTGCAACTGCTTCGCAAAATTAAAAGCAAACAAAAACAAGCACTTAGGGTTGCTTTGATCGGAATCGTCTGGTAGCCCCGCGCTCATCGAATTGAACTTGAAAGGAGCCCGACCATGAGCTGCAAGACATGCGCATTCTTTAACGACAACGACAGTGAGTGCCGTCGCTACGCCCCTCAGCCTGCTGGCGAGGACAAGAAAGCGTCATGGCCGTCCGTCGCTGCCACCGACTGGTGTGGTGAGTATCAGGCGGAAAGCGACGCGAAGAAAACCGCTTAATCGAGACCCCCATGACGATTCGGCCCACTGGGCCTGATCTGTTCAACAAAGGGCCAGCCGGAAACCCGGCTGGCCCTTTGTCATTTTCAGGGTATGTGACCAATTGGTGATAAGAATCGTTCTCATTAGCGGTTGATTCAGACCTGCGAAGCATTATCATCTCCTGATATGGTGACTCAAGACGATCTGCTTCTGCTGAACCACCTTCGCGCCCATGCTTGCGGCGGGAAGTGCTTTGATCAGTCACGCCAGGCGCTGAGCCAGGAACCTGGCCGTGCGGCTGGTCGCGTTCTGTCTTGGTCGCTGGGCCGCGTTGCTGCCCATGTGAAACGTTTCGGTCGCAAAGGCTGGCGCTGCGGTAAGGGAATGGTCCCAACCGGGCAGGAGACGCGTGTTTTAGGGATGGTCCGTGCCCTGGCAGCGTTTGATCAGCCGGCAGCGGAAGCTGCAGCCCTTTGGTTGGTCCCTCGCGGTGAAGTGGCCACGCTGCTTGAGCGGGCAATGCCCCTGACGGCGTTCTACACCGCAGACGATGCCGCGCGGCGTGCCGCTACGGCGTAAGCGCCCAGAACCAGCGCCAACACCACCATCAATCCATTTGCGCCGAGGCCCCATCGCGCAGCGCCCGCAATGAACGGTCCAAGCACCGCGCCGACCGCGTAGGTGAAGACGAAGCCCGTGTTGGCGGCTGCGAGGGCGGAGCCTTTGAACGTGTTGCCCACGACCACCAGCCCAGCGGTGTAGAGGCCGCCGACTGCGCCGCCCCAGACGAACAGGACGGGGAACAACAGATAAAGATGCGTTTGGGCGACCGGCACAGTCAGGGCGAGTGCTGCCCCAAAGATCGCACAGACACTCATGACCACTTTCGCTGGGTACCGATCGGCCAGAGCGCCCACGGGGAGCTGCGCAGCGACGAGGCCGAACCCGTAAACGGTGACGGCCCAGGCACCGATGCCGATGCCGTAGCCCAGCTCCAGCGCTAGGATGGGGAGGAAGATGAGCATGGCGCTTTCGACCCCTGCGAACATGGCGGAGGCGCCGAAGACCACGGGGAAGCGTTTGATGGGATCAAAGATGCTGCCGTGCTCGTTTTCCTCAAACTGCGGTGCACGGACAAAGAGGAGGGGCACTGCCGCGCTGGCGAAGACTGCTGCGCCGACAGCGAAGGGGAGGAACCCCTCGTACCCGGTCTTGGCGATGATCAAGGGTCCGAGCGCGAACCCGAGAGCCAAGCACGTGGCGTAGACGCCGAGGATCTTGCCACGGATGCGGTCAGGGACGAGGCCGTTGATCCAAATTTCTGACGCCGCGAAAACACCTGCTCCGCCTACGGAGAAGATGAAGCGGAGCGGGAACCACAGCCAAATCCGCTCCCCCGCCCAGTGGACCAGCAGATAGGGTACGACCATGATCAGAAGGCTGATCACCATGAAAAAGCGCAGGCCGATCAGCGAGATAATGCGCGGATAGAAGGGCGAGCAAAGGAGCGCCGAGATCGCCGCGAACGCTGTGTTAGACCCAATGACAAAATCGGACGCGCCGTATTCCTCCAAGAGGACAGAGAACAGCGGCAGCGAGTGACCAAAACCAATGCCGACGACAGAGATCGCCATGATCGCCGCAATCAAGCTCAAGACAGGGATGCCCTGGCTCTCAGCATCGTTGGTGGCAGGGGACATAGCGGCTCGTCGGTGTCAAAGCGAAGGGAGCCTGCCTATCGGCGAAAACGCGAGAGCGAACAAGACTAGTCTTGCGGGCTCACTCATCCGTACTCTGAACGAACAACGCCCGCGCTGGGGGCCGGGGGGCTGGCCGAGGCGCGGGCGTTGTTTTGGGAAGGGGGCTGCGGCGCCCCCCTGAGTGAAGATTGGCGAGCGCGGGCTCGCCAGATGCGAAGCTTACTCGGCTTCGACGATCACAACTTCTTTAATTTTCGAGCGGCTCATGCGGCACTCGACGATGGCGTCTGCGCCGCCGACGACGTTCACTTCGAGGGTGATGACGCGGTTACGCTTGCCGTAGTCATCGACGAAGTCGAGGTTGTACTCGGCGTCGCCGAACAGCTCAGCCTCATCCATGGCGGCGCGGCAGTTGTTGATGTCGTCGCTCAGGCTGCCTGCTTGGGCGATGCCGAAGGCAGCGGCTGTAGCGGAAAGTGCGATGGCGGAAACTTGGAACGTTTTCATCATGGTAGTTCTCCGGTTTGTGCGATGCACATTAATTAGGTCGGTCCTATCAACAATACAACTGGTCCATAATCGACTTCCGTTATAAGTGGTATCTATGGGAAGAACGCGACTCGAAGACCTCGACCTCAACCTGATCGTGACCCTTCACTGGTTGCTGACCGAGCAATCTGTGACCCGTGCGGCAGCGCGTTTGGACGTCTCTCAGCCAACAGTTAGCCATGCGCTCAATAAGTTACGGGATCTTCTTGGCGATCCACTTCTGATCAAATCAGGCCGAACCATGCTTCCGACGAAGAAGGCCGAGGCGTTACAACCTCGCGTTGCCGAGGCGGTGGATCGGATGCGCGACCTGCTGTTGGAAGAGCAAAGCTTCGATCCGACCAATCAGAACGGAAAATTTCGAATAGCTGTCATCGACAGCATTGGGTCGATGGTGGTCCGCGCTTGGCAAAATGCCGTCGCGCCTGAAGCTCCGAACATGGAACTGGACATTTTGCAGCCTGCGGTGCCGCAGGCACAGGACCTGATCGCCGGTAAAATCGACGCGATCGTCCTTCCAGAGCCCAAATTGCTGAACTTGCCGCCGGGAATCGCCATCGACGAGTTCGTCAGGCGGCCTTTGTTTGATGAGCGCTATGTGACGGCGGCGCGGCGGGGACATCCGCTGGGCAACGGGATCGATGCCGAAGGCTTCGTGAAATACGACCACATTCTGATCAATCCCGAAGGACTGGATGTGGGGGCAGTCGACCAGGTGCTGCATGCAGCAGGACTGAAACGGCGGATCGCGTTCCGGACCGAGACCTTCCTGCTCGCGCTTGAGATCCTCCAAAACACCGACTGCTTGCTGACAGCGCCGCGCAATTTGTTCGCGTTCGCCAAGGGCGATTTTGTGGAGTTTCCGTGCCCGGTGAATGTGCCGAGCTACACGATGTACATTGGGTGGCATCCGAACTGGACGCATGATCCGCAGCATAGATGGGTGCGGGAACGGCTGATGGCGGAAATGGCTCGCCTCACCGATGAGATGACGGGCCCAGGAGGCAGGGAGGCCTCCTGAGACCCGCGCAACGATGCGCGTTTGTGAGAGGGGAGGGTTACGCGGCGTCGTTGCTTGCGATGACGCGCGGGGCACTGCCCTCGGTGGACTCACCGATGGTGACTTTCCGCGGTTTCATCGCTTCGGGAATTTCCCGTTGCAGTTCAATGTTCAAGAGACCGTTTTCCATAGTCGCACCGCGCACCTTCAGGTGGTCGGCGAGTTGGAAACGGCGTTCGAAGCTGCGACCGGCGATACCCTGGTGCAAGAACTGGCGCTCACCGTCCTCTTGGGAGCGGCTGCCGGTGATCTTGAGGGCGCGGTCGGTGACTTCGATATCGAGTTCGTCCTGGGTGAACCCTGCCACCGCAACCGTGATGCGGTAGTCGTTCTCGCCAAGAACCTCAATGTTATAGGGGGGATAGCCGGTGGTTTCGGCTTTCGAAAGTCCGTCGAAAAGCTCGTTAAACAGACGGTCAAAGCCGACGCTTGAGCGGTAAACGGGTGTCAGGTCGTACGTTCTCATGTGTCATCCTCCTATGAGCAACAACAAGCCCTCTCGGGCGTTATGGCCGGACCCATTATGGCGTCCGGTGATAGAAAGGTTGGCAGACCCCTCCGGGAGTTCAAGGGGAGGGCAGTGAAAAACTGTCCAGACACTTGCTGGCGCCCCGGAAGCAGGTAGATGGGGGCAAACGTTCAGTGGAGGGATACCCCGATGAAACGACAATTTGCTCTGGCCGGTGTGGCCATCCTCGCCTTGGCCGCTTGCGGCGAAACGGGTGAGGCTCCCGAAGAAACAGTGGTTGAAGCGCCTGCTGAAGAGCCAGCCGCGCCTGAGGCCACTGCTCCTGAAATGGACATGGATGCCATGCGCGCCGCGCTGATGGCTGCGGTTGCATCGGATGCACGCGCTGAGGGCGCCTCGGTTCGTGATGAGTTCCGGAACCCGGCAGAGACCCTGATGTTCTTCGGTGTGAAGCCTTCGGACACGGTGGTCGAGATCTGGCCCGGCGGTGGTTGGTATACGGATATCATCTCCGTCTATCTCGCGAGCGGTGGAGGCAAGCTCTACGGAGCGCACTTTGACCCAACCTCCGACAGTGAGCGGGTGCAGAGCGCGCTTCGTCGCTTTGACGAGAAGTATGTCGACAATCCTGACGTCCACGGCGATGTGACGCGGACCGTCTTGTCACAAAACAACGTGGACATTGCCCCTGCAGGCAGCGCTGACGTCGTTGTGACGTTCCGTAATGCCCATAACTTCGAGATGGGCGGCTGGGCACCTGATGCATTCGCCGCATTCTATGCTGCGCTCAAACCAGGCGGTACTCTTGGCGTTGTTGACCACCGCCTCCCCGAAGATGCTGACAAAGCGCGCGAGAAATCGTCAGGGTACATCAAACTCTCAACGGTTCGTGCGGCCGCCGAAGAAGCTGGCTTCGTTTTTGACGGCAGCTCTGAAGTGAACGCGAACGCGGACGATGACACCGATCACCCGTTCGGTGTTTGGACCTTGCCGCCAATCAGCCGGACCACGGACCGTGCAGGCAATGCGCCTGAGGGCTTTGATGCTGAAGCGTTCAAGGCCATCGGCGAGAGTGACCGGATGACCCTCCGCTTCAAGAAGCCGGTTGAGCCCGCGGAAGCGCTGCTTGAGTAGCGACGCCGAGCGCCTGCAGTCTGCCGCTGAAGCCTGCTTTACGCAGGGCTTTGGCGGCGTGCTGCGTGTGGAATCGTCAGGGGACGGATCGTCCCTCTGGATTGACGGTCGGCCTGACGTGCCGACCGTTTCCGATCGCGCCCCGCCTGAAGTCGCTGGGCGCTTTTGTTTGTGGCGCGGGCCGGTGCAGGTTCTCTCCACCATTCTGTCGGGCCAGCGTCGGCTGGAAACGGCGTACACGGCTGGTCAGTTGAAAATCAGCGGCGACATGGCCGTCATGGCGCGGCTTGAACTGGGAACCTCAGCTCCATGAATGCTCCTATCGTTCGTACAGAGAGCAACGCTCTCCCCAAAGAGACGTCTGCGGAGTGGTTTGAGAGCCATGACGGTGTGCGTCTGCGGCTGATGCACTTTGGCGGTTCGGGTGAAAGGGGCACGGCGCTCATCGTCCCGGGTTGGACGGAGCCTTGTGAGAAGTATGCGGAGGTTGCGCTCGATCTGATTGATCGCGGGTTTTCCGTCACAACGTTTGATCCGCGGGGGCAGGGGCTTTCTGCTCGCCACACGCTAGGCGAAGACCGTGCACGGATTGATGATTTTTCTAAACATATCAATGACCTCGATGTCATTGTTCCTCACTTGAAGCCTGAGCGGCTGACGATTGTCGCGCACTCCATGGGCGGGCTGATAACTTTGTCCTGGTTGGCGCGCGGTGGGCGTGCGGATTGTGCTGTGCTCTCTGCGCCCGCGACGCGGCTGTTCGCCAACCCTGCGGCACGCGCTGGTGCGCGGGGGCTGGCATGGCTTTTGTGCAAGATAGGTCAGCAGGACATGCTGATGGGCAAGGACGGCGGCGGGGCGACGACGTTCGAGGGGAACAATCTGACCTCAGACCCCGATCGACACAAGATGCTGCACGACTTGGCCTTTGCCGGAGAAGGGCTCGACTTGCCGCGGCCGTACCCCGCCTTTATCGGGGCGATGCAGGCGCAGCAGGCTGTGCTCGATACGAATGAAGGTCTTGCGAACCTTTCTGTCCCTGTGCTGATTGTTGGGGCGGGCGCTGATCAGATTGTTGATCAGACACACTACGCTGGCCTTTCTGCGCGGTCACCGCGGATTGATCATATCGAGGTCGCGGGCTCTGAGCACGAGATCCTGATGGAACGTGACGAGCTGCGGGACCAGTTCTGGGACGGTTTTGATGCGCACACGGCGCAGTACCTGCCTCAGCTCTCCGCGGCGAGCACGTAGCAGCCGCCTGTTTCTTCAGCAGCAACACCGTCCAAGATGAGGTCCAGCAACGCGGTGGATACGGCGCGCGCTGAGAAGCCGCTTTGTTCAATCAATTCATCGCGATGGGTCGGTGTGTAACTGAGCAATTGAGTGACTACGGTCCGAACCTGCGCGGCGTCGGCCGTAGCATCCTCCGTATAGAGAAAATCGTGAGGAGGCGGTTCGCGGAAGGCAGCGATCGTGCTGCCGAGTTCTTCAAGAATGTCGTCAGCGCTCTCGGCAAGGATCGCGCCTTTGCGGAGGAGGCCATTGGTGCCGCGGCTGCGGGGATCGAGGGGTGATCCGGGTACGGTGAAAACATCGCGCCCTTGCTCTGTCGCAAGGCGGGCGGTGATCAGGGTGCCCGACCGTTCCGCTGCCTCCACAACGACCACGCCTGAGCTGAGACCGGAGACGATCCGGTTGCGTTTGGGAAAATCCTTCC
Source organism: Pseudomonadota bacterium (assembly GCA_039198765.1). Classification (GTDB taxonomy): domain Bacteria; phylum Pseudomonadota; class Alphaproteobacteria; order Caulobacterales; family Parvularculaceae; genus Parvularcula. The sequence goes on from JBCCTF010000130.1 coordinate 7,156, forward strand.
CGCGCGCAGTCTTGCCAAGGGGCTGCTCCGACAAGATCAGCCCCTCGGAGCTAATGTCCTGGTACAGACGACCGTGTTCCGGTGGATAGATGCTGTCCGCTCCGCCCGCCAGTACAGCGATGGTGCCTGTCTTGAGAGCGGTGTGATGCGCCACGCCATCGATCCCGCGAGCCATGCCAGAGACGATGATGTACCCCTCCGTACCCAGACCTTCCGCCAGCATAGCCGCCATCTTCCGCCCCGCGGCCGACGCATTCCGCGCGCCGATGATCGCCACAGCGGGTTGGTCCAGGAGGCGGACGTCTCCTTTTGCCCAAAGAGCAGCTGGCGGATCGGGGATCTGGGATAGCAGCTTGGGATAGCCGGGGTCACCTAAGACGATGAGCTGGAACCCCTCCATCAACCCGTGGTCGATCTCTGCGAGCGCGAGATCTTCACTGCAGAGGGTGACGGCACGCCGCCCCGCCTTACGCGCCAGGCTCGGGAGGAGCTCCATCGCCTCCACCGCGCTCCCCGCACGGTCCAGCAGCTGAGAAAAGGTGATGGGGCCGATGCCAGCCGACCGGATCAAACGCAAACGCGCTAGACGCTCTTCGTCCCCCAAACTCATCAAGAAGAGATGGTTCGAAGCGTCGGTGAGGAAAGGAACAATCGGGCTCGCGCTTTTGCAAACATTTTCTGTTACGGTCTAGCGCTGAAGCGGGCCGATGGGATGGTCCGTAGGGTTTGGTGATGACTTTTGCGCCTGAAGCGATGGACGCGCGTGCGGTGGTTGCCCCCGCTGCGATGGCCCGTGCCGACGCGCGGACCATTGCCGCGGGCACGCCGCAGCTAACGCTCGTCGAGCGGGCAGCGCGCGCTTGCTACCGCGTGCTGCGCAGCCGCTATCCCCGCCAGCTCGTGACGCTGCTTTGTGGCCCTGGCCAGAACGGCGAGGACGGTCTGGTGCTCGCGCGGATGCTGACCGAAGCTGGTTGGCCGATCGAGGTGATGCGCCTCAACGGTGATGAACCTCTGGACGAAGCGCGGCACGGCGCCCTCACAGCCCACCTTCGACCGACGGGTGTTTTTGCGCCGAGCGGGGGTGAGCTCGTCGTGGATGCCCTGTTCGGAGCGGGACTATCGCGACCGCTTGAGGGTGAAGCCTTGGCCCTGGTGGAGCGGTTGAACGCTAGCGGTGCGCGGGTGCTCGGAGTGGATCTGCCGAGTGGGATCGACGGCGCGACGGGCGCAGTGCTCGGCGATGCACCCCTTTGCGATGCCAGCGTGACGTTCCACCGCCTGAAACCCGGCCATCTGCTCGGCGCGGGGGCAGAGCGGGTCGGCAAAGTATTTCTGACCGATATTGGCGTGGCGCACGATGATCAGGATACGGCAGCGCTCTGGAACCATCCGAGCCTCTGGCGACAATGCTTCCCGCCGATTGATCGGGACACGCACAAATATCGCCGCGGCGGCGTGGCCGTGATCGGCGGCCCAGGCCTGCGCGGCGGAGCAGCACGGCTCGCGGCGCGCGCGGCCTCCGTGTCCGGGGCAGGAGCGGTGACCTTCCTCTCGCCCGTGAGCGCAGCAGAGTACGCAGCGGCGATGTTCGATGCGGTGATGGTCCGCCGCCTGGTCGGCCCTGATGACCTCGAAGCAGCCCTCGCTGAAAAAACTCGTTCCGTGGTCATCGGACCAAGTATGGGGCACACGGAGGGCGCAGCCCAGCGCCTGCACCAGGTGCTGGCCAAGGGTTTGCCCACGGTCGTCGATGCAGACGCTCTGACCCTCCACGCGGATGCTCCGGACACGTTGTTTGAGCGTCTCCACGAGGGCTGTGTGCTTACCCCCCACGAAGGAGAGTTCGCGCGTTTGTTCCCCGACCTGTCAGGAGACCGGCTCTCCCGCGCCCAAGAGGCCGCCGAACGGGCCGGTGCCACCGTCCTCCTCAAAGGCGCGACAACCGTCATTGCGGCGCCCGGCGAGCGCCCGGTCCTGAACACCCTCGCAGGCCCTGCCCTGGCGACAGCAGGCTCAGGTGATTGCCTCGCCGGCGTGATCGGCGCCCTCCTCGCCCAAGGTTTGGACTCCCTGGCCGCTGCCAGCGCTGGCGCCTGGGTTCACGCCCAAGCCGGTCGGAGAGCACCGCTCAGTCTCACCGCAGACGACCTCCCCGAACGCCTCGGCAAAGCCTACGCCGCCGTGATGGACGCCGCCTGACCCCGCGCGAGAAAGGACGCTCGACAACCCCGCCAAGACCCGTTACCGACCGGTCTCCCGTGCGGATGTGGCGGAATTGGTAGACGCGCCAGATTTAGGTTCTGGTGTCTTACGGCGTGGAGGTTCGAGTCCTCTCATCCGCACCATAGCTACATTCTCGATAGAATTTCCTCCTAAAGCCTTGAATGGTAAGGTGGTTTCGGCGGTTCGATAACCGCGATTTCGGTCATATGTTAGGGGGCGGGTGAAGGTCAGTCTGAGCACCAGTCTCTTATGGTGCAGGTCACCGTTGTCCCAAAGAATCCAGGGGTTTGCGAGGAAGCTGAGGGCGGTTCGATAAGTTTGCTCGAGTGCGCCTGGTTTGGGCGGTTGATGCTGGGAGATGAGCTCTTTTGCCCGAGCCTTTTCAATCTCTAGTTTTTTGATTTGATCCTCGTAGGCGCTGACCAGGACGGCGCTATCGGTGCCCAAGAGCCGTGCCATGGCGCTCTCGATTTTCCGGTCGATGGCCTTCAGCTGTTTGGCTGCTTGCCCACGAAGCCTCGCTTGGTTCTGGAGCTGAGCCTGCCACAGGTCATTAAGCATCTCCCTGGCGACGGCGAGCACCGGCTGGGCCGGTGTGATGCTTCTCAGGAGATCGGAGAAGCCTGCCTCAATGGTCTCAGCACGGATGGATTTACCGCGCATGGCGCAGCCTCGGGTTTGGCAGGAGTAGTAAGGGTAGTGTTTGCTTCGGCCCTTGGACCAAGCAGCTGTGTACGGACGGTAGCAGCTCCCGCAGAGGACCGCTCCTCGAAGCGGGAAGTCTTGGTTGAGGTCTTGGCGTGCTGGGGCATTGGCGTTGCCATCAAGCCGGTCTTGGATCTTCTGCCAGGTGGCCACACTGATCAGCGGCTCATGCTTTCCGTGCACAAAGTGAATGCCCCAGGCTTCTTTGGTGATGTGGCCGCAGTAAAGCGGTGACCGCAGGATATCAAAGGCCCTTTGCCGATGGATGCGCCCTGACTTGCCTTGGGGAACTGAGGGGTGGCTTTCGAGGAAGCGCGCAAACTCCGCCGCGGTCTGGAACCTTCCCGCTGCATAGCCTTCAAGACCTTCTTGGATGATCGAGGCATGGGGTTCGTCACGGACCAGAAGCTTTCCGTGTCCGTCGCGTTTCTGGTAGCGATAGCCGATCATCGCAGCGTGAACGTAGTACCC
>JBCCTF010000131.1:0-10408 GCA_039198765.1 Pseudomonadota bacterium
ACCTCACCGGCAAAGAGTACCAGATGCTGGAGCTTCTCTCGCTCCGTAAGGGCACGACGCTCACCAAAGAGATGTTCCTGAACCACCTCTACGGCGGCATGGATGAGCCTGAGCTGAAGATCATCGACGTCTTCATATGTAAGCTGCGCAAGAAACTGTCCGCAGCCACAGAAGGCGAGCACTACATCGAAACCGTCTGGGGCCGAGGCTACGTCCTCCGCGACCCAGCCGAAGAGAAAGCGGCTTAAGCCAACACTCTCATTGAGTTTTTTGAAACGGGCCCTTCAGGGCCCGTTTTTGGTTTTCGTTCCTATACGGATGTGTTACATTTAACCTCTTGTTAAGAAGAGGGGTCAGACCCATGAAATCTCTCGCTATTGGCGCAGCCGTTGCCGCAACACTTAGCTTCGGGGCAGCGAATGCATCCACGACGATCCTCGGCGCTGACTTCGATACGGACTCTTTGGTCACCTACCTCGATCAGTCGTTTGCCGAAGATGGCATGAGCGCAAGCTTTGACGGTATGACTGGGATGGCTCAAAAGTCGCTTGTCCGGATGGATCTGAGCGCTCTTGGCTACGGCACCGGTATGGGTGAATCGGCCACGGGAATGATCACAACCAACGTGACGCGCACGATGGGGGACTCGGACTACTATTTCGGGATTTGGGACGGCACAAACGTCGGACTGGTTGCCTATTTCGACGGTGAGCGCGTTTTTAATTTCACCAGTGCGCAACCTGCTAGCGGCACCGGCATCACAAATCTTGTTTTTTCAGGTGCAACGACGAATGGCACGCAAACGCAGGGTATTGGCGAAGCAGCTGACGCTGTAGTCACCTTCGACTTGAATGCATTGACGCTGACCCTGGACGCTGCAGGCACATCGACGTCGAGCGATATGACGGGACTGGTGTTCGGAAGCACCCTCGAATTTGTGATCTTCATGGACACACTCAACGAGATGCCGTTGATCAACTCTGTGACGTTTGATGCCGCAAGCACGACCCCAGTCCCCTTGCCGGCTGCTGCCCTCCTCTTCCCGTTGGGTGCCACCCTCGTCGCACGCCGCCGAGCAAAACGCCCGGCTTAACCGCGCTAGCGTCACTAATTTTCAGAAAAAACGGGCCCTTCGGGGCCCCTTTTTTTCACCCAAAAAGTGCGTGCGGGAGCTTAAGCGCCCGGGCAGCCGCACGTCGGCTCGCAGGCGCAATCGGTGCAGGAGCACGCGTCGCCGCAGCAGCATCCGCCAGGTTTCGGCTCACCGCCCACGCATGCACATGATGGCGCGCAGTCGGTGCACGGGCAGGTCTCTTTGTCTGTCATCGTTACTTGTTCCCTTTCATGACCATCACAGGGTCGTGCTTGATTACTGTTTAGCGCACTTGTGCTCGTGCCGGCAGGGCAACGTCTCAGCCGCTTGCAGTTCAGAAAGAACCTAGCGCTCCAGCGCAGACCGACGAGACCCCTCACGTCACCGTGCACCCGCACTTCGGAAAAGGACCGGAACGGGTCTGATACCGCTCCGGTCCACCTCGTTTTCAGAGGTCCTGCGCAGGAAGAGAGGGGAACGAGGTTTCCCGCGCAAGGAAGCTGCGAATAGTGCACTGCAGCAGAAACTGCTATTCCCCAAGTTGGGGGACACGCCACGTTGTCAATGACTTAGCATTTATGAATGGAGTGGATATTCCTCTCAGACAACGTCATGCACTTCCCTTTTTCCAATCAAGGTCAGGGTGAACAGTATATAAAGAGCGCAAATGAAAGTGGCTTACGTGAGCGAATTTGTAGCAGCGCGTACTGGACATTCTCTTTTGAGAAGGCGAATCGAACGCTGAGGGCCGACGCGCTCCAGCGAAGCCCCGCCAACGGCGGAACTTCAACGATCGAACGCAAAACTGAGGGGAGCCTCGAGAGCTTAGGTCTCTTTGTCGACCTGGTGGTATTCTAGCTCGACGGGTGTCGCCCGACCAAAGATCGAGACCGACACCTTGAGGCGCGCGTTCTCTTGGTCGACGTCTTCGACGACGCCTGAGAATGAAGCGAAGGGTCCGTCGATGACTTTGACCATCTCGCCGACCTCGTAGATCACGGATGGGACGACAGGAGCCTGTTCGCTTTCCTCCATGGTTCCGAGGATACGGTCGACTTCTTTCTGGCTGACGGGCAGTGGTTTTTTGCCGGAGCCCAGGAAACCCGTGACCTTGTTGGTCTCGTTGACCACGTGGAAGGTCTGGTCGTTGAGCACCATTTTCACGAGGACATAGCCTGGGAAGTAGCGGCGCTCGGTGTTCACTTTGCGCCCGCGCCGGACCTCGACCACCTCTTCAGTAGGCACCAAGACCTCTTCAAAGTGGTCGGCGAGGCCTTTCTCTTCTGCAGCGGCTTTGATCGCGTCCGCCACCTTCTTCTCGAAGTTGGAGTAGGCATGGACGATGTACCATTTCGCGTCGGACATGGGGGTATCCTTAGAAGAGGTTGAGGCTGAGCAGGTTGGGGACGATCCAGCGGAGGATCTGGTCAACCGTGAAGAAGAAGAGCGACATGATCGCGACCATCACGAGGACCATGATCGACGAGACGAGCACCTCGCCGCGGCTGGTCCAGGTGACCTTCTGCATTTCTGCGCGCACCTGCTGGAAGAATTGAACGGGGCCGACGGACGGCTTTTTGACAGCGGCGCCTGATGCTTCGGCGCGTTCAGCGCGCGCGCCAGTGTCGGCGGCTTCGCCCTCGATGATCTCTGTCTGCATGCCCGAAGGGTTCGGCTTCGCGCCCTTGGACTTACGACGGTTTTTCGACTTCGGCATACGGCCTGCTCGCAAACGAATGTGGTGGCAGCCGCCCTCGTGTCCCCGGTGGGGATGATGTCAGAGCAAGTTGCCGGGAAAGCGCTCCAGCTACGCTTTCCGCAGGCCAAGTCAAGGCCAAGCGTGCCCGGACAGGGCTGCAAAGCCCGGCGACTTATGACGCAGCTGGCACGTCCCCGAAGAACCCATCCACCCGCACCACGCGGCCCTGTTCGTCCACCTCCGTCACATCCATCCCGTTGAGCGGGGGCTTTCCATCGACCGTGACCTGCCAATTGTAGCGAAAGCGGTTGTGGTGGAGGTTGAACCCGCTGCTCCGCGCACAGACGGCCGTGGGATGCTCTGTTCGAAAGGCGCGGACCATCGCTTCAAAGGCATCAATCCCCTCGGTGAGGTTGTTCGGGTCCGCAAACACGACCGATGGAGCAAGGGCGTCATTCAGATGGCCTCGGATCTTGTCGAGATCATGTTCGTTCCATGCTGCGAACATCGCGTCGAGCGACTTGGGATAATCCATGGCTATTCTCCTTTAAACCGACCAGCGGTTTGTTTTTTACAAACTGGCGGTCTGTTGTAAAGGGAGGCATGGCGACCCAGCGGGAAAGAACCGAAGCAACCCGAAGTGCACTCCTGAGCGCTGCGCGGAGACTGTTCCTCAGCGAGGGCTTCGCCGCCACAACGACCCAGCGTCTTTTGCAGGAGACGGGCCTCAGCAAAGGGGCGCTCTACCACCACTTCAAAAGCAAAGTGGAGATCCTTGAAGCTCTCTACACGGAGGAAGCACGATGCGCGATGGAGCGTGCGTCCGCAAACCTCAACACGAACGACCCGTACACGGAGCGCCTGATCAAAGCGTGCCGCAGCTGGCTTGAAGAGGTTCAGGACCCTGAAGTCTCAGCAATGCTGTTCGACGTGGGGCCCGCGAGCCTGGGACGCGCTAAGGCCAAGGACATCGAAGACCGGTTGAGCCTCGCGCTCTTCACCACCCTTCTTACGAAGGCTACCGAAGCCGGCGAGGTCGATCTTCCCTCCCCGCATCTCACCGCGCGCATGCTGAACGCCATAATCGCAGAGGCATCAATCCACGCGCGAGAGACTGGCGAAGATCACTCAGATGCGGTCGTTCGCACACTGAGGTCTGTGCTCGGCCTCTAAGAGGCCAAGGCAGGTTACATGTTCGGGTAGTTCGGGCCTCCGCCGCCTTCTGGGGTGGTCCAGACGATGTTCTGGTTCGGATCTTTGATGTCGCAGGTTTTGCAGTGGACGCAGTTCTGCGCGTTGATCTGAAACTTGGGACCGTTGTCTGCCGGGACGTACTCGTACACGCCGGCTGGGCAATAGCGCTGGGACGGACCGTCGTAGACGGGGAGTTCCGTTGCGTACGGATCTTCTTCGTCTTTGAGGGTCAGGTGCGCAGGCTGGTCTTCTTCGTGGTTGGTGAAGCTGTAGCTGACGTTGGTCAGGCGGTCGAAGGTGATGACACCGTCCGGCTTCGGATAATCAATAGGCTGATGATTGGAGGCAGGCTCGGTCGATTCAGCGTCGCTCTTGCCGTGCTCCATCGTGCCGAAGAATGACAGGCCTTTGAGGCCGACCTTGCCGCCGATGATGTTCATCCACAGGTCCATGCCGGTCATCATGATGGCGCCGAGCACCGTGCCGAACTTCGACCAAAGAGGCTTGGCGTTGCGGACCGTGTAGAGCTCTTCCGCCACCCATGAGGCATCGTAAGCGACCTGATAGGCGACGGGGTCGTCCCCTTCCCGGCCTTCTGCAATGGCGTCGTAGACAGCCTCGGCGGCCATCATGCCGGTCTTCATCGCGTTGTGGTTGCCCTTGATCCGAGGCACGTTCACGAAGCCTGCAGAGCAGCCGATCAGCGCGCCGCCGGGGAAGGTGAGTTTGGGTACGGACTGATACCCGCCCTCAGAAATGGCCCGGGCGCCGTAAGCCACGCGCTCGCCGCCTTCGAGGAAGGGGCGAACCTCAGGGTGGTTCTTGAACCGCTGAAACTCCTGGTACGGAGAAAGATAGGGGTTCTTGTAGTTCAGGTGCACCACGTAGCCGAGGGAGATATAGTTGTCCCCGAAGTGGTACATCCACGAGCCGCCGCCCGTGGAGTTATCCAGCGGCCAACCGAACGTGTGCTGAACAAAACCCTTCTTGAAGTTCGCCTCCGGAACCTTCCAAAGCTCTTTGAGGCCAATGCCGTACTTCTGAGGCTGGCGCCCCTGGTCGAGGTCGAAGTCGGCGATCACCTGCTTGGAGCAGGACCCGCGGACACCTTCAGCAAACAGAACATATTTGCCGCGCAGTTCCATGCCCGGCTCGTAGCTGTCTTTCTTCTCGCCATCCTTACCGATGCCGACCTCGCCGACGATCACGCCAGCGACGGAACCATCGTCGCGCTTGATGACCTGGCTTGCCGCCATCATCGGGTAGATCTCGATCTCCATCGCTTCCGCTTTTTCAGCGAGCCAGCGGCAGACCATCGCCATCGACGTGGCGTAGCAGCCATGGTTCTTCAGCATCTCAGGCAGCGCGAAGTTGGGCAGCGGGAGCGAGCCTGACGGCCCCAGATAAAGGAAGCGCTCGGACGTCACCTCGGTATCGATGGGGCAGTCGCTGTCATCGCGCCAGTCGGGCAGCAGCTCATTCAGCGCCCGGGGGTCGAGGACCGCGCCGGATAGGATGTGAGCGCCGACTTCCGAACCCTTCTCGACGACGACGACCGAGATCTCGTTGCCCTTTTCAGCCTCAAGCTGCTTCAGGCGGATCGCGGCGGACAGCCCAGCCGGGCCCGCGCCGACAATCACCACGTCAAATTCCATGCTCTCGCGTTCGACAGGTGTGTCGTCGTACATGTTACCTACCTCTGCTCGTCAGACGTCTAAAATGGGCTCTCGTTGACCGTCCTATGCCGCGGAACGTCAAAGAAATCTATGCGGTCCGCAGGCGCGCCCTCAAGCTTTTGCGACGGCTTGGTTGCGATAATGCAACGTTTTCGCGTTGCAACACGGTAAACCTTTAGTTAAGCGCTCAACGCAGTTTGTTCCAAATCTGGGGGTAATCCATATGAAATCTGCTATTCTTGCCGCCGCCGCAGCGGCCACCGCAATGCTGGGCGCTGCCCACGCTGCGCAAGTCATCGAAACTCAAGCGCAAATCATGACCGAAGACGGTCAGGATTTTTCCTTCATCTTCGACGACATCAACCATGAGTCTGGCACGGTCGGCATCTTCACCATCGCGTCTGGCGGCTCAGTCAGTTCGCCTGGCTTGGATGGCTTTGACCTCGACTTCAGTACGGAATTCTTCGAGGCGACGGTCGACGGTCTCTCGGCGGGTACGTTCAACTGTACCGGAAACGGCGGCCACGACGTCATTGCGGGCGCGAACGCAAAAACGAACACCGATTGTGAGTTCTCGCTTGAGCTGACTCTCAACGAAGCCGCCATGGACGCGCTCGCAGCGGACGGCACTCTCGACCTGATGGTTCTGTTCTCTGACGGCGTGAATGCGTTCACCGACAACGATGAGCTGGTCGTGACGTTTGAGTACACGATGGCTGGCATGAACGAAGTGCCGGTTCCGGCAGCTGCTCTTCTCTTCGCACCGGCTCTCGCCGGTGTCGCGCTGCGTCGTCGCCGCAGCTAAGCGCTCACGCGCAAACTGGAAAACATGGGCTTGAGATGCGGTCCTTCGCGCCTCAAGCCTTTTTTATGTTGAGCGCTGACCAAAGGGCTGCCTTGCAGTTCTACGCCAATGCGGGCGTGGACACGGTCGAGGCTGAATCGCCTGGCGGCATCTGGAATTGGAAAGCCGCATCGCCCCGGCGTGTGCCGGCCCAGCAGCCAGCGCCTGCTCCTCAAGCCCCCGCCCCCACAGCATCCGTCAGCGCTGGTGAGGCCCTTTCTGCGGCAGAGGCGCTTGCGGCGACAGCTTCAGATCTTGAGATGCTGGTCTCCACCATCGCGGCTTTCGAAGGCTGCCCGCTCCGTGAAGGTGCGCGTGGGCCCGTGGTCTATGACGGCGTCCTTGGCGCAGATGTCTTGATCGTGGGCGAAGCGCCTGGTCGCGAGGAAGATCGTCTGGGCAAGCCCTTCGTCGGGCGTTCGGGGCAGCTCCTCGACCGGATGCTGGCATCCATCGGCCTGGCCCGCGCGCCGGGCGAGGAACAACGGCCGGTCTGCATCACCAACGTCGTTTACTGGCGGCCGCCGGGGAACAGGAACCCGACGTCCGCTGAGCTGGCCGTCTGTATGCCCTTCGCGCGGCGGTTCATTGCGCTCACGAAGCCGAAGCTCGTTCTTCTCGCAGGCAAGGTGCCCACCGAGGCTTTCTTCCCTGATGTTTCATCGATCATTCGCTCCAGGGGCCAATGGCGCGAGATCGAGACACCGGATGGTGCTGTGCCCGCGCTGCCCATTTTCCACCCCGCTTTCCTGCTCAGACAGCCTGCACAAAAGCGCTGGGCGTGGCGCGACCTGCTCTCAGCGAAAGCAAAGCTTAACGATCCGCTGCCTTAAGCTATATCTCGGGCTTGAGAGGCACAGCCGGAGGATCAGTTTTGGCGTTTCGCGTATTCTTCGCTGCGGTGTTCGCGAGCCTCGGCCTCGCATGGGCAGCTGACGGCTCGGTCCTCACTCCCGATGATGAGAAGCGCTACCGGCAGATCTTTGCGCTGCAAGAAGACGGCAAGATGTCCGAGGCCGATCCTCTGATCGAGAAGATCGAGGACCCGGTCCTCCTGGGCTATGTATTCGAGCAGCGCTACATGCACCCGACCGCCTACCGCTCGCGCTATAAAGAGCTTGAGCGCTGGCTGAGTGCCTACGCTGATCACCCCGACGCGCGCCGTATCTATCGCCTGGCCATGCGCCGCCGTCCGAAAGGCGCGCGCCCGCAGCGTCCGGTGAGCCGTCGCTGGCGGACCTACGACACTGTTGCTCTGCACCCTGATCTTCAGCGCGACTATGACAATGCGCCGTCCAGCCGGTCGCGGCAGATTGCTCGGATCGAAGGGCGCATCCGCTACCTCTTGGCCAAAGACCGGCCAACGCAGTCGCTCAATTATCTGAACGACCCGCGCCAGTTCAATCTGCTCTCCAGCCGACAGACCGACCGCATCCGGGGTTGGATCGCTGAGAGTTACTACGTGAACGGAAAGCTGACCGAAGCGGAGAAGCTCGCAGAGCTTGCCGCGAACCGTTCGGGCAGCGCGGCGGTGATGGCCAACTGGACTGCAGGCCTTGTCAATTGGCGCCGCGGGGACATTCCCTCCGCGTACAAATATTTCTCCGTGGTCGCGGAGGAGCCGCATCAGCAGACCAGCCTTCGCGCAGCCGGTGCCTTCTGGGCGGCCCGCGCAGCACTAGCGATGGGGCAGGCAGAAGACTCGCTTCTCTACCTCGACATCGCTGCAGCCTATCCCCTGACCCTATACGGTCAACTGGCGTTGGGTCAGCTTGGGCGCGCGTCAGGCATTGACTGGGCAGACCTTCAGCTCACGGAAGAAGAACGCGGCGAGCTACTCGACAAGAGCCCGCGCCTTCTCCGTGCAGCGGCCTTGGCGCAAGTCGGGCGCATGGGAGATGCATCGCTGGAAATCCGCTATGCGCACGGTGAGCTAACGGCGGACGACGACGAGGATCTGCTCGCTTTCGCGGCGAGCCTCGATGCGACATCCGCTGAAGTGCACCTGGCCGAAGCCATGGGCGTGCGCGAAACAGGCCACCAACACCTCTTCGCAGCGCTTTATCCGCTCCCTGATGATCTTGAGCCGAACGGCGGGTTCACGATTGATCCCGCGATCCTGTTCGGCCTGATCCGCCAAGAGTCGAAATTTATGACGAATGCGGAAAGTCGCGTTGGCGCTGCTGGCCTCATGCAGCTGATGCCGCGGACCGCGAGCTACATCGCGCGTGACCGCAAGCTGGCCATCTCGCGGACCAAGGCTTCCAAGAAACTGTTCGACGCCGGCTACAACATGCAGCTCGGCCAGTCCTACGTCGAAATGCTCCTCACCGAGTACAACAAGGGCAGCGGCGATCTGTTTGAGATGGCGCTCAGCTACAATTGGGGTCCGGGCAACTTCAGCCGCTGGAAAGCCCGCTCTGGGATCGAGGATCAGCTCCTGATGCTGGAGAGCGTTCCGAACAAAGAAGCCCGCCATTTCGTCGATCTCGTGATGACCAACATTTGGGTTTACCGGGACCGCTTGGGCCAAGGCGCGCCTGCGCGGGACGCTGCCGCCAGCGGCGCTCGCCCGATTTATACCAGCGTCGACTGATCCAGCGATTTCGCCATTGCACTCCCGCGCCGCACCGATTATGGCGCGGCACTTCGGGGCGTAGCGCAGCCTGGTAGCGCATCTGGTTTGGGACCAGAGGGTCGCAGGTTCGAATCCTGCCGCCCCGACCATGACTTCTTGAGTGCGCTATCGGCCTTCCGGCCTATTTGAGCGCGGAGGCTGGCACTACCGCCCGCTCACGCTCGCTGTTTGAGCGCGGGGTATACTGTTCCACCCCCTTGTCATCCCGGACGCTGACAGCGATCCGGGACCTATAATCGAGATCGCGCAGGAAGGCGCGAAGCGGCTTCCTTCAACCACTCTCTCCAAGATCGATGCTCCGTATCGCTCCGCACCATCGCGCAGTATGGGTCCCGGATACGCTCCGCGTTCCGGGATGACAGAGGGTTGCGGCTTCGGAGAACTTCGCGCATCTCAAAGGGATGTTTGCGCGTATCTACAAACCGGCCCGTACCGCCATGCAGTCTGGCAACGCGAAGACCTCCGCCTGGGTGCTGGAGTTTGAGCAGGAGTACGCCAAGCGCGCTGACCCGCTGATGGGTTGGACCAGTGCTTCGGACACGCGCAGCAACCAGGTTCACCTGACCTTCGAGACCAAGGAAAAAGCAATCGCCTACGCCAAAGAGCGCGGCATCCCCCACCAGGTCATCGAGCCCGCCAAGCGCAAGCGGACCATCAAAGCCTACAGCGACAACTTTTCGGCGAACCGCCGCAAGCCCTGGACGCACTAACGCCTTCCCCCTCGCCCCAGCCATGCTATGGCCGCGGCGCGTGGCCCCTTAGCTCAGCTGGATAGAGCACTCGCCTTCTAAGCGAATGGTCGCAGGTTCGAATCCTGCAGGGGCTACCATTTTAGGTGGGTCTATCGCTCGCTCGCGCTCGCTAAATGAGACCGGCTGCGGTTTCGACCTTTGGTCGAAACATTTACCAAAAAAATCACTTCTTTTAAAACATCTAGAGACAAAACTGTTTTTGGAGGAAGAAGGTTTGCCAGATTAAAAGTGGTCACTTTGAAGGAGTGTGAGAAACGAATAAGACAATGGGTAGAAGAAGTAGAGAAAGAGAAAGACCAGAAAATTGAAGAACTTGAGAGGAAACTGGAAAACAAATTGGCAAAAATTGAGAAAAAAGAGGCAGAGATTGGAAGACTTCAAGAGGAGAAAGAAAAGACTCAAGAAAAATTTCTGAAAAATCAAGGACACCTTGAACAAGAAAACGAAAAAATAGGATATTACTTTCTAAAAGCTAGAAAAGAGCTTCAACAAGAAAAGCAAAGCCGACAACA
>JBCCTF010000132.1:0-10365 GCA_039198765.1 Pseudomonadota bacterium
CAGCGGATCGCCCATGAAGTGGCGACGATCGACGAGGCCTTCACGCAGGACTATGGCGCGGCTGCCGCGCGGGGCGATTTCGATAAGATGATCGCGGGCGCACAGGACCGCTGGCGCACATCCGTCGCCGGGTTCGAGGATGCACTCAAGGTGCAGGCGGGCGTGGTCGGCAATATCGAGACAGCTCGTACCGAGATGCAGGCCCTCGACGTCCGCAGCCAGGCCGCCACCGGAGCCTTGCAGGCTGCGCAGGCCGGGAACCAGCTCCTCGCGCTCCAAAGCCAGCAGATTGCCGATCTGACGGCGGCGATTGCCGCACAGAACCGGGCGCAATCGCTCGAAGCGGCGCGCGTCGCAACGGCCGAGGCACAGGCACGGGAGAACCTCACCCGCTTTCTCGATTACGGCTCCGGCTACGAGCCGACGGCCGTGCGGATGTTCCGGTAAGCCGCGATGAAGCTGACCGCCGAGACCACGCTGAGAGGCATCGCCATCGCCTTGGGTGCTGTCGCAGCACTCATGGCGGCGATGGAACTCCAGCGCGCCCTAGAAGACGAGCGTGCGGCCAAGCCGACCACAGTGGTCTCGGACGATCCGCTGCGCAAGACGTTGCGGCGCTGCCGCTCGCTGACCCCGGAAGCGCTCGAAGCCGACATCGAATGTCAGGCCGCCTGGGAGGAGAACCGCCGCCGGTTCTTCGGCACTTCAACTGACAATTCGGACACGGAGTAGGTCATGGACGGCGTCGGCGTCATCGATCGGTTCCTGCAGGTCTTCACGACGTATATCGACAGCGGGTTCGGCTTGCTCGGCGGCGACGTCGCCTTCCTTGCGACCACGCTGATCGTCATCGACGTCACGCTCGCCGCACTCTTCTGGGCCTGGGGCGCGGATGACGACGTCATCGGGCGGCTCGTTAAGAAGACGCTCTTCGTCGGCATCTTCGCCTACATCATTAGCAATTGGAACATGCTCGCCCGGATCGTCTTCGAGAGCTTCGCAGGTCTCGGCCTCGTCGCCACCGGCGGTGCCATTGGCGCGGGCGAACTTTTGCAGCCCGGACGCATCGCGGCCGTCGGGCTCGAAGCGGGGCAACCGATCCTCGAATCCATCGCCGACCTGATGGGGTTCGTCTCCTTCTTCGAGAATTTCATCCAAATCTCGATCCTGCTCTTCGCCTGGGTCGTCGTCTTGCTCTCCTTCTTCATCCTCGCGATCCAGCTCTTCGTCACCCTGATCGAGTTCAAACTGGCGACGCTCGCGGGCTTCATCCTCGTGCCCTTCGGTCTCTTCAACAAGACCGCCTTCATGGCTGAGCGCGTGCTCGGGCTGGTCATCTCTTCGGGCGTCAAGGTGCTCGTGCTTGCTGTGATTGTCGGCATCGGCTCCACGATCTTCGGCGAGTTTACCGCCGGGTTTACCGGCGAACCGACGATTAATGACGCGATGGCGGTCGTTCTGGCAGCACTCTCACTCCTCGCGCTTGGCATCTTCGGTCCGGGTATCGCCAACGGCATCGTTTCCGGCGGCCCGCAGCTCGGCGCAGGGGCAGCGGTCGGTGCGGGCCTTGTAGCAGGCGGCGTTGTCGCGGGCGGTCTGGCAGGCACAAAGATGGCCGGCGCAGCAGGCGGAGCAGCATTGCGCGGTGGATCGGCCGTCGCAGGAGGCGCGTCTACCGCTTTCAAGATCGGCACGGCCTCGGGCAATTCGACGGCCGGGAAGGTCGCAAGCGGCATGGCCGCCGTCGGTCAGACCGGGATGTCGGCTGCCATCAGCCCGCTCAAGCGCGCCGTTGGCGACAGTTATCGCTCCGGCTCGCGGGCCTCGTTTGAAACGATCGGTGGAAAGTTCAGCAATTCCCCGTCTTCCATGCCGACCCCTGCGAACGACGACCCGCCCGCCTGGGCGCGCCGCATGAAACGACAACAAAGCCTGCATCACGGCACCGCCGTTGCCGCCCACGCCATCCGCTCCGGCGATGGCGGCGGCGCAGGCACGGCCATCAGCCTTTCGGAGAGATCATGAGATTCAAGCGACCCAGCGTGCGATACGCCAAGACCCCTGAACCCGTGACCCCTTATCAGAAGGCCGCGCAGGTCTGGGACGAACGCATGGGCTCGGCCCGCGTCCAGGCGCGCAACTGGCGTCTTATGGCGATCGGGTGTCTCGCCACGACAGCGACCTTCGGCCTCGCGCTGGTCTGGCAATCGACCCAAGGCACCATCGTACCCTACGTGGTCGAGGTCGATCGCCTTGGGGCTGCGCAGGCCGTGGCACCCGCCACCGCGAACTACCGCCCGACCGATCCCCAGATCGCCTTCCACCTCGCGCGCTTTATCGAGAATGTCCGTGGGGTTCCGGCCGATCCGATCGTGCTCCGCCAGAACTGGCTCAGGGCCTACGACTTCACCACCGATCGCGGCGCGGTCGCACTCAACGACTTCGCCCGCGAGAACGACCCCTTCGCCCGTGTCGGCGAGGTCCAAGTCACTGCCGAGATTTCGAGCGTCATCCGCGCCTCGGATTCCAGCTTCCGCGTAGCCTGGACCGAGCGCCGCTACGTCAACGGCCAGCTCGCCGGAACCGAGCGCTGGACCGGCATTCTGAGCGTCGTCGTCCAGCCACCTCGCGACGCCGACCGCCTCCGCAAAAACCCCCTCGGCGTCTTCGTCCACGCCATCAACTGGTCAAGGGAGAACGCCCAATGAGACACTGCGTGTCCGCCAAACTATCCATCACAACCCTTCTCGCCGGCTCGATGCTTGCCGGATGCGCCACATTCAAGCCGCCCGAGATCAGCTACGACGATCCGGTTGAAGCAACACTGGTCGCCGAGGCTCCGCTACCGGTTCGGATCGTGGAAACCCCGGAGCCTCTGCCGCTGCCCGGCCAGCTTATGCGGGTCGATGCCGACGATCTTCCGGCGGAAGCGGTGGAACCGACCGAACGCGTGACGAACGCCAACGCCGCCGCCCGGATCGAACCGGTGCGCGACGGCTTCATCAACGCCGTCCAGCTATATCCCTACAGCTCCGGCGCGCTCTATCAGGTCTACACCTCACCGGGTCAGGTGACTGACATCGCGTTGCAGGCCGGTGAGAGCTTGGTCGGGTCTGGCCCCATCGCGGCCGGCGACACGGCCCGCTGGATCATCGGCGACACCGAGAGCGGCTCTGGCGGCAGCCGTCGCATCCATGTGCTGGTGAAACCGACGCGGCCCGATCTTGTAACCAATCTCGTCATCAACACCGACCGGCGCACCTATCATCTCGAACTGCGCGCGACGCCGCAGGCATATATGGCCTCGGTCTCCTGGCAATACCCCGAGGACGAGTTGATCGCGCTCCGCCGCCAGAACGACCGCGCTGAGGCGGGCCTGCCGATTGGACGCAATGTCGATCTCGACGATCTCAACTTCCGCTACAGGATCAGCGGCGACCGCGCCCCCTGGCGGCCGCGCCGCGCCTTCGATGACGGGCGGCAGGTCTTCATTGAGTTCCCGCGCGGGATCGGCCAGGGCGAGATGCCGCCGCTCTTCGTGATCGGCCCGGAAGGGGACGGTCAGCTCGTCAACTACCGCATTCGCCGGAACTACATGATCGTCGATCGACTCTTCGCCGCGGCCGAGTTGCGGCTTGGGGATCGCCAGCGTGTGGTCCGGATCGTGCGGACAGATGGCGTCCAGCGTTCGGCGCAGCGCGAGGAGCGTGTGGTCTCCGGCTGGCGCCCCGACGAGGATCGCTGAGCTATGACCGGGAAAGAAGATCAGCAACCTGACGAACGCCGCGGCGACCCGCCGCGTTCGGAACAGGACATCGCAAGGGAACTCCGCCTGCGACCCGATCCACCGCGCGTCATGCGGCTCTCGCGAAAGGCCATCACGGTTCTGGTGGTCGCGGGCGGACTCGGCATCGGCGCGATCCTGATCGTCGCCTTACAAGGATCCGACGAGGGCGATGGCCCATCAGAACTCTTCTCGACGGAACGAGTCCAGGAGGCCGAGGGCCTTTTGGGTCTGCCGCGCGACTACGGGTCGATCCCACAGCTCGGACCGCCGCTTCCGGGAGAGCTGGGGCGTCCGGTTCTGTCTGCGCAGCGGCGGGGTGAGCCCGTGCCCGTCGTGCCTGCGGCCGGTCCTGCTGTCGATCCTGAAGAACAACTGCGCTTGCAGGAGGCCGAAGCCGCGCGGCTCGCGACGCTTTTTTTGGACGCGAGAACGAGCAGCGCAGAAACTTCTCGTCCGCAGGCGTCGCCCGCGATATCTCCGACGCCCGGCTTGCAAGGGCTGTTTCCAACCTCAGCGGGATCGCCGCGCCAGCCCGATGCGACGGAACGACAAGAAGCGTTTCTGGACCGGGAAGTGGATCGCAGGACCACCGCCGCGGACCGGCTGCAAATCCCGCCGAGCCCCTACGTCCTGCAAGCGGGATCGGTCATCGAGGCCGCACTCCTGACCGGGCTGCGCTCTGACCTTCCGGGACAGATCACGGCGCAGGTCACAGCGAACGTCTATGACAGCCCGACCGGGCAGCTCCTGCTGATTCCACAAGGCGCGCGCCTGCTCGGCGAATATGACAGCCGCGTGGAAACCGGCCAGCGGCGCGTCCTCTTAGCGTGGACAAGGTTGATCCTGCCCGATGGACGCTCCATCGTTCTCGAACGCCAGCCCGGGACCGATCAGGCGGGTTATGCGGGCCTCGAAGACGGTGTCGACAATCACTGGGGTCAACTGTTCCGCGCGGCCGGCCTGGCCACGATCCTCAATATCGGCCTCGAGAGCGGCCGAGACGATGACGGCGATATCGCTCGCGCCATCCGCGAAGGCACCCAGGACACGATAGGTCGCGCGGGCGAGGCCATCGTCCAGCGACAGTTGGGCATCCCGCCAACGCTGACGATCCGCCCCGGCTTCCCGGTGCGCGTGATGGTCACGCGCGATCTCGTCCTCGAACCATAAGGACATTTCCGATGAGCAAGCTGAAACTGGGCGGCATTCGCAACGACAAGCCGGTGAAGCTGAGCGTGGAACTACCCGCGCAGGTGCACCGCGATCTGACGGCCTATGCCGAGATCCTCGGCCACGAGAACGGACAGAAACTCGAACCCACCAGGCTCATCGCGCCCATGCTGGAGCGGTTCATGAAGACCGATCGTGGATTCGCGAAGCTCAGGAAAGAGCACCGTTCCGCTTCGCCTCGATCCGCGCCAGAGAGATGAAGCGGCGGAGGGCGGGATTGTCGTTTTCGCGACGCCAAGTCACTGAAAACGGAACGGTTTCGTTATCCGCGCCGACAGGGACGAAAGTCACATTTGGGTAGGTGACGCCGCGCCAATGATCAGCAACTAGACTAACCCCAAATCCAAGCCCGACCAAGTTCATGATGCCCTCACGACCAAGTCTTAGCCTCCGTATGTAAACAGGTTCTCCAAGATCGGCGGCATTTCGTACTATATAGTCATGTATCTCGGGACCGGGCTCGTGTGCACTGACGATGAAGGATGCGCGCCGAGCATCCTCCCAGGTAATGCCACGTCGAGCAGCAAAAGGATGATCTTCCGAGACAGCGAGGTAGATTCGTTCCCTATGTAGGAGGATTCCATCGCCAAACTCTGGCTTAGGTTGGCCAGCAGCGATAACAATATCAATCTCACGATGAGTAAGAAGGGTGAGAAGTTCGCTTCTGCCGAGTTCCTCAATCGAAACTTCGACGTCAGGACACTCGTTAAGGAACGCAATGAAGAGGTCTCTTAGTACACCACGCGAAAGCGATGCGATCAATCCAACTCGCAAATACCCATGAACGGCAGTTCCGTGCCTGTGGGCGTCGTCAATTGCGAGGTCAAAGCTATTCAGAAGAGTTCGCGCGCTTTCCGCGAACCGCCTGCCTCCCGCAGTCAGCCGCACACCCGTCGTGTTACGTTCGAAGAGCGAAAGACCGATCGCATCCTCCAGTTTACGAATTCTTCTTGACAAGGCAGGCTGGCCTACGTGAAGCCTCGCGGCAGCCTTCCGGAAGCTACCGGTCTCCGCGACGATAACAGTCGCTCTTAAATCTTGAAGGCGAAATTGATCCAGAACGATCTTTCTCCGTATTTTCAGGGTTACTCTAACGAGTATTCCCGTTCATCTTGCAGTTCTCACGAGAAGAGGCATAAACGCATAGCCACTACCCGTAGCAGTTCTTCAATTACTGCTCTGACAGATCGATAACTTATTTGCGGGACCAACCGGACATTCGAACGAACGGAGCCAACGGTCGCTTTTCACTAAAGGCAGACATTGATCCAACGCGGAGCGTTGCTCGATTTAAGATAACTCAATCACCTTCCCATCTTCGGCGGCTTCGTACGGTAGCTGTGAGATACGCGATAGCATGTCGTCGTTCATGTGAGTGAGGACGAAGCGCTTGGGTCGCATCAACGGAAGCTTTTCTTCAAGCGTGTTGAGATCGAGGTGAAGGGGTACCTGTTTTTCCTGAAAGTACGCCTCTGCGATTAACAGGTCTGCGTCGCGGCCAATCTCTATCAAGTCGTCTACCCATTCGGTGTCCCCGGTATAGGCGATGGTCTTGCCATCAACTTGGATCCGATAGGCATGAAAAGGCCCCTCTGGCGGGCCGTGGCGAACTCGCGCGGTCGTGATTTTCAGAGCTGCGACAGTTTCGATTGTTGCCGGTGTCAATTCGCGAAACGTCAGCTCGAATTTCTGTTTCGTTCGGGAGGATCCGGGAAAGGTCGTTTCCATCACGCGCTCATACCAGTCTTCCAACCCTTGAGGCCCCACGATGGTCAATGGCGCTGTGCGTTTGGAGAAAAACTGGGCATCCAGAAGGAAGTAGGGAAGTCCGCCAAAGTGATCGCCGTGGAAATGGGTGAAGAGGATTGATTCGATCTCGTTACGGTCAATGCCCTGGGTCTTCAGCGCGATCAGGGAAGATGCACCACAGTCGATCAGGAAACAGGCGCTTTGGCTACGCACATGAAAGCAGGTATTGAACCGACCGCCACTTCCAAAGGCATCCCCGCAGCCAACAAAGGTTATCCGCATCTAGCTGCCTCCACTTTCCATCGCCTCGCCTGGCTCTCTCGAAGGCAAAGCGAGCGATGCTAGAACCATCACGACGCCAACGGTCAAAGCAACGCCGAGCGTGGCGTAGGGTCCAAACACATCGAGTACATAGGCGAAAACAACAGGCGATGCCGCTGACACCAGAAAACTCGGCACAAGCAGAATACCAACCATCGCGCCATATCGGTGCGGATTGAAAAGGACGAGCGGCAGCGTGCCCCGCGTGATCGTCAGCAGGCCTGTGGCCACGCCGTAGAAGAAGACGAAGGCGGCGGCGGTCAGATAGAGGCCCGCCGCCAGAAACCCAAGCGCGAAGCTCGCGACGATCAGTGCGGCTGCGAAGGTGTTCAGGTGGATCGGATGCACCTTCTCTCCGAACGCCAACTCCGCAATACGTCCGGTCGTTTGTCCGACACCCCGCAGTGCGGCCACGGAAACGGCCAGCCCGGCGGCAAGACCAAGATCGGTCAGGAGAGTGATCAGATGCGCCGACATTCCGGCGTGCAAGCCGTTCCCCAAGGCGATGATCGTGGCATAGAGCATTGCCGATCTTGCAAGATTTCCCCTTCGCTGAGGCGCATCTTTCCGATCCGGTTCTGACGGTTCGAAGGTGCGCGCATCCTTGGCGTCCGGGAGCGTTGCAAAAAGTAACAGCAGTATGAGGGCGAAGCCCGCATAGATCAGGGTCGCTTGGCGCCAATCGTATGTCTCGGCGAGAAAGTGCCCCAGAGGCCAGAAGCAGGTCGCGGCCAGTCCGCCCAAAAGCGTGATCTGCGTGATGGACCGCCGCGCTGAGCCGCCTTCGATCTTCACGAGCGCGGCAAAGGCAGCGTCGTAGAGCGTGCAGCGCATGGCGATGCCAAGGCCAATCCAGGCTGCATAGTAGAGGGTTACACCGTCGCTCATCGCGAGAAGAGACAGGCTTACCGCACTTAGCTTCGCCCCGGCCATCAAAACGGGCCGCCCGCCAACGATGTCTATGGTTTTTCCGACAAAGGAGGACATGGCCCCCATCGTGATCAGCGCCGCTGAAAACCCGCCGAAAACGAAGGCGCGGGACCAGCCGAGATCTGCCGCGATCAGATCTCCGAACACTCCGATGTAGTAGAAGGAAATCCCCCAGGATATGAGCTGCGCCAGCCCGAGCGCCCAGACAGCTTTCCGGTTGATCACCCCGTCACCCGTGCCCCGGCAGGGTCTCATCCCCTTCGTTGAGGGGGCGCTGCATGATGACTGTATCGACCCAGCGACCAAGCTTGAAACCGACCGACTGAAGGATGCCGACTTGCCGGAATCCGAGCGATGTGTGCAGCCCGATTGATCCAGAATTGCCGGAGTCTCCAATCACGGCAACAACCTGTCGCCACGGGCCGCGCTCGCATTCCTCGATCAGCGCGGTCAGAAGCATTTTGCCGGTCCCTGTGCCTCGCATATCCTCCGCGACATAGACCGAGTTCTCGATTGTGTGGCTATACGCTGGGCGAGGACGGTGACGGCTGGCATATGCGAAACCAAGGATTTCGCCATCCAACTCCGCTACCAGATGCGGCATTCCGAGAGCGAGGACACCCTGACGACGCTTCATCATCTCGGCCAGATCGGGCGGTTGTTCCTCGAATGTGGACAGCCCGTAAAAGACCTCATGGGCGTAGATGCGCCGCACCTCCTCCATATCGCCGTCGGTGGATGGTCGCACAAGTTTGCCCATGCCATGGATCTCCGTCCAAATGTCTCAGACCCAGAATTTCATATTTCCGCAGATAAAAGAAGATTTGGCAATTTATGCAGAGCATAAGTATAACTTTGATATGCGCGATCTCAAACTCGACCAACTACAGACGCTTCTCGACGTGATCGAGCTTGGCAGCTTCACGGCGGCGGCGGATCGCATCGGGATCAGTCAACCCGCCGTCAGCCTTCAGGTTAGACAGTTGGAAAAAAGGCTCGGTTTGCGTCTGGTGGAACGGGTCGGCAAGACCGTGCGCCCGACGCAAGCCGGACTTGTCCTGATCGACCATGCCCGACGTATCGGCGGTGATGTGGACGCGGCTCTGAGCGACATGGCAGGTTTTAGCGCCGACCCGGCGGGACATGTCCGGCTCGGTACGGGCGCAACCGCGTGTATCCATCTGTTGCCGCCGGTTTTCCGCCAGCTCAAGGAGCGGTTCTCTTCGCTTCAGATCACCGTGAAAACGGGCGACACCAGGGACATTCTCAAGGAAATCGAGGACAACACACTCGACCTTGGCCTTGTCACTATGCCGGTGACAGGCCGGATGTTTTCTGTGACGCCCATATTGAAAGACGAGTTCGTGTTTGTGAGCCCGGCAGACAATCTGCAACCGGATGCCGCCGTTGATGCGGACCACCTGAAAGACCTTCCTCTTATCCTCTATGAGGCAGGCGGTCATACGAGAACACTGGTCGATGGCTGGCTGTCTAGCGCAGGGGTCTCCATTTCCCCCGTGATGGACCTTGGCAGCGTCGAAGCCATCAAGGGGTTGGTCGGTGCTGGCCTGGGTTGCGCGATTCTGCCGAAATCAGGTGTTGGTGAACATCCGGAACGGTCTGGCCTGGCGATCTACAGCCTTTCCCCCCGCCTGGAGCGGGAACTGGCTATTGTGATCCGAAACGACAAACCAAGACACTTGGGATTACGAGAGATGGAAGCAGGGCTGAAGGCGCTCAGCGGCTCTGATTAGGTGTGGAAAGCACAAGGAAGCTGCCATTCGTGCACCATGCTGCATCGGTGAATATGGCCTCAAAGCCGCCATAGCCAGCAAAGAAATATAAAGTTGCCCCTTCAGACCGGATAGTGCGGCAGTTTGTTGGCAAGCCCAGTCGCTCGCCAATCGCATTGAGCGACCCTGAATGTGGGTACTTCGCATCTTCGGAACGCTTGAAAGCGCACTGCGACCACCCGCATCTGCTTACGTGAGATTCCCGCGTAAGCACCGAATGTCGGTAGTGTCAATTTTTAAGTATCTGAAAAATATCAAAAAAATGGCGCACCCGACAGGATTCGAACCTGTGACCTTCGGCTTCGGAGGCCGACACTCTATCCAGCTGAGCTACGGGTGCTCTATGTATTCCTACTGCTTGCGCAGTGCTTACTCGAACCTTCGGCCTGTTTGAAGGGCAGTTCCGACAGCCGCCCAAGCCGTTGATTCAAAATCACTATCTTGCATCACCCTTAACTATCACCAGACTTGACATCCGCCTTCGGAGGGCAGCGCTCTATCCAGCTGAGCTACAGGTGCCTGACGTCGCATATATCGGCCCTGTTAAATCGGTGC
>JBCCTF010000133.1:0-10256 GCA_039198765.1 Pseudomonadota bacterium
AACCTTCCCAAGATAGATGGCCGGTCTCGGGGCGTCCGAAGAGGTCAGCTACGACGAGGAGCTTGGCTACGGTGTTTATATCTGGGTCGAACGGCGCCCTCGCTAGACAGAGAGCTATTGGCTGCATGATGTTGTCAGTATACAGAAAGTATAAGTCTGTGCCTTTTTTCGTTCCGGCCGAGCTCGTCCAAGACCCTGTTAGGTTCAAACGTACGCGTTATACTTCTTAGGCTCCTCCGAGTGATGAAATGCGGCGCGTCTCTCACAGAGATCGGGCTCTAGGCGACCTAGTCGCCCGGAGCCTGCCTTCAGCAGTCTCCGCCATGCGGTGACGATCCCTCGCGCTTGGCCGGGCGCTGCCCGGAAGGGGACGCGCCGCGAGGCGGCGCGACTTAGTTTGAGCCTTTCCCTTCGAGGCCTGGGGGCCGGACGCTCGATCCGGCTACCGGAGGCGGCCGGTCCGCAACCCGTTTCGGGACTGAGGCGTCTTTAGCGTCTGGGTCGTCCTGCGAAACAGGTTCGGCGTTTTGGTCTGTCTACGGTTCTTTTGGCCTCAATTGCTGACCGTCTCCTCGCCTCCGGTTTCCGGCGCTTGACCGTCCCCCCGCCCTCGCGGGGGAAAGGATGTGAGCGGAGAGGAGCGAGAGCATGGGTGCGACAACCCCGAAGAGAGGCGCTAGGGCGAAGGCCGGAGGCGCGAAGCGGCGAGACCTTTATCAGGAGGTCACCGACCGGATCGTAGCCCAGCTGGAAGCGGGCACTGTGCCATGGGTACAACCTTGGGATGGCAGCAAGTCAGGGCCGAGCGTGGGACTGCCCCGCAACGCCTCGACCACCAAGAGCTATTCCGGGATGAACATCCTTCTCTTGTGGGGCGCAGCCTTCGAGAGGGGTTTTCCCTCCCTCGACTTTCTCACCTTCAAGCAGGCTCTTGCCCTTGGCGGAGCCGTGCGGAAAGGCGAGCGCGGAAGCACCGTGGTCTATGCCGACCGCTTCACCCCGAAAGACGAGGCGATGAAGGCGCAGGAGACCGGCGAAGCGGCGCGAGAGGTGGCGTTCCTGAAGCGCTACACAGTGTTCCATGTCAGCCAGTGCGACGGCCTGCCGGACAATCTTCTGTCCGGCGTGGCGCCCCTTCCCGAACGGCAGACGATCCCGAGAGCGGAAGCCGTTATCGCGGCGACGGGCGCAGACTTCCGCATCGGCGGTGACCGTGCCTATTACGCCCCCGGCCCGGACTTCATTCAGGTCCCGCCGCAACCGGCCTTCCGGGAACAGATCAATTACTACCGCACCTGCTTTCACGAGCTTGGCCACTGGACCGGCCACGCCTCGCGGCTGGATCGCAACCTCACCACCTCCTTCGGTACCAAGGACTATGCCCGCGAGGAACTGGTGGCGGAGATGGCATCGGCCTTCACCTGCGCTCAGTTGGGCATCGTACCCACCGTCCGGCATGCGGATTATCTTAGCAGCTGGCTCAAGGTTCTGAAGGAAGACAAGCGGGCGATCTTTCGCGCGGCGTCTCAGGCCTCCAAGGCGGCGGATTTCACCCTTGCGGGCGAAGAGCGCGAGACAAGCAGCGATCGCCATGAAGCTCAGGCAGCGGCGTGAGCCCTTCGCCATGGACCTGCGAGCGCGCTCGCGGGTCTCGTCGAAGCGCTGCGGGGATCGGCAGCTCAGACGCGGGGCTGGAAAGCACCAAGAAAGGCGATCTCGTTCCCATGGCGGCACGGCGGGCGAAAGAGAGCGGATGGCTTCCCGAAGCGGGCAGAGCGCGAGGCGTTTCGTGCTCTGCCGCGGTGGTCCCGGAGGCTCGCGAATAGAGGGGCTCGTTCGTTTTCCGGCGTAGGCTGATCATCGTCAACGCCCGAACTCATCCCTACTTCTTAGGCCTATCGAACTCTCGGTGCGCGAAGGCTGAAGCGGCGCAGGATATTGCGCACTCCGCTTCACAAGCCCGGACAATTCGAACGCACAGATCAGCGGCGTGTGAGCGGTGACCCGGTGACGGGCTGACAGCGGGACGTTGGCGACGCCGACGGGCTGAAGGCAGTGAGCCTTTCTCTTCGGAAATCTCCGCACGGGACCATTCCCGCCTCTTCTCTTCGGACCTATCACGCCCTGACCGGCTTCCCGAAACCGGCGTTCCCGGATCATTTCCTCTGGCTGTGCCATTCCTCGCGCGATCAAATGATCCCGGGCCCGCCGGTCCTCCACTTTCGTTGCGGCCCTTCAGGTTCGGTGGCCGGTCCGGGCGCGCTTCTTCGGTCCTCATCGGCGGGGATGGTCCCTGCCGAATTAATGAGAAGGACCACCACCATGGCAGCCATCGGCTACGTCACCCACCATCCCGAGCGCGGCACCTACAAGGGCACGCTCAAGACCCTCACCATCGCCTGCGGCATCGAGCTGATCCCGAACCGCGAGAAGGAATCGGACAAGCAACCCGACTTCCGCATCTTCTCCGACGAACGCACCGAAATCGGAGCGGGCTGGAACCGCAAGGGCAAGAACTCAGGCCGGGACTATGTGAGCCTCACCTTCGCTGCGCCCGAGCTTGGACCCCGCAAGCTCTACGCCAATCTGGGCCCCGCCGCCGGTCAGGACGACCCTGCGGTCTTCGCCATCATCTGGAACCCCGAAGGCTGAGCGCCCGTGCGCCGTATCCTCAGGATGCGGCGCATCGCTTCCCTTCGACCAGGAGACGATCATGGACCTGATCCCACACGACATCCGCCCCCAGCTCAAAGCCAATTTCGACGATGAAAGCGTCGACCACTTCCCCCTCGTCAAGCTCTTCTGCCCATGGGGCGCCGGCACTTGGCTCCTAACCGCCATGAACGATGACGAAGAACTTCTCTTCGGGCTCTGCGACATCGGCATGGGCTCTCCGGAGCTCGGTTATGTCAGCCTATCGGAGCTTCGAAACCTCAAAGGCGCCTTCCATCTCACGATCGAACGCGACCTTCATTTCACCGCGAAAGCCAGCCTCACGGTCTATGCCGAGGCGGCACGAAGGTCCGAAACGATCACCGAAGATGGGGCCTTGTTGCGACGAGCCTTCGAAGCGCTGGAAGCCCGCGCGAGGAAAGAACAGCGCACGCTGAAAGCGCGGATGTGCTGACCCTTGCAGGGGCCGTTGACGATTGCTCGACAGCCCCTTTTCTTCCGATCGCCGGCGGAAGGCACCATTGGTGGCGCGCACCAACCCTCGACAATCGGATGAACGACACTGGAGTTCCGAGGATCCTCTCGAAAACAACGTCCTGAGCAACCTCCCATCGGGAAAGGTTGCTCTACGCGCAGCACTGTCCTTCTTGAATCGGTGGGCACGGCGTATCGCCGAAAGAGCAGTAGACGCAGCAATCGCCCTTGTTGGGACGCAGAACCTTCCCGCACCCTTTGCAATCATAGAAGAACTGGCAGGCATCGGTTGGCATCTCGTCGGTGCTCTGATGACCGCAGGTCGGACAGGTCAAAGTCGAGGTGAGCTTGACGTCAGTCATAGGTTTTGCGCCCATCTCAAAAGGTCCCGTTCAAAGGCCGGAAGGACAGACGCAGCGGCCACGATGATGACCCCTAGGGCCAGAAGAACAAGGACGCGGCGTCTGGGTCGACCGCCGCGGAACGCTCGGAATGCCGCCCAACCCAAAAGCACGGCGGCTAACAGCATGAACCAGGGCTGGTAAGCCGCAAGCGCCGTCAGTCGTCCAGCGATAGCCGCGCTGACACCGAGTTGGATCAGGACCAATGGCAGGACACAGCAGGATGCCCCGATAGCCGCCAGAACGCCAGCAATGATGCCGCCGGAGGCCGCCGCGCCGCCGCCGCGAGAGTGCCGCGAGTCCAAGTCTGTTGTTTCCATGGGACGTGATATAGAACCTGTAGTGGCTACAGATTCAAGCCCGTTCGAGAAGGACGCAGCATGGTCGATCACCTTTCGATCGGAGCCCTCGCAGAACGCGCCGGGGTCAAGGTCGAAACCATCCGTTACTACGAAAAGATCGGCATCATGCCCGAGCCGGGCCGTACAGCCAGTGGCCATCGGCGTTACGGAATCGGCCACGTGACGAGGCTCCAGTTTGTTCGAAGAAGCCGAGAACTTGGGTTCCCGCTCGAGGACGTGCGCTCCCTTCTGGGGCTCGAGGACGGTCCCCCGTCGTGCAACGAGGTCCATGACCTGGCGATGCGTCACCTCACGAGTGTCCGCAAGCGGATCGAAGATCTGCAAGCGTTGGAAAGGACCCTCGCCAACGCAGCCGATGCATGTGCCCTTGGCGATACGCCGGACTGCGCAGTTATCGACGTCTTGGGTCGCCAAGCACCGTGAGGCCCGCGTGGAACTAGGTCCGGGCATTTCTCACGTCCCGACGGCAGACGAGGAGTGTTTGCGGCCCTTAACGTTTTAGGCTAACGTAAGGGTGCTTTCGTCCGGTGACCGATCTCCTGCCTCGGAGATCACACCCATGAATTCCATTCACCTGATTGGCCGCCTCGGCGGTGAACCCACCTGCACCTCTTACGGTGACGATGGCGGCAAGCGCCTTGCGCGTTTCTCCCTCGCCATTTTGGACAACAAGCCGCCATCGAAAGAAACGACTTGGATCCTTGTCACCGTCTTCGATGGCGCTGACCAGCGCTTTGCCGAGCAGCACCTCTCCAAGGGTGATCTCGTCGCTATCGAGGGGCGGCTTCAGCAGAACCGCTGGGAAACCGAAGACGGGGAGAAGCGAGCGAGCCTCACAGTCATTGCATCCTCCGTCACCGGTCTATCGCTCACCAAATGGCAGGGCACGAAGAACGGGGAGGTCAGCGCATGAGCGACGCACCCATCTCTTTCTTCGCGTCTTCGCCTTCTGTCTTGCTCAACGGGGTCAGAGGGACCTCGGCATTCGCCACCGACAAGCGCCGCAGAGTCTCTTCGGGTCCGAGTTCGGCGAGACGGTCGAGGACAGTGTCTATCTCCTTCGAGTCCACGGTGTGGAGCCCACGATCCATCAGCTTACGGCCGAGATGGGCAGCAGCTTGCTCCTCGAGGAGCTTCGCTTTGTCCTTGAACGCTGCTTCCTTCTTCCGGTGGGCTTCCAGTTCGGCGACGGGGTCTTTGGTGCGGGGCATGGTCTCGTCCTTCGGGCTGCTTCAGCACCAACCTAGACAGCGAGACGATGTCCTTCGCGGGCTACAGAAGGACTTATCGGCGGTTGGCTGTAAGGAGCGTCGCCATGCCCGCAAAACGGGGACCAACGCCCCCGGAAAGACAGTCAGGCGTGGGGGCAGAGAACGGCCAGGGGGCCGCCCTGGCCTGATCACACACAACGCACAGGGTGCCTTGGGGCGGCAAAGCCAGTCTGGGCCTTGGTTTGAGGCCAAGTCCGGCAAACCGAGCCGGTTCGGCGCGCTGTATCCGGACGGTCCGTTAGCAGAGGATATGCGCGGCTTCCGCCGGATACGGACTGTCGCCGATCCGCGCCGTGAATGCAGGGACCATCCTTTGGGTTGTTTGCGGTGCTCCCCCTCCCTGGTGCGTTTCGGAAAGGCGGTGACCCGATGACCGAGTGCACACGCTTCCAGTTCCGGCTCCCCAAAAGGGACTGCTTTGCCCTCGAAGAGGCCGCCAAAGCCCACGGCATCGCTCCCAACCAGATGGCGAAGAAGCTCGTTCAGCTGGCCCTCTCGAAAGATCCCCTACCCCCCGAAAAGCTCGCCGATGATCTCCTGGTGATCCGGGCCGGCATGGAGCAGCTGTTCCGAAGGTCGGACCGGTCGGGCGAACTCGATGACGCCATCGAGATCGTCAAAACGAGGGTCCGGCAAGAAGCTTCGGTCCTCCGTGATGGGAGGATCATCTGATGACCCAGAACACGAATGGCCCTCTCAAGACCTTCCTGCGCGGTGGGCAGGTCACCCTTCACACCCTCCGGATGTTCGGCCAGGTCATCCGGTTCCTGGCCGGCGCGATGATCAGCCTGATGCTGGTCATCGCCTATCTCGGCACCATGGCGAACACCTCGCCCGAGGAACGCCACTACGCCATGAAGAGGTACGAAGCCCACGGGTATCGGCTCCTCCGCGCGCCGCTCCATACCGAGCTCAACATGCTCACCGCCTCGGGCGAACACCGCCCCTTTCCGCTCTCGGTGATCCTGACCAACAGCGCGGTGTCCGAGCATGAGCGGAGCTTCCGAAAGACCACCCTCCGGTGGCTGATGATCGGCGGCTCGGCGGGAGGCTTTGGGTTCCTTCTTCTGATCGGATTGTTCGTCAGACGGGGCGGATCCCTTACCCGGACGAACATCAAACGCGGCGCGTCCATGACCACGGCCCGGTCCCTCGAGGCCGAGGTCACGGCTCACAACAAGGCGCGGAGGCGGGAGGTGAAGGCCCTGCGCTCAGCGCCGACCTACAGGCTCGCGGGCATCCCCTACCCGCTCGGCTCGGAGGTCCAGCATACGTCGATCTCCGGGACCATCGGTTCGGGCAAGACCCAGGCGATCTCCGCACTCCTCGAACAGATCCGAGAGGCCGGCGACAGAGCGATCGTCTTCGATTTGACCGGAGGCTTCATCGGTCCCTTCTACAGGGAAGGGAGCGATCATATCCTCAACCCCCTCGACGCTCGCTCGCCATCCTGGTCGGTCTTCGAAGAAGCTCAAAGCAAGGCCCAGTTCGACGCTATCGCCGCAGCCATGATCCCTCGCGGCATGCACGGTGATCCCGTCTGGGCGGACAGCGCGCGGCTGGTCTTCTCGACGACGGCACAGCTTCTCGTCGGGGATGGCAAGGCGACGAATGAAGATCTGGTCCGTACCCTGCTGACCACAAGCGTGGACGAGCTCGGAGACTTCTTCGAGGGGACACCCGCCGCCCCGATCATCTCACCCGACAGTCCCAAGATGGCCAACTCGGTCAGGATGATGCTCAGCACCTATCTCGACGGGCTGCGGCTTCTGCCGAACGACGGAGAGCCCTTCTCGGTGACCCGCTGGATCGAAGAAGACGAAGCGGGAAGCACCCTCTTTCTCTCGTCCCGCGCCGATATGCACGAGACCCTGAAACCGCTCCTGACGGTCTGGATGGACACCGCCGTCAGGGCTCTCATGTCCCGGCCGCGCGATCCGTTCCGGCGGATCTGGTTCATCCTCGACGAGGTGGCGGCGCTCCAATCCCTCCCCTCGATCATGGACGGCCTCGCCCGCGGAAGGCAGTTCGGCGCAGCCTTCGTCCTTGGCCTCCAGGCGCAGTCCCAGCTTCGCCAGATCTACGGCATCGACGGGGCACAATCCCTATCCTCGGTCTGCCGGACCAAGCTCATCCTCGCCGCCTCGGACGCCGATACAGCCAAGTGGTATGCGGATTTCCTGGGACGTCAGGAGCGATCCCAATCCAACGAAAACGTCTCCTTCGGCGCCAACACGATCCGCGACGGGGTGATGGTCGCCCGCCAGGAGAAGACCGAGCATCTCGTCATTCCCGAAGAAATCCTGAACCTTCGAAGTTTGGAGGGCTTCCTCAAACTGCCCGAGGGGTTCCCGCTGGCGAAGGTGGGCGTGCCCCTGGTGGTGCGAGAGGACGCAGCGGCACCCTTCGTACCGAGGACGGAGGATCAGCTCCTTGTGCAGCGATCAGCGGTCCAATCGCCTGGCAAACGGCGTTCCCATCGTCGCGAGGAAGAAAGCAGGGATTTGACCGATCTCGATCCTGTCGAGACCCGAACTGCAACAACGCCAAACCAGCCAGCCGACGAAGTGGACCGGAAAGAGTCAGATGCGCTGGCGCTTCGGTTCCCCGGTTGGGATATTGAGACCTAAGACGAACGGGAAGAAAGGCGCAGAACCCGACATGAGCTCAGCGGCCCTGAACGCCCCACAACGGTCGTTTCATTTTTGGGATTTTGTCGGTCACGTTGTGCACTGATCATCTATATTCACAATACTGTTTCGGGATCTGAAACGATGTTTCCGTCGCAAGTGATTACGACCGATTTGTTCAAGACTATGACGATGTCTGCGGTACAAGAGGGGGATGTCGAAGTCAGACCAGCCAATGTTCACACCCGCGCTTGGTGCACACGAACACACGGCGGACTACGACCGCGTTATCGCCGTGATGACGCGGGAACGGCGCTGGCGAAGCCGTACGCTGCAGGTGATGGCGCCATCGCCGAACCAGACCATTGTCGATCTCGGGTCAGGAACGGGGAGTTTCGCAATCCAGGTAAAAGACACAGAGCGCTCCGTTCGGATGTTCGCGGTTGATCCCGACCCTGAGGTCCGCGCCATCGTTGAAGACAAGGCGGGTGACCGACAGATCGAGTTCATAACCGCGATGGGCGACAAGCCTATTGCTTCGGTCCCAGAAGGGACGGTTGATGCGCTCACCTGTTCCTTGGTGCTGCATCAATGTCCGATGGACGCAAAGATGGGAATCGTGACGAATGCCTATCGTCAGCTCAAGCCCGGCGGTCGGCTCTTGATTTCAGACTATCGCGAACAGCGTACGCTTCTGCTGCATTTGCTCTTCAAACAAGTGCGCGAAGTCGATGGGTATGAGAACACCAAGCCAAACAAAGACGGTATGATTCCGAGTGTAATGGCCGAAGCCGGGTTTGAGCGCATTCACGAGCTCAAGTTCATCCAAACGCCGACGGGTTCGATATCGCTATATTCCGGTTGGAAGGCTGCGTAATGGCTTGGGGTGGACAATTCGTCTTTGGCGACGCATTCGCCGCCTATTTCGGGCCGTCAGACGATAATGACCTGCACGAGCACGCAGCCTATCAGATTGTTTTAAGCTCCGGGGCCGACGCGATTGTGATCGATGAGACGGGTGATGAGCATGCAGGCCGAGGGTTCCTCATTCGTCCGATGATTCCGCATGCGGTGCAGTGCGACAGCGACATCGTGCTCATCTACTTAGATCCACAATCCGGCATCGCGCTCGATTTGGCTAACCGTCTGGACCCCGACGACATCGCGACACTGGACCTTGATGATTTACCTTTCCAGGTACCTGCGAACTCAGACGAACTGGTTGCACAGCTCACTGATTTGTCCGTCTCAACTCCCAGCAAATTGGACGCAAGGCTTGAAGCTGTGGTGACAGAGCTTCGCAATGAACCCGGGCGATGGTCGATCACAGAGGCTGCGGCGCGGGTCGGTTTGTCTGAATCTCGCTTGCGGGCCCTGGCACGGAAACAGTTTGGCGTACCGCTCTCGACTTGGCTCGTTTGGCGGAAATTGGAATGTTCTGCGAAGGCGCTCGCAACGGGAGCGAGCCTCGCCGAAGCTGCATTCGCTGGCGGCTTTTCCGATCAAGCACACTTCACCCGGGCAATGAGACGCATGTTTGGCATAACGCCAAGCGTGGCGTCTCGCTCGCTTACAGGACGGTCTTAGGGTCACGCCCAAAACGCTCGCGAACACAATTCGCAAGTTATCTCGCGTCGAGTTTCAGTTCCAACCGGTTTTTTCAAGATGATCTCTTGGTGTTTCGCTAACTCTCAATGAAATCGAGAGGAGATCTGCTCCGTGGGCATATTACGCTTTTTGGTGCGTTACGGTTACGCACCCCTTTTCTTTATTGGTTTTATTGGGGCCGCCGTTTGGATGGTTGAAAGTGGCGCAAGCAAACATTGGCTTGCGGCGCTACTGCTGCCCGCCATCGCGCTGTCTTTCATCGCAGAACGGATCGCGCCGTTTGAAGAGATTTGGAACCACTCTAAAGGCGACACTAGCCGCGACGCGCTACACGCGATCATCAATGAACTCTCGAACGCGGCATCCATCGCGGCGATTCCGATCTTAGCAGCGATGACCCATGGCTTCGATGTCTGGCCGAGCGTGTGGCCGCTTTGGGCGCAACTCGTGATGACAGTCCTGATCGCCGATTTCGGGATCACCATGGCACATTATGCGAGCCACAAGATCGAAGCACTCTGGCGTCTGCATGCGGTCCATCACAGCGTCGAACGAATGTATGGGTTTAACGGCCTGATGAAGCATCCGCTGCACCAGGCGATTGAACTCACCGCCGGTACAACACCTCTCTTGCTAATGGGAATGCCGTTTGAGATCGGCGCGCTGCTCGGCTTTGCAGCGGCGATCCAGCTTCTGCTTCAGCATTCCAACACGGACATGCGCGTCGGTCCACTGATCTACCTCTGGGCCGTCGCGCCGGGGCATCGCCACCATCACCTCGCTCACAAGGTCAAGGGCGATGTCAATTTCGGCCTGTTCACTATGATCTGGGACCAT
>JBCCTF010000134.1:0-10241 GCA_039198765.1 Pseudomonadota bacterium
CGGCCTCGCCGGCGGCGCGTTCATGCTCTTC
Source organism: Pseudomonadota bacterium (assembly GCA_039198765.1). Lineage (GTDB taxonomy): Bacteria > Pseudomonadota > Alphaproteobacteria > Caulobacterales > Parvularculaceae > Parvularcula. The sequence goes on from JBCCTF010000134.1 coordinate 32, forward strand.
TATGACGCCTCAACAGGCACCATTACCGCCTACGATGGCCGCGAAGAAGCCCCGTCATCGGTCACACCCGACGTGTTCATCAAAGAAGACGGCAACCCTATGGGCTTCTTCGAGGCCGTTCTGTCCGGCAAAGCGGTCGGCGTCCCCGGCGCGGTCGCCATGCTCGACATGGCCCACCGCGAACACGGCGAATTGGAATGGAACCAGCTGTTCGAGGCACCAGAGCGCTTGGCCAGCGAAGGGTTCCCGATGCCTGAGCGGCTCCACAACACGCTCGGCCGGCTGAGGGATTTTCGAAATGATCCGCAGGCTGCCATTTATCTCGATGATGAAGGCGCTCCACTTTCAATCGGGACGACGGTCCAGAACGAACCGTTCGCTGAAACCATCCGTATGCTGGCACAGGAAGGAGCAAGCACTTTCTACACCGGCGCAGTCGCCGAAGCGATCATCGAGCGTGTGAACGCCAAGACGGGTGAGGAGACGATCACCCGCGAGGACTTCGCCGCCTACGAGCCCATTCAGCGCGAACCGCTGTGCGCCCCAGTGGCGGACCAGACCGTGTGCTCCATGCCACCACCCAGCTCAGGTGGCATCACCATGCTGCAAATTCTCAAACTATTTGAGAATGTTACCGATGGCGAGAAGCCAACTGACGATCTCCTCGCCTATGTTGAGGCGACACGCCTCGCTTACGCGGACCGAGGGCGCTACTTAGGCGACCCTATTGCAATGGGTACGGAAAGTCTGCCTGCTGACCGTCTGATCGACGCGTTGATCAGCAAACCCTACCTCGATGCCCGCGCAACGCAGATTGGGAGCAGCCCCGCAGAAACCATCAATCCCGGCAACCCTTCAAGCGCGTTAATGATCCGTGAAGGGTTTATCGATGGCGATGCTTACGAAGTACCGTCCACGTCGCATTTCTCGATCCGCGATCGAAACGGCAACATTGTGTCCATGACGACATCGGTTGAAATGCCTTTCGGCAGTCAAATGATGGCTGCCGGCTTGGTCTTGAACAATCAGCTTACTGACTTTGCCCGCGTTCCGTCTGACGATGGAGTTCCCGCGGCCAACGCACCAGGGCCAGGCAAGCGGCCAATGAGCTCGATGACGCCCGTGATTACTCTGGGTGCTGACGGTGAACCGCGTGTTGCGATCGGCAGCCCAGGCGGACCAGCCATCATCGGTTATGTCGCCAAACCTCTAGCCAGCCATCTGTTCGCAAGTGTTCCTTTGTCCGAAGCGATCGCCGAACCCCATGTTGTCGTTCCGCGCGGCACCGTGACCGTTGAGACCGGCGGCGATGATCTCAAGGCGGAGCTAGAAGCGATGGGTTACGAAGTGCGCCAGCGTGGCCTCTCGTCGGGGCTATACGGATTTTCCGTCGACGGAGCCGATGTCGACCTTATCGTCGACACCCGCCGCGAAGGTTCTGCCAAGATGGAAAGCCAAAAATTCAGCGATCTAGAGCGCCTCTAAGCGTGCTTTTGCGACTGTCAGCTGCTCCAGCTCCTCAGAAAAACGCTCAACGCGAGCACGCTCTTCGGCGACCACTTCAGGCGGCGCTTTGGAAACAAAACGCTCATTGCCAAGCTTGCCCTGCGCTTTCTTGAGCTGTCCCTGAGCCGTGCCAATCTCTTTGTCGAGACGCGCAAGCTCCGCATCGAGATCAATCACGCCGACCACAGGAAGCGCATAGGTCGTCCCGCCACTGACGATCTGGATAGACCCAGTTGGCGCCTGATCGGTTTGTTTGATAGTCTCAATTCGGGCGAGGCGTTTGATTGCTGGCTCTTGCGCCTCACACAACGCCCTAGCGCCGTCGGTGGCGTTGATTGCGATGAGCTCAAGCTTAGCGGTCACCGGTACGTTCACTTCAGTCCGTGCACTGCGGATCTCAGAGATCAGCGCGATCGCGGCCTCAATCTGCTTGGCTGCATCTGGCGCAGTGAAGTCTGCGACTGCCCAGCTTTGCTGATCAAAAGGCAAAGCGCCATCGTTCATGGCTGCATACACTTCACGGCACACAAACGGCATGAAAGGCTCGAGCGTGATGAGAATAGTTCTCAGTGTACTGCTCAAAGCGGCCTTGGTTTCCGTGACCGCCGCCGCATCACAGTCATCAAGGACCGGCTTGGCCAGTTCCAAGTACCAATCGCAGTAGGTGCGCCACGTGAACTGGTAGATCGCAGCAGCAGCTTCGTCGAAGCGGAACGCGTCGAGGGCACGGCTGACTTCGAATGACATGGCGCTTGCCTCGTGGGCGATCCATTGATTCAGCGGCAGTTCGAGCGTCTGCGGATCAACGACTTCATCCGTCAACGGAACTTCGCGCAGCTGCAAGAAGCGCGCAGCATTCCAGAGCTTCGTTCGGAAGTTCCGATACCCCTCAACCCGTTGTTTTGATAGAGAAAGGTCACGCCCTTGGGTTGCTTGACTTGCGAGCGTGAAGCGCAAAGGGTCGGCGCCAAACTCGTCGATGTACTCGAGCGGGTCGACCACGTTACCCTTTGACTTGGACATCTTCTGGCCGTTCTCGTCACGCACGAGGGCGTGGATGTAGACGGTCTCGAAGGGAATTTCCTTCTGGAAATGCATCGCCATCATCATCATCCGGGCGACCCAGAAGAAGATGATATCAAAGGCCGTTGAGAGCACCGATGTCGGGTAGAAGGCTTTCAGCTCGTCAGTGTCCTCGGGCCAGCCCAACGTCGAGAACGGCCACAGGGCCGACGAAAACCACGTATCCAGAACGTCCGTGTCTTGTGTTAGCTCAACAGCCTCACCATCATAATGCTCCGTAGCAAGACGATGGGCCTCTGCCTCAGTTTCTGCGCAGAACGCTTCGCCATCTGGGCCATACCAAACGGGAATGCGGTGCCCCCACCAGAGCTGACGTGAGATGCACCACGGCTCGATGTTTTCCATCCAATTGTAGTAGGTCTTCGACCAGTTCTCGGGAACAAACTTGGTCTCCCCTGTACGGACGGCATCGATAGCAGGGCCGGCCATGGTCTTCGCGTCGACGTACCATTGGTCCGTCAGCATAGGCTCAATCACGACGCCGGAGCGATCGCCGAAGGGCTGCATGATCAGCTTGTCTTCGATGCCGCGGAGGAGGCCTTGCTCCTCAATTTCGGCAATGACCATCTTGCGCGCTTCAAAGCGATCGACACCATCATAGCGCTCAGGAACGTTGTTGTCAGGCGTGGAGATCATCCGTGCCTCTGCATCCATCAGCATAAGGAGCGGTATGTTGTGGCGCTTGGCGACTTCGAAGTCATTGAAGTCATGGGCGCCAGTGATCTTCACCGCGCCAGTTCCGAGCTCGGGATCGGGATATTCGTCGGCGATGATGGGGATCAAACGATCAACGATTGGTAGACGGACTTTCTTGCCAATAAGGTTCGTGTACCGCTCATCATCAGGGTGCACAGCTACCGCGCCATCGCCTAGCATCGTCTCTGGGCGCGTGGTGGCGATGACGATTTCGCTGATGCCATCTACGGGCCCATCGGCCAGGGGATAGGCGAAGTTCCACATCTTCCCGTTCACCTCCTGGTTCTCGACCTCGAGGTCGGAGATGGCGGTTTGGAATTTGGGGTCCCAGTTCACGAGGCGCTTGTCGCGATAGATGAGGCCATCGCGGTACATCTGCACAAACACACGGCGGACGGCCGCGGACAGGCCCTCATCCATGGTGAAGCGTTCGCGCGACCAATCGAGCGAAGCGCCGAGGCGCTTCAGCTGATCTTTGATCATGCCGCCACTTTCGCCCTTCCACTCCCAAACCTTCTCAACGAAGGCCTCGCGACCGATCTCTCGGCGGTGGGGCTCCTGGCGCTCGGCCATCTGGCGTTCGACGACCATCTGGGTGGCGATGCCGGCATGGTCGACGCCGAATTGCCAGAGCACCTTACGCCCTTGGCGGCGGCGATAGCGGCACAGGATGTCCTGCAGCGTGTTGTTCAGCGCGTGACCAACATGGAGGCTGCCCGTGACGTTCGGCGGCGGGATAACGATCGCATACGGATCACCTTCGCCTTGGGGTTTGAACAGGCCCGCCTCCTCCTGCTCTCGGTAGAGGCGGGGCTCAGCTTCGTTATGGTCGAACGTTTTGGGTAGGTCGCGCATCGTGACCGCTTAGAGCATCTGGCCAAAGGGTGGGAACCGCTTTTTCCGCCGGAGGCCAGGCAAAAAGAAAGGGCGGCCGAAGCCGCCCTTCCCCCACCCACCTTTTCAGGTGCGGGTCAGCTTACCACTCGTAGCGGAAACCAACCCGAGCTTGGTAGAATGACAGGTCCGGCTCAACGAAGCCCGTCGGGTCGTTGTCGAGCTGGTTGAAGCGATAGAGACAGGCGTTCTGCGTCGTACAGGTCGTCCGCGCGAGGTCACCTTCAAGAGCCGTCGCGCCGTCAACACCGTTCATCGCAACGTCAGCTGCCGACACAAGGTCTGCACGGACCGTGTTATCAGCGGCAAAGCTCGGTGCACGTTTGAACACGCCCCAGTCATCGTCCAGCATGTTGGCGATGTTCTGGATGTCGAGGACGAACTTCAGACGGTTCCCTTCGAAGCGGTTCATGCCGAAGTTAGCGAACGGCAGCTCTTGCTCGAAGTGCAGATCCCAACGCTGGTTCCACGGACCTTCGTCGCCACCGCGCGGCTGGATGCCGGCGGACATGCCGCGCTCACCCACGAAGCGAGCGAATTCACCCAGCGGGAAGCCGCTAGCGAACACGACGCTCGGGTCAGTGAACTGACCGTTGGCGAAGGTCGGGACGTAGAGCAGGTCGTTGTCGAACGGATCCTCACCGTCACCGGCGCGACCGAACAGAGCGTTCTCGTCGTCGACGTTGAACGTGTAGCTGAACGTGTCACCCGACTGGATGTCACCGAACAGGGTCACTTTCGAAGTCAGGTCACCAAAGATCTTCCGCTCGAAGTCGAAGAACAGCTTGAACGCGTGCTCCACTTGGAAGTTCGAGGTGCCCGGTCCAGGGAAGTTCCGGTCGCTATCGACGATTGCACGCCAGTTCGAGATGCCGCGCGAGCTGGTGCCCGGCGTGACGGCTTCGATGTCTTGGTGCGCATACGAAGCATCGAAGCTGAAGCCGTTGGCGAAACGCTTGGAGAGACCGATCGTGAAGACGTTCGAGACACCTTCGTCGAAGTTGGTCAGCTCGGTGACGTTCGAGATACCAAGGACATCAAGGTCCGCATAGATCGGACGACCATCAGGTGCGACGCCGGTCGGCTGCGTTTCAGCCAGTTCGGTCTGCGCCAGGTTCCGCCACAGGAAGCCGTTGTTGGTTTCCGTACGGATGAACTGAGCCGTCAGCTGGTAGTTGTCACCAAGGCCGAACGGCAGACCGAACTTCGTGAAGTCCATGTCGAAGGTCTGCTCAAGGCGCAGCGACATTTTCCAATCGGACGGGATTTCGAAGTCGGGCGAAATCACATCGATCGGAACGAAGCTGTTGATGTCGAGGTTGTTCGCAAGATCATCCTGCAGAGCCTGCGGAACAACGTTCGGGTCGACGTTGTTGAAGGTGCCGCGGACGTTACCGGCGAGACCTTGGAACGAGTTCGAGACCCAGACCTGCGGGTTACCTCCGGAGAAGAGACCGAAGCCGCCCGTCAGCTTGGTGCGGTCAAACGGCGTGAACTCAAAGCCAACGCGCGGTTGCCAGATGTCCAGGCCATCGAGGTTTTGCGCTGAGGAGAAGCCGTATTCGTTCTGGAAGGTCGGCGAGTCGATCGGCTCGTCGTCCATCACGAAACGCTCGTAACGAAGGCCGTAGTTGACGGTGAAGTTGTCCGCGACGCGCCACTGGTCCTGCAGCAGGAACGACCACTTGGCGTAGCCCCACTCGGCTGCCGCATCGTCGGCGTTGTTGGTCGGCGCGTTGTTGTAGTTCACAAACGCCGTGCCGTTGATGAGGTTGTCATAGCCGTCGAACACAAACTCACCGTTCGCGCGCTGCACGAAGAGGTTGAAGAGGTCGTAGCTCTCATACTCAACCGCGGCTGAGATGTTGTGGTCTTGGAGCGAGTAGTCGGCCCGAGCGAGGAACTGGAAACGCTCGTCTTCGAACTCGTTGGCGTGACGGAAACGGTCACAGGCGCCGGTCGTTTCGAATTCTTCGTCCGGCGCGATTTCAGCCGTGTTCAGAAGACCTTCGAGCGGCGTGCCGATCAGTTCGTTCGGCGTCAGCTCGATTTCGATTTCGCCAACACCGGGATTGCCGCAAACCTGGCCACGGACATTGTCCTTGTAGTTCAGGCGGACTTGCGTGGAGAGGTTCGGCGTCCAGTCGGAGAAGACCTCACCGGTGTAGACTTTAACCGTCTGCGGAACGTTGTACCAAGCGGACGAGAACTCGCGAGCGCCGATGGACTGCAGGCCGTTCTCTTCGGTCTCTTGGTACGTGAACTTCGCACGGTGGTTGTCGTTGATGTTCCAGTCGATCGTCGCGAGCAGGCGCTCTGACGTTTGCGGTGCCGCGAGGGTCTCAGGACGGCCGCCCATGTCGATGCCGTACGTGTCCAAAACAATCTCGTTCAGGACGTCGAAATAGCGCGGGTCAACGCCGTTCTGCGCGTCTTCGTCAGCGAAGTTCCGGCCAGCAGCCGATTCGAACTCGTCGTACGAGACGAAGAAGAACAGCTTGTCTTTGATGATCGGTCCACCGAGCGTGAAACCGAACTCTTCTTCGTCGAACTCAGCTTGCGTGATCGCTTGCTCTTCGACCTGGTTGCCGTTCCAGTTTTCGTTGCGGGTGTAGTAGAAGGCCGAGCCTTTGAATTCGTTCGTACCCGACTTGGTCACGACGTTCACGAGACCGCCGGTGAAGCCCGATGCGAAGACCGTGTAGTCGGCCGCGACGAGCGAGGCGTTCTCAACCGCGTCGAGGTTGATGGGCGAACGGGCCGTCGGATAGGTCGAGGTGGAGAGGCCGAAGTCGTCCTGCAGCAGCGCACCGTTGATGGCGAGGCCGTTGAACCGAGGGTTCGAGCCAGCAACCGAAAGGTTGCCTGTGCCGCCCGACTGAGCCAGCGGGTCACGGTTGAGGGTGGCGATCAGGTCACGTTCGACAGCCGGAGTATCGAGGATGTCTTGAGCGGAGAATGCCGAGCCAACACCGTTGTTCAGGTCGAGGCGGTTCTGCGCGCGGCCCGTGACGACGACCGTGTCGACTGTCTCAGCGAACAGGGTGATTGAGTTGGACGATGGCGCGAGGGTGATACCTTCGCGGACTGCAGGACCGGTCGGCGTTTCAGCTTCGATCGTGTACGGACCACCGACGGCGAGGTTGCTCTCGAAGAACGTACCGTTTGACGAGGTCGTGGCGCGCGAGACGCGGCCCGTCCGGGTGTCGGTGATGGTAACGACTGCGCCTGCAACTGGGTTGCCATTGCCGTCGAAAACACGACCAGAAACGTCAGAAGAGGTGAACTGCGCGTGTGCGGCAGGTGTGAGTGCCGCGGCGATGGCGAGCGCGGCTGCCCCGCCGGCCCAACGTGAATTGAACATAATCGGTCCCCGATTCGTGCGTGAGGCGTGAATGCCTGGGGCGCCGATAAGCTCGCTGTGTGACGGTTTGGACGAAGATTTGTGACAGTGATGTGACAGAGGTCAGTTCATTTGTAACTGATGCAGCGCTGCCACACTGATTTCATGGAATCTTTACATTTTGTCGGGAACGGCGATTCCCAGCTGAGCGAGACTGTCACTTAATTGTGACATCGTTACGCTCGCGAGGGCCAAGCGACTGGACCTGACGGCTGCATCCTCTTCGTCTGCAATCCGGCACGACGCGTAGAACTTCGAGAAGGCCTGAGCGACTGAATAGGCATGCTCGCAAAGGATATGCGGCATCCGCTTCCGATAGGCTCCGTGGTGCGCATCGGCATAGCCGAGGAGCGTCATCGCGAGCTCCCGCTCAGCATCCGTCGTCAGCGTGATGGGCGCTCTGATCGCCGCATCCGACTTGATGTCAGCTTTCTCGAGCACGGAGCGCATTCGAACGACGGCGTAGAGGAGGTACGGTCCAGTCTTCCCTTCGAACGCAACAAACCGATCGAGATCAAAGATATAGTCCGTGGTCCGAGGGTTAGAGAGATCGGCAAACTTGAGTGCCGCCAGGCCCACCATCTGCGCGATACTCTGCAGATCACCGCCAGTGTCATCGCCGCGGTTCTCACGGACCCGCTCTTCGGCCTTATCGACGACCATGGCCATCAGATCAGAAAGCCGCAGCACGCCGCCTTCGCGGGTTTTGAATGGCTTACCGTCCTTCCCGTTCATGGTGCCGAAGCCAGCATGCTCCATCCGATCCTCAGCATAGAGGCCGAGTTTCTCTGCCGCGCGGAAGACCTGGACGAAATGCTCAGACTGGCGCTTGTCCACGACGTAGATGCAACGATCGAAGCCTTCTTCCGACCGCTCAACGAGGGTCGCAAGGTCCGTCGATCCGTAGCCAACCGAACCGTTGGACTTCAGCATCAGGAGCGGCGGGATCTCTTTCTTATCAGTCTCTCGCGCCACGTGGACGACCTGGGCACCGTCCGACTCCTCAAGAAGCTCGCGGTCCCGCAACCGATCCACCGTCACCGGGATCAGCGGATCGACTGAGGCTTCGCCGCGCCACAGCTCAAACTGAACGCCGAGCGCCGCATAGTCGCTTTCCAGTGCCTTCTGGCTGACGTCGACGAAGTGCTGCCAAAGCGCACGGTAGCCCGGCCTACCGGCCTGCAGCTTGGCGGTCGCCGCTTGCGCCTGCGCCATCCGCGCGGGGTCTTCTTTGCAAGCCGTTGAAGCTGCCGGGTAAATCTCCGCCAGCTCAGCCACAGTCACCGGGCTCTCGGTCGGATAACCAGACGTCACATCCGCGTCGAAGTACGGAAGGTCCGGCTGCCGCCGCTGAATTTCAGCGATCAGCTGGCCCATCTGCAGGCCCCAGTCGCCGAGGTGGATATCGCCCACCGCATCGTCGCCCGCGCGCCGCATGATCTGCTTCAGCGCTTGCCCAATAATCGCCGATCTGAGGTGCCCAACGTGCAGCGGTTTCGCGACGTTCGGCCCGCCATAGTCGAGGATCACCTTCTCCGCCGCATCAACCTGCCAAGCCCCGCCATGGGGATCAGCCACAAGCTCCGCCAGCACGTCCTCGAGGTATGCCTGCGTTGGCGTCAGGTTCAGAAAGCCAGGACCTGCCAGTGTCACCGCCTCAAAAGCTGGGTCCTCGTCGAGCTTGGCCTTGATACCCTCGGCCAATTGCCGCGGGTTCTGCTTCGCAGCCTTCGCCGCGGCAAGCGCACGATTGCACTGGAAAGGCGCAAGGTCGGGGCGGTCCGAAACTCGCACTTCGCCAAGCGCAGCATCAAGACCCTGGGCAGCAAAAGCATCGCCCACCAAGCGACTGAGACGGGTGGTCAGGGAGAGCATTAGGCCTCCGGGAATTTCAGGCTTTTGCCCGAGCGATTGTAAAGGACCTGGTCGCGGTCGAGGACGAAGCCCACGGCGATCTCAAAGTTGACGCCAGACGTCTCCGAACCCTTCCGCGTGATCATGATGTCGTTGATCGACTGCGAGATGCGCACAACGTTGCGACCTTCCTTGAACGTGACAGGTGTTGAGAACTCTTGTTTGGCGATGACGTCACGGTTGGTCCGGGTGACAGCCACGAAGTACCGCACATCATACGTTTGGCCGACGGCAGCGGGGCCGCGGCCGATCGCGAATGTCACGTCCACTTCCGCTTGGATCGGAACATCGGCGTAGTACCGGCAGCGCGTCTCAACGTTTTCGAACTCACCGCTGAAGGCCACTGCTTCGAGCGAGGGCTCAGCTTCGCCAAAGTCAATGAAGCGCGCTGCGTCCGAAAGGACGAAGACATTCGGACACGGCGCGGGGTTCGCCTGCCGCGCGGCTGCGTTGCGGCCATAGTTGGCGCAGCCGGTGAGCAATGCCGCTGCGACAACAAGGATAATGACATTTCGCATGGCAAGGCGCTCCAAAGAATCCATCTTATGAGGGCGGCTAGCCGCCCCGGACGGTTTCCTATAGGGGAGCCGTCTGCGATCGCGAACCCTGACGAGGCCCATGAAGCTCGAAAAAACGCTTACACTTCGTATGGCCGCGCCGCGCGGCTTTTGCGCTGGCGTCGATCGTGCGATCGACATGGTGGAAAAGGCCATC
>JBCCTF010000135.1:0-10007 GCA_039198765.1 Pseudomonadota bacterium
ATTTGCGCCTTCGAGAAATCCCGACATGTGGTCAGCAGCGGTGCTGTCCGACGTTGCGCGACTGACGAAGCCTCAGGGGACGGCAGCGACCTTCTCTGTGGCTTCGGCGGTGCGCGAGAACATCGAAGCGGCAGGGTTCAGCTGGCACAAATCGCCGGGCTTTGGCCGGAAGAAGCATATGCTCCGTGCCGAGCTGACCACGCTTCAAAAGCGCGTCAACGACAAGCCTTGGTTCGCGCCGCCGGAACGAGCTGAGCAAGGCAAGGTTGCGGTTGTCGGCGCTGGGATTGCCTCAGCACATCTCTTCAGTATACTGAGTGGTTCAGGATGGTCCGTTGACATCATTGATGCCGTAGGCCCCGCCGCTGGCGCATCAGGCAACCCCGCAGGCTTGGTGATGCCGCGGCTCGATGCGGATACCGGCCCGGCTGCACTTTTCTACCGCGACGCGTTTTTTCGCGCTGTGGACGTTTATCGAAACCTGGAATCCACGGCCTTCAACGCTTGCGGTGGTCGGCTGAAGATCGAACAGGTGAAGGCAGAAAAGCTTTTCCAGACGCGCATTTGGCCGGACGATGCCCTCCGCCACGAAGACGGATGGCTTCACGTTCGCGATGCTGGTGTGCTCGCCCCCGCCGAAGCTGTCCGTTCACTGATCGACGAGAGCTCCGTTCGCGTTGCGCTGGCGACGAACCTCCGGCGAGATGGCAAGCATTGGTTCATTGATACCGACGCGAGCGAAGCTTTAGGTCCGTACACAGCCGTCGTTATCGCATCAGGTGCAGGCACCACTAAAACTCTCAACGACATGCCGATGCAACCGTCACTAGGGCAAATCGACTGGTTTGATGGCCCAGCGATCGACGAAATCGCGACCGACGGGAGCTATATCGCACCGTATGCTGACGGTATCATGACTGGCGCGACCTACACCTCTTACACCGATGGTCCGGTGGAACCTCTAGACGAGAATACGAAGTCAAATAAAAGGGCTGCGGCGGACCTCACTGGTCGCGAGATGGGACAGCATCTCGGGAGTCGAGCTGCCCTGCGAGCGACGACACCTGACCGTCATCCGATCGCGGGGCCGGTCTATTCCGGGAATGCTGCAGACACTTATGCCGGACTTCGGAAAGGACTGAAGGTCGATTATCCGCCTGCGTCCTATCTGCATGGACTCTACGTGCTGTCAGGTCTGGGATCGCGGGGATTGGTGACGGCACCGATCCTGGGAGATCATGTTGCAGCTCTGATCACGGGCGGCGTGTCGCCGCTTTCGCGGGAGGCAGCGCACCTTGTTCACCCTGGACGGTTTCTGATCCGTGCTCTGAAGAGGAACGAAGCGGTTACTGCGTGATGGCGCAGGTAGCGAGCTGGTTCTTGTCAACGCTCCGCATGCGGACTTGAAGCGAGCCTGAGCGCTTGCGGACATAAGGACCAGGCGGGTCGACGCGCCATGCGTTGGGTGCTGGCAGAACGGCTGCGAGGAGTGCGGCTTCGCGCGGGGTCAGGTCTGCGGCTGATTTGCCAAAGCGTGCTTGGGCGGCGGCTTCGGCACCGAAGATACCGTCGCCCCACTCCGCCACGTTGAGATAAATCTCCATGATCCGGCGCTTGGGGTAGAGAAGCTCCATCGGCACGGTGAAGCCAGCTTCGAAGACCTTCCGCACCGGATCACGACCTGGCCAGAGGAAGGCGTTCTTTGCCGTCTGCTGGCTAATCGTGGAGGCGCCGCGAAGGCCTTCGCCGTTGCGATAATCACTATACGCCGCTTTGATCTCGCCGAAGTCAAAGCCGATATGGCGGCAGAACTTCATATCCTCTGCAGCGATCACGGCCTTGATAAGATTGGGAGAAATCTCTTCAAGTGCGCGCCACTCGTACCGTACCTCCTCACCCTGGAGCGCGCGCAGGCCCATGAGGGTGGTGCCCGGAACGGGCACAAACCGGTAGATCAGCACAAAGACCATCGCGGCCGCGAAAAGTCCGAAGCACAGACGCAAAATACCGCGAAGGAAGGTGAGCATCAAACCGCCTCAGCAATACCAGGCTGGCCCGAGGGGCCTTGCGGGCTTTTGAGCCATGCCTCGCAGCAGGCCTTAGAAAGCTTCCGTACACGGAGGATGTAGCTCTGCCGCTCGGCCACGGAAATCACGCCGCGGGCGTCGAGGAGGTTGAAGAGGTGGGAAGCTTTGATCGCCTGCTCATACGCGGGCAGCGCGAGCTTGGGCGCATCGTCGGTCAGGAGCGCGTTGCACGCCTCTTCAGCCTCAGCGAACTGGCGGAAGAGAACATCCGTGTTCGCCCTTTCAAAGTTGTAGGCGGACTGCTCGACCTCGTTTTGGTGGAAGACATCGGCGTAGGTGAAGGGTGTGCCGTCGGGTTTCTCGCCGCCGTAGACCAGGTCAAAGCCGTTATCGACGCCCTGAACATACATCGCCAGGCGCTCGAGGCCGTAGGTGAGTTCGCCCAGCACGGGTTTGCAGTCGAAGCCGCCGACCTGCTGGAAGTAGGTGAACTGGGTCACCTCCATGCCGTCGCACCAGACTTCCCAACCGAGGCCCCATGCGCCGAGCGTCGGGCTTTCCCAGTCATCCTCAATGAAACGCACGTCGTGTTTTGTGCGGTCGATGCCGATGGCGTCGAGGGATTTGAGGTACAGGTCCTGAATGTCTGGCGGGCTCGGCTTCAGGACGACCTGGAACTGATAGTAATGCTGGAAGCGATTGGGGTTGCCGCCGTAGCGGCCATCGGTCGGGCGACGGCAGGGCTGAACGTACGCTGCATTCCAAGGCTTTTCACCCAACGCGCGGAGCGTGGTGGCCGGGTGGAACGTCCCTGCCCCCATCTCCAGGTCATAGGGCTGCAGCACCATGCATCCGTGGTCGGCCCAGAAGTGCTGGAGCGTGAGGATCAGGTCCTGGAAGGTCAGGGTGTTCGAGCGTTCGGACATGGGCGGGCTGGCCTTTGGGCTAGATGTGAGTCGCGGTCGCGGTCTCCTAGCGGGTTACGCCGTGCCTGCAACGACCCTGCGAAAACAGACCCAACGGAGAACGATCCCTGCAGCAACACAGGCCGCCGTGATGAGCGCGAAGAGGACCACGTAGGCTTTGAAGAGACCCAATTGCGGATTGGGCAGCTCGGGCCCGGGCATGGTGCCGAGGAGCATCTGCGCTGCGGGCATCTGGACAGCTTGCGGCATGACTAAAGCAGCGATGAACGCAATGAGCAGGCCGGCATGGGCCGCGCTGATGAGGTTCGGCGTGAAGAGCGCGAAGCTTCCCTCGCTGCGCCGAGCAAACAGCAAAGCCAGAACCACGCAAACGAAAAAGAAGCTGCCGAACACCATCGCAGCCATCTGCAGAAAGTCAGGTGTGGAGGCCGACAGGCCCATCACGAGGATCGCTGTCGCGATGGCAGGCGCGAGCGCCAAGGCGAGGGGGAGGAACAGGAATGCCGGGCGTCGAAACTTGAGGACCGTAGCGTTCACGGGCCTGCGCAGGCGAGGAGCAGCGTCGTCGTAGAGCAGACGCTCTGACGAAGTCTCACGCTCGATCCCTTGTGCCATGCCCCGCACCCCTACATATCGACTATCGATATAACGCACTGCGCTCTTACGAGAAAGCCACGGACGCAGTTTTTTTGCTAGGGGCCTAGGCGAATTTCACTCGCTCGGTCGACTATTCGTCCATCTGGATCAGCTGGATGAGGTTGCCGCAAGTGTCGTTGAAGACGGCCATCGTCGCGCCGCCAGCCTTTGTCGGCATTTGTTTGAACGAAACGCCAGCCTTCTGCAGCCTCGCCGTTTCCGCTTCGATATCATCCACACGGAAGGCAGTGAACGGGATGCCGTCGGCCATCAACGCTTCTTGGAAGGCCTTGGATGCCGGGTGAGCATTGGGCTCGAGCGCCAGCTCGACGCCGTCAGGTTCTTCGGGCGAGACGAGGGTCAGCCAGCGGAACTCGCCGAGCGGAATGTCGTGCTTCACCTCAAAACCCAGTGTGCCGGTGTAAAATTCGAGCGCCTTGGCCTGGTCATCGACCGCTACGCTCTTGATGTACATTTTCATGGGTCACCTCCCCTTTTGGAGCTTCACCCCCCTGCCAGGAGGCAACACCTGAGAGAATTGGCGTTTTCTGCAGGCGCGCCCAGCTTTTTCAGCAGTTCGGGGCTGCTTGCTCTGGGTGAGCAATAGCCCTACGCGCGGAACTATGGTGACGACGCGATTGATTGGCGGCTTGGGCGAGATCGCCGAGGGCTATGATGCCCTTTTGTGTGATGCTTGGGGCGTGATCCACAATGGACAGTGGCTCTACGACGGTGTGGCCGAGGCTCTCCTCAACTTCCGTTCCAAGAGGGGCCCGGTGATCATCCTGACCAACGCTCCGCGGTTGTCGGGGGTCATTCCCGGTCAGTTGGATCGGCTGGGCCTGCCGCGCGAGGCCTACGACGCTGTGGTGACGTCAGGCGATGCGACGCGTCAGGTGATGAAGGATCTTTCTGGGAAGCGGTTCTTTCGAATTGGCCCAGATAAGGACGATAGCCTGTTCGACGCCATCGACTTACAGATGTCAGACTGGGACGAGGCAGAAGCGATCTTCTGTTCCGGGCCGAACGACGACCAGCGGGAGAAACCTGACGACTATCGGGAAATGCTGACCGAGGCAGCAGCGCGCGGTATGCCGATGGTCTGCGCCAACCCGGATATCGTGGTGAAGTTTGGCGACAAGCTGATCTACTGCGCCGGAGCGATCGGGCAGCTTTACGAACAGCTCGGCGGTAAGGTGTTCCTGGGCGGAAAGCCGCATCCGCCGATCTATGAATTGGCCCGTACACGGATTGAAGAGATTTCCGGCAAACCTACTGAGCGTCCCCTCGTTGTCGGTGATGGTATCGACACGGATATTCGGGGTGCGAATGATCAGGGTTATGACTGCGTCTTCGTGGCCGAGGGCATCTTCTCCGAAGCGGCGCGTGAGAACGGCGTGCTGTCGGCGACGAAGCTAGAGGCTGCTTTGAGCGAGCGTGGTCGGCATGCGGCCTACGGCATGGACAACCTCGTCTGGTGAGCCTCGTCCGTGCACCTCTCCACTGCGCGCTGGCCGAGGACCTGCGCGGTACGGCTGCCGTGATGGGCAACTTTGACGGCGTGCATAAAGGGCACAAGGCGCTCATCTCTGAGGGTGCGAAGCTGGCCGAGAAACTGGGCAAACCGCTCAGCGCCGTGACGTTTGAGCCCCATCCGCGCCGGGTGTTCAGGGCCGATGCGCCACCGTTCATCCTGACGCCGCTTGAGGCCAAGGCGGAACTATTGATGCAGGCTGGGGCGGAGCATGTTTTCGCTCTGCCCTTCGTTGAGGAGCTTCATCGTCAGACTCCTGAGGAATTTGTCCGCCAGGTTCTGCACGAGGTCCTTGGCCTAGCAGGCGTGGCGACAGGCCAAGACTTCCAGTTCGGCGCAGGCCGTGCAGGTTCGTCGGAGACCTTGGCTCAAATCGCCGGATCGCTCGGCATCACCTACGAAGCCATCACGCCGGTGGGCGACGGAGAGGAGAAATTCTCCTCAAGCTCAGCCCGCGAGGCGCTTCGCGAGGGCAATCCGCAAGCTGCGGCGCAGGTGCTGGGCTACGAATGGTTCCTCGATGGCACAGTCGTTGAGGGCCGCAAACTCGCGCGGACGCTGGGCTTCCCCACAGCTAATGTAGTCTTGGGAGATGTCCTACGGCCACGCTACGGCGTCTATGCAGTCCGTGCACAGATTGATGATGAGCTCATCCCCGCCATCGCCAATATCGGCGTGCGTCCCACCGTGGACGGGAAGGAAGAGCGGCTGGAAGTGCACCTTTTTGATTGGTCAGGCAATCTCTACGGTAAGACGATCCGCTGCCACTTCGCGCACTTCATCCGCGATGAGCAGCCCATGGCAGGGCTCGACGCACTCAAGGCGCAGATCGAGAAAGACAGCAACGCTGCGCGCGTATTCCTAGGCGCTTAACCGTCCGTCTACGGCGTAACGGCGAACCCCTCGAACGTGATCCTGTCGACGATGAACTCCGCAGGCTTGAGCGGTGCGAAGCCGACATTGATGATCATCCGACCCTGATCAATGTCCGCCTGGCTCATCGTCTCGCCAAGTCCGCACCTGACGAAAAACGCCTCGTTCGGTGAAGCGGCCGGGAACGCGCCATTACGGAACAAGCCCGAAAGAAAGCCTTCGGCGGCAGCGCGCGCGGCTCTCCACGTCGGCTCTTCATTCGGCTCGGCGACAAGCACTTGCAGGCCCCATCGCAGGGACTGAGTGATATGATCCCTCAGCCTACGGACAGGAATGAAACGATCCTCGTTGTTGCCGGACAGCGTCCGGGCACCCCAAACCACGGGGCCGAGCGACGGCAGGTCTTTGCAGATATTGACGCCCTCAGTGTTGAGGACGCCCTCCTCCGCGGATGCGAACAGCGGGGTGATCGGATGGTTGAGGCTCGCTTCGGTCCCCGCTGGCGCCTTCCAAACGCCGCGACGCACATCGGTACGCGCGATGACGCCTGCGATCGACGGCGTGATGGGTCGCGATGCACCAGACGTGCTGACAGCCCTGTTTCCGTAGAGCGCTGCATGGCCGTTATTGATGCCAAGCTGAGCCCGCCAATCACGGGCTTGGGTCCACGTTGAGAAGGGCACGCCATTCAACACTTCGGGCGTATCGATCAGCATCAGAGCGGCGAGGCTCTCTGCCACCGATGTGGCGATGCGATAGACCGATGCGGCGTCGGCAGTGTCCGGGAGCAGCGCGACTTCAGGCGCGATGATGATCCCCGTGTGAATCGGTTTCTCGCCGCCGGGCCAGTGGGGCGACCACAAGGCTCCTGCACGGCGCAGACCCTCAAAGCCGGTCAGGGTCTCGGCAGAACCAATCAAGCCATCAGGGCTGCTGTCTTTCGCAGGGAAGAGATAGAGGCTGCGCCCGCCGTGGCTGAAGAACGCTTCGGCCCAGCCCTCGACGAGCGGTCTGCCCTCAGGCCGGACGAGCCCCTTGAGCTCACCCATAAAGCGCACCCGCGCAGGTTTGGACTCCGCCAAGAATGACGTGACCAGCACCGTCTCTGCAGTCGCTAGAGGCTGGATCGCCCGAAGGCCGCTCGGGATTTCCTCGATGTACACGCCCGGCGTCCTGTAGACCTGCCCCGCGGCTAGGCCTGGCGCTGCGGCCAACGCGGCACCGCCTAAAACAAGCTCCCGTTTTGTCAGTTTCGCCATCTCCCGCTCCCTCACCTCGTCGGGAGCATCATGTCAGACATCACGCGCCATGCAAAAGCTGAAAGGGTCGTTCGCATAAGGCCCGAACCGGTCGCAGAGGGCGAAGCCATAGCGCGTGTAGAGCTTCCGCGAGGCCGCGAAGCCCTCTGAACGTCCCGTTTCCAGCACCAAGCGCGAGAACCCGCTGGCGGCGGCTTCATCGAGGATATGCTCGACCAGTTCCGACGCCACGCCGCGGCCGCGATAGGCCCGTTTAACATGCATCGTCTTGATCTCCCCCTCCTCCGCCGACCGATCCATAAGGCCGATGCAGCCCACAGCATCATCGTCGAGGATGGCCAGCCAAAAGCGGACAGGGCCTTCCTTTGCCGTGCCAACGTCGAGGGCGTGGCCGCTGCCTGACGGGGTGTGCTTGGCGGCATGCTCCTTCTGCAACGTGATCAACGCCTCAAGGCGCGGATCGCCGGGGGATGCTGTCTCAATTCTCACCATGTTCTAACCCTTGGGCACCGCCCGAAGTTCCTAGCCCTCGGCGCGAACCAGCGCTAAGCGCCCAGTATGGCAGACGATCAACGTTCGACGAACGACTACAAAGACACATTGTTCCTCCCCGCAACCGAATTTCCAATGCGCGGAGGGCTCCCGAAGAAAGAGCCTCAGTACCTCAAGCGCTGGGACGAGATGGGCCTCTACGTCAAGCTGCGCGTTGATGCGGCAGGGCGCGAGAAATTCGTGCTGCACGATGGCCCGCCCTACGCGAACGGGCACCTGCACATGGGCACGGCGCTGAACAAGACCATCAAGGACCTGATCGTCAGGACTCGGCAGATGATGGGCTTTGACGCGAATTACGTGCCCGGCTGGGACTGCCACGGTCTGCCCATTGAGTGGAAGGTGGAAGAGGCGTTCCGCGGCAAAGGCCGCAAGAAGGGCGATGTGCCCGCGTCTGAGTTCCGCGAGGAATGCCGCGCTTACGCTGCCAAGTGGGTGGATATTCAGCGTCAGGAGTTTCGTCGCCTGGGCATCGAGGGCGACTGGCAGAACCCCTACCTGACGATGAACTTCGAAACCGAAGCGGCAATCGTGCGCGAGTTTCTGACCTTCGCCCAGAAGGGCATGGTCTATCGCGGATCGAAGCCGATCATGTGGTCACCGGTGGAACAGACGGCACTGGCCGAGGCGGAGATCGAGTACCACGATCATCAGTCCACGACCATTTGGGTGAAGTTCCCCTTCGTGGACGCGCCCGAAGGATTGGAAGGCGCAGACGTGGTGATCTGGACCACGACCCCTTGGACAATCCCGGCGAACCGCGCGGTCTGCTACGGGCCCGGCATCTCCTACGGTCTCTACGAGGTCGAGAGCGTACGGCAGGACCTGGAGTTTGCGCCGTTCGCCAAGCCCGGCGACCGGATGGTGCTCGCTGACAGTCTTGCCGACGAGGTGTTCGGTGCGGCGTTCGTGGATAGCTTCAAGCGCGTGGGCGATGTGCCGCCTGGGAAGTTTGAGGGTGCGAAGTTCCACCACCCGCTGCGTGGTCATGCCGAAGGGTACACCTTCGAAATTCACGCGCTACCGGGCGATCACGTGACCGATGAGGCAGGGACAGGCTTCGTGCACACCGCGCCGAGCCACGGTCAGGAAGACTATTTTGCATGGCTAGGCGCAGGCTTGCCGCTGAATGATATTCCGTACACGGTGGGACCCGATGGTGCGTACACCGATGAAGCGCCCGGCTTTGAAGGGCGCCAAGTCTTCCGAACCGAAGGCAAGAAGGCGGGCAAGGACGGCGACGCCAACCCGGAAGTGATCAAGGCGCTGGTGGAGAAAGGCTCCCTGCTCGCGCGCGGACGGCTCCTCCACTCCTATCCGCACAGCTGGCGGTCCAAAGCGCCGGTTCTGTTCCGTAACACGCCGCAATGGTTCATCCGTGTCGGCGCCGGCGACGGCTCCCTGCGCGACAAGGCGCTGAAGGCCATCGACGACACGACGTTTTATCCGCCGTCAGGCCGCAACCGCCTGCGCGGGATGGTGGAGCAACGGCCTGACTGGCTCGTCTCGCGCCAGCGGGCATGGGGTGTGCCGATCACCCTCTACGTTGACAAAGACGGCGAACCGCTGATCGACGAGGCGGTGAACGAGCGCATCATCACCGCCGTGGCCCAGGGCGGCACGGATGCTTGGTTCGATACGCCTGATACGGAGTTTCTGGGTCCGGATCATAATCCTGAGGACTATGAGAAGGTCACGGACATTCTCGATGTGTGGTTCGATTCAGGCTGCACCCATGCCTTCACGCTGGAAGCCCGGGATGACCTGAAGTGGCCTGCGGACCTCTATATGGAGGGCTCTGACCAGCACCGAGGCTGGTTCCAGTCCTCGCTGCTGGAGGCTTGCGGCACGCGGGGGCGTGCGCCTTACAACGGGGTTTTCACCCACGGCTTTGTCATGGACGACAAGGGCCGGAAAATGTCGAAGTCCATCGGCAATGTGATGAGTCCGGACGAAATCACGGGCCAGTACGGTGCGGACATTCTGCGCATCTGGACGGCCAGCTCGGACGTGCATGAAGACATCCGTGTGGGGAAGGAAATCCTTGGCAGCGCGGTGGATGCCTACCGCAAGCTGCGGAACACTCTGCGCTATCTCCTCGCCGCCCTCGATGGGTTCAGCGACGAGGAGCGCGTCGCCTATGAGGACATGCCGGAGCTTGAGAAGCTGGTCTTGCATGAACTTGAGGCCGTCAGCACCA
>JBCCTF010000136.1:0-9862 GCA_039198765.1 Pseudomonadota bacterium
CGATGCCGAGAACTGGGCTGAAATTCAACGGGTTCTCCGGGGCTCTAAAGCCCGCAGAACCAAACTCAACAACCAAATCGGCCTTGGGCAGCTCACGGATGAAAGCGGTACTTATCCTGGCACCACCGACGCCGCGATCTCCGAGGCGGGGAGCCGCGGTTTCTACGCCCACTGGCGCGACCTGATGCTGAAACCGATGCCAAGGGAGGTCTGATGCTGTGACCTACGCGATGACCCTGCCTTATGATCTTCCTGGAGACCTCGAAAAAGTCTCTATGGAGACGACCTACGGCATTGAGCAGTTCCTTTACGAGGAAGCGGCCGCGATTGATGAGCGCCGCTTCGACGACTGGCTGTCGATGTTGGCCGAAGATCTTCATTACGAGGCGCCGACCCGCTACAATCGCTTACCCCGTGAGCGCCATCGCGAGTGGTCCGCTGACGGCGAGGCAAAACACTTCGAGGACGACAAGGCTCTGATGAAGCTGCGAGTTAAACGGCTTCACACGGATAAATCGTGGTCGGAGGATCCACCTTCGCGTACCCGGCATATGGTGTCAAATGTTAGGGTCAGGCGGTCCGAGAGCTTGGACCTTTTCATCGTCGACAGCGCCATCGCCGTCTACCGCGCCCGTGCGGACGATGACGTCGAGACCTTCTTCGGTGCCCGCCACGATCACATCCGCCAGTCGGGTTCAGAGCACGGTTACGAGGTCGCACGCCGGGTCATCCTCTTTGATCAAACCCTGCTTCTCACGGCGAACCTGGGGATCTTCTTCTGATGGCTAATCTGTTTGTAACGGGAGAAAAGTCATGACCGGACGGCTTGAGGGCAAGACCGCCATCGTCACTGGAGGATCCTCCGGGATCGGTCTTTCGGTCGCCAAGAGCTACGCGGCGGAGGGGGCGAATGTCGTCCTGCTCGCCCACGGCGGAGATAAACTCGATCAAGCCGCCGCAGAGGTGCCTCGCGCCGTTGCGGTCAGCGGCGATGTACGTTCCTTCGAAGACAACGCCGCAGCCGTAACAGAGGCTGAGACGCGCTTCGGCGGCCTCGACATCTTCGTGGCGAATGCTGGGGTCTGGGATTGGAACAGCCGTCTTGTGGACATGGCGCCGGAGGTGATCGAGAGGAGCTTCGACGAGCTTCTAAAGATCAACGTGCTCGGCTATATCCTTGGTGCCAAAGCCGCCGCGAAGGCCCTCGCCAGGAGGCGCGGTAGCCTAATTCTCACTCTTAGCACGGCTTCGTTGAACTCCGCTGGCGGCGGTGTTCTCTACACAGCGTCAAAGCATGCCTGTTTGGGCCTGGTCCGGCAGCTCGCCTACGAGCTTGCACCCCATGTGCGCGTGAACGGCGTCGCGATTGGCGCGGCTCTGACGGAGCTGCGCGGCGCCGAAGCTCTGGGTCTTTCCGAGAAGTCGATCAAGGAGCTTCCGCTGAAAGAAGGGGCGCCGATGTTCCTTCCCATGGGCGAGCTTCCGGACCCAGACGATTTCGCAGCCCCTTACGTCATGCTGGCCAGCGCCCAGGAGAACCGCACTATGACCGGTAGCGTTGTGGATGCCCTGTGCGGCTACGACATTCGCGGCGCGATGGGCCCGAACGGTTGGTCCGACTTCGATCCGAACAAGGAGTAAGTGATGAGCAAGCGCAAGAGTACTCATATCGAGGCAGCCGGCCGCCGCATCCATGTGACGGAGGAGGGAACTGGAAAGCCGCTCGTACTAATTCACGGCGGCGGCCCAGGCGCATCTGGTCTTTCAAACTACGCAGGCAACATCAACGCCCTTGCGAGGGACTTTCGCGTCATTGTGCCGGACCTCCTTGGCTACGGTGAAAGCGACAAACCGACGCTCGAAGGTCCTAGGATCGCCTTCTACTCCAAAGGGGTTGTCGATCTCCTGAAGGCAATGGACACTGGACCTGTCCACCTCGTTGGCAATTCCCTTGGCGGCGCGGTGGCCATGTGGATCGCCATCAATGAGTCGGCGCTCGTGGAACGCCTCGTGATGATGGGACCGGGTATTGGTTTTCCGACGCATGCGGTCTTTCCGACCGAGGGTTGGAAGCACATGGCAGGATATTACGCCCCTCCCGGACCGTCGATCGAGAAGATGGAAGCATTCATCAAGGTGATGGTGCGCGACCCCTCCATGGCGACACCCGAACTCGTTCAGGCGCGCTATGAAGCCAGCATACGGCCCGATGTCATTGCAGCGCAGCCCGGTCCTCCTTCCCCGGACAGCCCCTATGAGATGATGGCGAAGGAAGTTCACCGTCTGCAGAAGCCCACATTGATCATGTGGGGCCGGGACGACCGCGTGGTTCCTTATGACAGCGCCTTCCAGTTCTTCGGCCAAATGACGGATGCGGAGCTTCACGTCATCGCAGATTGCGGCCATTGGGTTCAGGCCGAGAAACCCGACGTGTTCAGTCGTCTGGTGACGGAGTTTTGTACGCGAGATGCCCGATGACAACAGACGCTATCGACCAGGCGGCAGCCACGTTGCGTGAGGCCTATACGGGCGATCTCGTTGATCCGCTCCGCGGCCAGCTGCTCCATAGCCTCGATAATGCCTACGCCGTCCAGACAGCCAATACCGCGTTCTGGACGCAGGCAGGGCGCAAGGTCAGCGGCCGCAAGATTGGACTGACCTCAAAAGCTGTTCAGCATCAGCTGGGCGTCGACGAGCCTGACTTCGGTGTTCTGTTCGCGGATATGGAGCGGGACGAGAGTGAGGAGATCGCGGTAGCCGACCTTCAACAGCCAAAGATAGAGGCGGAGATCGCGTTCGTTCTCGGGGACGATCTGAAGATCGAACGACCCAGTCTCCTGGACGTCATTGCCGTCATTGATTACGCGCTTCCAGCCTTTGAAGTTGTTTCTTCACGGATTAAAGACTGGGACATCAAGATTGTCGATACCGTCGCCGACAACGCATCCGCTGGGGTCTATGTCCTAGGCGGTGCCCCGCGGCTTATCACCGATCTTGACCTGCACGGCTGCCGTATGGCGCTGAAGAAGGGCGAGGAGACAGTGAGCGAAGGCGTTGGCCGGGCATGCCTCGGCAATCCCCTCATCGCAGTTCGCTGGCTTGCTCGGGTGCTGGTGGAGCGGGGCAGTCCTTTGCGTGCTGGAGACGTCATCCTCTCCGGCGCGCTCGGGCCCATGGTGCCTGTTCAGGAAGGCGACGTGATGACAGCCGAGATCGAAGGTCTTGGCGAGGTGACAGCGCGGTTTGAAAAGGGTGGGCTCTGATGAAAAAAGTCAAGGCGGCGATCATCGGTTCAGGCAATATCGGTACTGACTTGATGATCAAGATCATGCGTCTCTCAGATAGCCTTGAGATTGTAGTGATGGTGGGTATCGATCCGTCATCGGACGGCCTTGCCCGAGCGAAGCGCATGGGTGTCATGACGACCCATGAGGGTCTTGAGGGTCTTGTGGGAATGGCTGAGTTCGCTGACATCGAAGTGGTCTTCGATGCGACCTCCGCAAGTGCCCATAAGAAGCATGATGAGATCCTGCGCCGCCATGGCAAGCAGATCATCGACCTCACTCCTGCCGCGATCGGACCTTACACCATCCCGCCGGTCAACGCCGACGAGAACCTCCGTGCTCAGAACGTCAACATGGTAACCTGCGGCGGCCAGGCGACGATCCCCATTGTCGCAGCGGTCAGCCGCGTCGCCAAGGTGTATTATGGCGAAATCGTGGCCTCCATCGCCTCAAAGTCGGCGGGTCCGGGCACCAGAGCGAATATCGACGAGTTCACCGAGACGACGCGTCTCGCTATCGAAAAGGTTGGCGGTGCAACCCGTGGCAAGGCGGTGATCGTCCTCAATCCCGCCGAGCCGCCGCTGATTATGCGGGACACGGTCTACACTCTCTCGGCAGACACTGACGAAGAGAAAGTCCGCGCGTCGATCGAGGAGATGGTGGAGACGGTCAAATCCTATGTACCTGGATATCGCCTCAAGCAGGAGGTGCAGTTCGAGCGAGTTGGCGACAATCGCCCCGTCACTATCCCCGGCCTCGGCGTGTTCACAGGTCTCAAAACCTCCGTGTTCCTTGAGGTGGAGGGCGCGGCGCATTACCTGCCAGCTTATGCGGGCAATCTCGATATTATGACCTCGGCGGCAATGAAGACTGCGGAACGTTTGTTCGAGATGAGGAGCGTAGCGTGAGTTTCGATCCGACGACGAACAAAATCTACATTCAAGACGTTACCTTGCGCGATGGCATGCATGCTATCCGTCATCAATATTCCGTAGACCATGTTTGCTGCATTGCGAGGGCCCTCGATGCGGCAAAGGTCGACAGTTTGGAGGTCGCGCACGGCGATGGCCTTTCTGGATCGAGCTTCAATTACGGTTTCGGTGCGCACACGGATTGGGAATGGATCGAGGCGGTGGCAAGAGAGCTGAAGCACGCCAAGCTTGCGACCCTTCTTCTTCCCGGTATTGGTACCATCGAGGATCTCAAGCGCGCCTACGAGCTTGGCGTGCGTTCGGTGCGCGTCGCCACTCACTGCACCGAGGCTGACATCTCCAAACAGCATATCGAGGCGGCCCGCGGGCTTGGCATGGACGTCTCGGGTTTCCTGATGATGAGCCACATGTCAGCGCCCGAGGACCTGGCGGGTCAGGCGAAGCTGATGGAGGAGTACGGCGCGACCTGCATCTACGTCACCGACAGTGGCGGCGCGATGACGATGCATGACGTGGCCGCGCGCTTTCAGGCTTACGACCATGTGCTGAAACCCGAAACCGAGCGCGGTATCCACGCCCACCACAACCTTTCCTTGGGCGTCGCCAACTCCATCGTTGCGGTACAGAACGGTGCGGTGCGGGTGGATGCGAGCCTCGCCGGGATGGGGGCAGGAGCGGGCAACGCGCCGCTCGAAGTCTTCATCGCTGCCGCCGACACCCATGGCTGGCACCATGGCACAGACCTCTTCGCACTGATGGACGCGGCGGAAGATCTCGTAAGGCCACTTCAGGACCGTCCCGTCCGGGTCGATCGGGAGACACTGACCCTCGGTTACGCTGGGGTCTACTCCTCCTTCTTGCGTCACGCGGAGAAGGCATCGTCCGACCACGGGATCGACGTGCGTGACATCCTTGTGGAGCTTGGTCGCCGCAAGATGGTGGGTGGTCAGGAGGACATGATTGTCGATGTCGCCCTCGACCTCGCCGAGGGCAAAAGAGGGGCTGCTTCATGACGAAGACGAGCAGCGGGTTTGGCGGGGGCGAAGTCGTCAGCTCGCTTTGCACCGCAGACAGAACGTCCATCACCGTGAGAGGCAAGGACTACTGCCGCGACATCATCGGCGGCATGTCCCTCTCCGGATTCATTTTCTTTCACTTAACGGGGCGGGAGGCAAGCGAGGCTGAGGCGAAGATGCTCGATGCCCTGATCATCTCGATCGCCGAGCACGGGCTCAGCCCGACCGCACTCGCCGCGCGGATCACCTACGCCGCCGCGCCCGATGCGCTGCAGGGCGCGGTCGCGGCCGGGATCCTGGGGGCGGGGCCGGTCCTGCTAGGTTCAGCCGACGAAACGGCCGCGCTTTTGGCAGAGGGTGTCGCAATGATCGAGGCGGGGACGAGCCGCGAGGACGCAGCGCGCCAGCTCGCAAAGCGGGTCAAAGCTGAAGGCGGCAAGCTCGCGGGCTTCGGCCATCCCCTGCACAAGCCAGACGATCCACGCACTGTGCGGCTTTTGGAACTTGCGGAACAGTACGGCGTCACTGGCCCGCATACGGCGTTCCTGGCCGATCTTTCGGCAGCCGCGAACAAGGTCTGGGGGCGTGATCTCGTGGTTAATGTGCAGGCTGCGATAGGGGCCATTTCGACGGATATGGGCTTACCGCCGTTCCTGAGCCGTGCGATCCCCATTCTCGCCCGGGCGATCGGTGTCCTAGGCCATGTTGCCGAAGAGGCGGAGCGGCCGATCGGCATCAACGCTGTGATGACCGTCTACCGTGAAGCACGCTACGATCCACCGAGCGAGTAAGCGCTATCGGGGGAGAATCAGGCGAATCACGTTCGAGGCTTTCTCGAGATCGATCTCCGCCTTCTCACCTCCGGCTATTCTGAGGGCATGGCCTCTGCCGAAGGACCTTCCGTCCACCGCACCGCCGCCCTCGACCACGTAGAAACAGGCGCCCCCGTGAGCACCGCTGTCGTAATCGATCCTGCCTGCGCCGTCGGTCTCGAAGACGTCGATGCTCAAGCCCCTCCCGCCGAAGGTGCCGAGACTGCGCCGGCGGATGCCCGAAGGTTCAGTCCCCCAAGGCAGCCGGTCCGGGTGGATGATTGCGGGACCGGTGAGATAGGGATTCGGGATCACCGGTTCTTCGCCTACAACCCACTCATAGACCGCCAGCGCCCCGTCCCGGCGGATGGTCTGTCCGTCTGGTCCCGGACCTTCGTAGACACCCTCCACGAAACGGCCGCCCGCCTCGATCATTTCGGGTGCCGCGCGGCGAAGCTCGTCGATACCGACATAGCGGCTGCGGCTCGCGCCCTCGCACTGAAGAAGCAGGGTGGTTGAGTTGCCCCTCGCCGTTTGCCGGTAGCGGGTTCCCTCACAGAAATAGCCAACCGTTCCCTCGTCCTGAACCTGAGGCCCGAAGTCGAAAGCGCCTTCGAGCATGATCCGTACCTGCTCGAAATTGTGGGCGTGGAGCGGCGCGTCATAGACGCCGTCCACGCGGAACAGGACGAGCCAGTAATTGTTCGGCTCGCCGTCCGTTCCTTTGAACAGGGTCTTCATGCTGATGTCGCCGTCCCGGTGCCCAGGGGTGCCCTTCCATTCGAGGCTGCCGACATCGACGATATCCACCATCGCTAGCTCTTCCTGATCTTGTTGATGGGCAGAAACGCCTCGTTTGGCAGCGATCGCATCAGCTCGTTGACCCGCCGGATGTGGCTGCGCATGGCCCTTTCGGCGGCCCCTCGCTTGCCGCTCAGGATACCGTCTACCACGGCCACGTGCTCGCTCTGAGCCTGAGCCATCCAAGAGGTACCGCCATAGTCGACGACCTGCACCTGAATAAGCTTGATCAGCTTCAGCTCCGGCCCCTCGCGAAGCCGCTCGTTCTCCGAGGCCGCGATGATCTCCTCATGGAGGAGGTTGTTGTGGACGAGGAAGGACTCCCGGTCGGCGTTCTTCTCGGCGAGGCTGAGGGCCGCCATGATCTCGACGAGCGCGGCTTGTTTCTCCTCGGTCAGCCTCTCTGCCGCGAGACCCGCGGCGACCATCTCGAGCGCCTCCCGGATGTCGAGGGTCTCCCCGATCTCCTGCCGCGAGAGCACCCGAACTTGCGCGCCGCGATGAAGCGTCGAGGAGATCCAGCCCTGCGCTTCGAGCCGCGTCAGCGCCTCGCGGAGGGTTCCTCGCCCGACGCCGAACGCCTCGCAAAGTTCGTCCTGGACGAGGCGGTAGCCAGGGACGATACGCCCGTCGGTGATGGCATCGCGCAGCCGCTCGGTCAGGTCGGTCACCCGACTGACCGGCGCCTTCGCCTCTGCGTCTCTGCCGTCCGCGCTCTTCGCCCTGACCAAATCGACCTCCATTCAGAACCGGTAAGTGGCAGTGATGCCGTATTCCCGGCCCCTTGTGAAATAGCCGACATTCGTGCCGCCGCCAGAACGGAAAGCGTTCTCCAGGTAGCGCTCGTCCCCAATATTCTTGATCCAGGCCGAGATGCCGAACGTATCCGAGGCGGTGTCGATACCGACACGTGCGTTGACGAGACCGAAGCCGTCCTGGCTAACCGGCGCGAAGTTCGACGGCTCGTTCTCAAACGCGCTGCGGTAGCTGCCGTCGAGGCGGGCGTTGAGTAAGTAGCTTCCCGACATGATGGGCCGCGAGTAGTCCAGGCTGCCGAAGAGCTGGGTGCCTGGGGTCTTGGGAAGGTCATTGCCTTCTTCGATGCCGGTGGGCTGTCCCAGGAACGTGACGTCCTCGGCATATTCGGCGTGGGTGAAAGCCGCACCGAACGACGCCGACAGGTCCGAACTGATTTTGAAGAGGCTTTCGATCTCCAAGCCGTAGATCTCGGCTGAGCCTGCGTTGATCACCGGGCTCAGCGTTCCGGGACCGGTCGGATTCGGAACAGCGATCGCGAACTGGATGTTCTCGTAGTCGGAGTAGAAGACGGCAGTGTTGATCCGTGCACGTCCGTTGAGAACTGTGGATTTGAGACCCGCCTCGTAGGTCCAGAGCGTTTCGGGCTCGAAGACAGTCAGATCGGCGGTGGTGGTCGCGCGCCCGTTGAAGCCGCCCGACTTGAAGCCTCTAGAGGCGGAGGCGTAGAGAAGAACGTCGTTCGTCACAGCGAAGTCCAGGCCGAACTTCGGCGTGAAGGCGTTGAACGTATCCTCGAAGGACGAGGGTGGAACCGCGAAGATCTGTTCACCGATACAACCAAGCGATCCCGCGACCGCCGGCGGGAAGGCAGTGCACAGTTGTGCCGAGCCGCCGGCTCGGTTGACCGCGTAGTCGAGGGTCTTCTCGTCCCACGATTGACGAAGCCCGATCGTCAGGCCCAGGCGGTCGGTGACGTCAATATCGAACTGGCCGAACAGCGCGTAGCTCTCCACCGAGACGTCGCTGTCGGTGCGGAACTCAAGGTCGAAGCCCGAGTTGACCGGGTTCAGCATGCCCCCGCCGCAGAACTCGGGGGTCATCGTGCAGTCGACGCCGGGAAAGGCGGGGAAGACCGGACCGGGAAGGCCCTCGAGGATGTTGTAGAGACCCGCGAAAATGTCGATCCCGCCCGTCTCGCTCGCGTCCTCCGAGAAGTAGAATCCGCCCGCGACGAAGGAAACGCGACCGTCGGCGAACGAGCCGACCAGCTGAAGCTCCTGGCTGAACTGCTCTTGCTGGGTATCGTAGAGCGTATTGACAAAGGGCTCGGACGTGCCGTCGAGGTCGGCCGTGAACGCCGCATCGAGGTCACGGTGGGAGCTGATCGACTTCAGGGTGAGGTCGTCGGTCAGCTTATAGGATAGGGTTCCGGCAACGCCCCAGGTCTCGTTTTCGTTCCGGCCATCCTGGTCGAGATTGGCGATGTCCGCATCACGGGAAACATCACCCGACCCGATCGCCGGTTCGGTCGGGGAAGGGCTGCGGAAGCCGTTATAGAGCGCGAGGAAGGCGCTATCCTGATCAAGTGCGATCAGCGAGGACTGGATGCCGGGCTCGTCCAGGAAAGACGCATCCGCGGTGAAAAGAGCGGAGAAGCGATCGGTCGGCTCGAAGAGGAGCTGGCCGCGCACGACCTGACGGTCGATGGCGGAGAGGTCGTTGCCGGTGACCTGATTGACCGCGAAACCATCCTGGGTCCTGGTCTGCCCCGTCAAGCGGAGCGCGGCGTAGTCCCCGAGGGGCAGGTTGACCGCGCCCGATGCCTCGAAGCCGTTATCGCTGCGCGCGCCGATGCTGGCGAAGCCTTCGACGGTGCCGAGCTGCGGCTTCTTCGAGGCGAGCTGGATGGCCCCGCCGATCGTGTTCCGCCCAAAGAGGGTTCCTTGAGGTCCGCGCAGCACCTCGACGCGCTCGAGATCGGCGATCTCCAGAATGGAGCCGACGCTGCGGCCAAGATAAACCCCGTCCACATAGACCCCGACGCCGGGGTCGAAGGTGATGAGGAACTCATCCTGGCCGACGCCGCGGATAAAGACGCTGGCATTGGAGCCGCCACCCGAGCTTCGCGCGGCCCCCTGAACCGTCAGTCCCGGCGTGAACTGGGCGAGGTCCCGGATGTCCACGGCGCTCCTATCGGCCAACTCGTCGCCGGTTGTGGCGGTGACGGCGACCGGCACGTCTTGGAGCGACTGCTCCCG